>NZ_JBTJJV010000007.1:0-209988 GCF_054456855.1 Terrabacter sp. AAH1 | reverse complement strand
CTGATCAGACCAAGCAAGCTTGATCGTCACCGTTCGACTTGCATGTGTTAAGCACGCCGCCAGCGTTCGTCCTGAGCCAGGATCAAACTCTCCGTTGATGTTCAAACACCCACCCCGAAAAAGAGTGAGCAAACTTTGAACCCCTGAAGGGTCCGAAAACCTGACTGAAGTCGAACAACCAGCTCAAAATAGCTAGAAGTTCAATTCAACCAAAGGATAATTCGTCCAAGACACCACACACCCACCCGCTATCGAGTGGCCGTGCCGCGCCTCGGGACGAGGTAATTGGCATCGATTTTTGACACGCTGTTGAGTTCTCAAGAATCGGACACACACCATCAACCACCTCCACGAGGAGGCCTCCGGGGCAACCCTTCAAACTTACCCGCCTCAAGCTTGGGAGTCAAACCCGCGAACCAGCCTTCAGACCGTCCGGATCGACCCGCTTGGAATCAGCGGTTCCTACCCTCCAGAGCCTACCCGATCATCTCGAGCGCTCCGGACCTTCATCCAGCCCCGGGACCGGCCAGCTTCGCTCGGTGATCTCTCACCGCCGCGGTGGCGTCCGTTCCTCCCTGTCGGGCTGACGAAGAGAACATTAACCGGGCCCTCGCGGAAAACACAAATCCGTGGCTCCACACGCGTCAGAAGTGGCGGATCGCGTTGTGTGACAACGGGATCCGCCCTCCTGACGCGCGCTCAGGCCGTCGATGCGGCCTCTCCAGCGTGCTCAGCCACGCCTGGCGGCAGCGAGGTTGCGCCGGCCGCGCTTGATCACGGCCACCGCACCGTGCAGGAAGTCGTCCTCGACGAGCACCTGGTCGGGATCGGTGACCTTGACGTTGTTGAGCGACGCTCCTCCTTCGCCGATGGCTCGCCTCGCCCCGTTGCGCGAGTCGACGAGGCCTACGGCCACGAGGGCGTCGACCAGCGAGGTGCCCACCGCGACGTCGGCCCCGGGCAGCTCGGCGGTCGCGTCGCCGAGGGTGCGTGGGTCGAGACCACTGAGGTCGCCCTTGCCGAACAGCGCCTCGGACGCCGCCTGGACCGCAGCCGTCGCCTGGGCCCCGTGGACGAGCGTCGTCACGTCCGCGGCGAGCACGCGCTGCGCGGTGCGGCGGAAGGGCTCCTCCGCCACCTGCTTCTCGAGGTCGGCGATCTCGTCGGGAGTGCGGTCGGTGAACACCTTCAGCAGCTTGACCACCGACGCGTCCTCGACGTTGATCCAGTACTGGTAGAACGCGTACGGGCTCGTCATGTCGGCACTGAGCCAGACGGCGTTGCCCTCCGACTTGCCGAACTTCGTGCCGGCCGCGTCGGTGAGCAGCGGCGTCGTGAAGCAGTGCACCGACTTTCCCTCGACGCGGTGCACGAGGTCGACGCCGGCCGTGAGGTTGCCCCACTGGTCGGCCCCTCCCGTCTGGAGCGTGCAGCCGTGGGCGCGGTAGAGCTCGAGGAAGTCGAGCGCCTGGAGGATCTGGTAGCTGAACTCCGTGTACGAGATGCCCTGCTCGCTCTCGAGCCTGGCTGCCACGGCGTCCTTGCGCACCATCTGGTTGACCCGGAAGTGCTTGCCGATGTCGCGCAGGAAGTCGAGGGCGCTGATCGGCGCCGTCCAGTCGAGGTTGTTGACGAGCAGCGCCGCGTTGTCGCCCTCGAACGCGAGGAACGGTCGCACCTGCTCCTGGATGCGCGCCACCCAGTCGGCCGTCTGCTCCTTGGTCTTCAGCACCCGCTCGGACGTCGGACGCGGGTCACCGATGAGCCCCGTGGACCCACCCACGAGGCAGATGACCTTGTGCCCCGCCCGCTGGAAGTGCCGCAGGACGACGAGCTGCACGAGGTTGCCGAAGTGCAGCGACGGAGCGGTCGGGTCGAACCCGCAATACAGCGTGAGGGGTCCCTCCGCGAGTGCTTCGCGCAGCGCCGCCTCGTCGGTGGACTGCGCCACCAGGCCGCGCCACTGCAGCTCGTCGAAGATGTCCGTCACGGGTATCGGTGTCCTCTCTGTCGGTCGGGCTCCCTGCCCGCCGCGGCCAAGCCTGCCGTATGCCGCCCTGCCGGAGCCACCGAGTACCGACGGATGGCCGTCCGGCCGCCCCGCGCGTCAGCGTCGCTTGCGCACGACCCCGGGCCGGTAGGCCGACACGCTGGGCTCGCCGTCGACCCAGAAGCGCCACGGATACCTCGCTCCGTCACCACCCGGTCCGCTCACCCCGACGCGGGGGCCCACGCGCACGTCGGCCGCCTCGACCGGCTCCCCCGCGCTGACGACGAGGTCGATGGGCTCGCCGAGTGGCGGGCGGCAGAAGTCGAGCCCGGTCTGCTCGCGCCCCATCGCGAGCGCCTGGCCGAGGCGCCCGGGCCCGCGGGCCCAGTCTCGCTCGCGCACCGGTCCCCTGCGGGAGCGGACGAGGTCGTGGCCGGCGACCACCTCGCCGGCGCGCACGAGGACGGCCGCGGCCGTGCCCACCTCACCCGCCACGAGGTTGACGCACCAGTGGTGGCCGTAGGTGAAGTAGACGTACGTGAAGCCTGCCGGGCCGAACATCGGCTGGGTGCGTGGCGTCATGCCGCGGAAGGCGTGCGACCCGGGGTCGATCTCGCCGGCATACGCCTCGAGCTCGGTCAGCCGGAGCGTGACCCCGCCGTACGACAGGTGTCGGCCGAGGAGCTCGGGCGCGACCTCCACGGACGGGCGGGCGAAGAACTCCCGTGGGAGGCGTTCGTCGACGGACACCTCGTCACCGTAGCCGGAGCCTCAGACGCCGGCGTCGACCCACGCGCGGGCGAGGGCTGCTCGCTCGCCGGCAGCCACGAGCTGCTCGCCGACCCGGACGGGGGCGGTGCCACCCACCGCGTCACGCGACGCGAGGGAGCCCTCGACAGAGAGCACGCTGCGCACCTCGGGCGTCAGGTGCTCGCTGATGCGGGCGAAGTCGTCGTCGGTGAGGTCCCACAGCTCGATGCCGCGGGACTCGCAGTCGCGCACGCAGGCCCCCGCCACCTCGTGGGCCACCCTGAACGGGACACCCTCGCGCACGAGCCACTCCGCGATGTCGGTCGCGAGTGCGAAACCCTGCGGCGCGAGGGACTCGAGCCGGTCGGTGTGGAAGGTCAGCGTCGCGACCATGCCGGAGAAGGCCGGGAGCAGCACCTCGAGGGTGTCGACCGCGTCGAAGACGGGCTCCTTGTCCTCCTGCAGGTCCCGGTTGTAGGCGAGGGGCAGCGCCTTGAGGGTCGTGAGCAGGCCCGCGAGGTCGCCGACGAGACGGCCGGCCTTGCCTCGCGCGAGCTCGGCGACGTCGGGGTTCTTCTTCTGCGGCATGATGCTCGACCCGGTGGAGTACGCGTCGTCGAGCGTCACGAACGAGAACTCCTTCGTCGCCCAGATGACGACCTCTTCGGCGATGCGCGAGATGTCGACCGCGGTCATCGCCGCCACGAAGGCGAACTCGGCGACGAAGTCGCGCGAGGCTGTGCCGTCGATGGAGTTCTCGACGGCACGGGCGAAACCGAGGTCCTTGGCGACGAGCTCGGGGTCGAGGCCGAGCGACGAGCCGGCCAGGGCACCGGAGCCGTAGGGCGACGCGTCGGTGCGGGCGTCCCAGTCGCGCAGCCGGTCGACGTCACGCAGCAGCGCCCAGGCGTGGGCCAGCAGGTGGTGGCTGAGCAGCACCGGCTGGGCGTGCTGCAGGTGCGTGCGCCCGGGCATCGAGACCCCGAGGTGCTGCTGCGCCTGCGCGACGAGCGCGTCGACGACGTCGAGCACGAGACCACCGACGACCCGGGCGTGCTCGCGCAGGTACATGCGGAAGAGGGTCGCCACCTGGTCGTTGCGCGAGCGCCCCGCACGAAGGCGGCCGCCGAGCTCGGGGCCCACCCTCTCGATGAGGCCGCGCTCGAGGGCGGTGTGCACGTCCTCGTCGTCCTCCGCCGGCACGAACGCACCCGACACAACGTCCGCCTCCAGCCGGTCGAGGCCCTCGAGCATGCCGGTCAGGTGCTCCGGCGTGAGCAGCCCGGCGGCGTGCAGCACCCGCGCGTGCGCCCGCGAGCCCGCGATGTCATGCGGGGCGAGACGCCAGTCGAAGTGCGTGCTCTTCGACAGCGCGGCCAGCGCCTGGTCCGGGCCACCGGCGAAGCGCCCGCCCCAGAGGCTGACGCGGTCGGCGGGCTTCTCGCCGGTGCCGGTGGGGGCGTCGGTCGTCATCGGTGGTGCCTCCTGCACGTGGTACGGGTCAACAACGGGTGGATCAGTCGCGCGGACCGACGAGGGCCTGCAGCCGCTCGGCCACCGCCACCGCCTGCTTCGCGCCCGCCGTGACGATCATGATCGTGTCGTCGCCGGCGATGGTGCCCACGACGTCGGGGTCGCGGGCCTGGTCGATGGCCGAGGCGAGGTAGTTGGCGGCACCCGGCGGGGTGCGGAGCACCACGAGGCTCTGCGCGGGTGTCGCCGAGACGAGCAGCTCCTCGCACGTGCGACGCAGGCGCGCCGAGGCCGCGTCACCGATCGAGCCGACGGCGGGCAGCTCTCCACCCTCCCCGGGGACGGCGTACACGAGGGCCCGCCCGCGGCGTACCTTGACGGCGCCGAGCTCGACGAGGTCGCGCGAGAGCGTCGCCTGGGTGACCTCGGTGCCCTCGGCGACGAGCAGGTCGGACAGCTCCCCCTGGCTGTGCACGGCGTGGGCGCCGAGGAGCTCGACGATGCGGCGCTGCCGCTGGGTGCGGCTCATGACGTGGCCTCCCCCGCCGCCCGCGCGGACGCGAGGATCGCCGGGAGGGCGTCGAGGAACCCGCGCAGCTCGCGCTCGGAGATGACGAGGGGCGGGGCGAGCCGGATCGCGGTCGGCGTGACGGCGTTGACGATGAAGCCGGCCTCGCGCGCCGCGGCCATGGCCGCTGCCGACGGTATGCCGTCGAGCTCGACCGCGCGGAGCAGACCCCGACCGCGGGTGCCGGCGACGCCCTCCACGTCGAGATCGTCGAGCAGGGCGCCGACCTCGCGGACGTGCGCGAGCAGCCCGTCGCGCTCGATGGTGTCGAGGACGGCGAGACCCGCGGCGCAGGCGAGTGGATTGCCGCCGAACGTCGTGCCGTGCTGCCCTGCCGCGAGCATGCCGGTGACCTCGGGGCCGAACGTCACCAGGGCCCCGATGGGCACTCCTCCACCGAGACCCTTCGCCAGCGTCATCGCGTCGGGGACGACGCCGGAGGGTTGGTGGGCGAACCAGTCGCCGGTGCGGCCGATGCCGGTCTGGATCTCGTCGAGCACGAGCAGGGCGCCGTGCTGGGAGGTGGCGGCGCGGGCCGCACGCAGGTAGTCGGGACTCAGCTCGCGTACGCCTGCCTCACCCTGGATCGGCTCGAGGAACACCGCGGCGGTCGAGCCGTCGACGGCGGCGTCCAGGGCCTCGACGTCGTTCGGCGGCACGAAGACCACGCCCGGGAGGAGCGGCTCGAACGGCTCGCGGTAGGCCGCCTTGTGGGTCAGGGCCAGCGCGCCCGTCGAGCGGCCGTGGAAGGAGCCCTCGAGCGCCACGATGCGGCTGCGGCCCGTGCGCCGCGACAGCTTGACGGCCGCCTCGGTGGCCTCGGTGCCGGAGTTGGCGAAGAAGACCCCGGAGCCCGCCGGGGCGCCGCTCACAGACAGGATCCGCTCAGCGAGCGCGATGGCCGGCTCGGACGTGAAGAAGTTCGAGATGTGGATGGCCGACTCGGCCTGCTTGGCCACCGCCTGCACGAGTGCCGGGTGGCCGTGGCCGAGGGCGTTGACCGCGATGCCCGAGAGCAGGTCGAGGTAGCGCTTGCCGTCGACGTCGGTGACCCAGCAGCCGTGGCCCTCGGCGAGGACCAGCTGCGGCGCGCCGAACACCTGCACCATCGCGCCGGCGTAGCGCCCGAGCAGCTCGCTCCCGGTCGTCATGCGTCCTCCTGGGCCGGTGCGCCGAGCGAGCCGGAGATGTCGGGCAGCACCATCGTGCCGATGCCCTCGTCGGTGAAGATCTCGAGCAGGATCGAGTGCGGCGTGCGCCCGTCGACGACGTGTGTCTGCGGCACGCCGCCCTCGACGGCCCGGATGCAGGCCTCGAGCTTGGGCACCATGCCGTGGTCGACGCGAGAGAGCAGCTCGTGCGCCGCGCTGACCGTGATGGTCGACAGCAGCGAGCCCCGGTCGGGCCAGCTGGCGTAGATGCCCTCGACGTCGGTGAGCACGACGAGCTTCTCGGCGCCGAGCGCGACCGCGATGGCCGCGGCGGCGGTGTCGGCGTTGACGTTGAGGACCTGGCCCTCGACGTCGAGGTCGGGGGCGATCGTGGAGACGACCGGGACCCGACCGGCGTCGAGGATGTCGATGATGGCCGACGGGTTGACGCTCTCGACGTCGCCCACGAGACCCAGGTCGACCTCCTCGCCGTCGACGACGGTGCCGCGACGCCGGGCGCCGAGCAGCCCGGCATCCTCGCCGGAGAGCCCGACCGCGATGGGGCCGTGCTGGTTGAGCAGGCCGACGAGCTCGCGCCCCACCTGGCCGGTGAGGACCATGCGCACGACGTCCATGACCTCGGGCGTGGTGACGCGCAGGCCCCCCTTGAACTCGCTCTCGAGGCCGACGCGCTCGAGCATGGCCTTGATCTGCGGACCGCCGCCGTGGACGACGACGGGCCGCAGCCCGGCGTACCGGAGGAAGGCGATGTCCTCGGCAAAGGCCGCCTTGAGGGCGTCGTCGACCATCGCGTTGCCGCCGTACTTCACGACGACGAGGGCGCCGCGGAAGCGCTCGAGCCAGGGAAGCGCCTCCACGAGGGTGGCGGCCTTGCTCGCTGCCACGCGGATGGCGGCGGCGTCGATGAGTCCGCGCAGGTTGCCGCGCGTGGACGTGGCGCGGGCGTTGTCGGGGCTCATGTGCTGTAGGCCGAGTTCTCGTGGACGTAGTCGTGGGTCAGGTCGTTGGTCCAGACGGTGGCGGTATCGGACCCGGCGTGCAGGTCGACGAGGACGTGGACCTCGCGCGGCGTGAGGTCGACGAGGCCGCGGTCGTCGCCGACGCCGCCGGCGCGGCAGACCTGGACGCCGTTCATCGACACGTCGAGCGTGGCGGGCTCGAACGCCGCCCGGGTGGTGCCCATGGCCGCGAGCACCCGGCCCCAGTTCGGGTCGTTGCCGAAGATCGCGCACTTGAACAGGTTGTTGCGCGCCACGGCCCGCGCGACCTCGAGGGCGTCGTCGACGGTGGCTGCACCCGTCACCTCGATCGCGATGTCGTGGGCGGCGCCCTCGGCGTCGGCGATGAGCTGTCGGGCGAGGTCGGACGAGACGGCCGTCAGGGCGTCGGTGAGGCTCTCGCGCCCCACCGTCACGCCCGACGCGCCCGAGGAGAGCACGACCACGGTGTCGTTGGTCGACATGCAGGCGTCGGAGTCGATGCGGTCGAAGGAGAGCGCGGTGGCGGACCTCAGGGCGGCGTCGAGGTCGGCGGGGTCGACGACGGCGTCGGTCGTGACCACGACGAGCATCGTCGCGAGCGCGGGGGCGAGCATGCCGGCCCCCTTGGCCATGCCGGAGACGGACCACCCCTCACCGGCGTGGGTCGCGACCTTGTGCACGGTGTCGGTGGTCTTGATGGCGACCGCCGCGTCCTCGTGTCCGTCGGGCGACAGCGCCCCCGCCGCGGCGTCGATGCCGGCGATGATCTTGTCCATCGGCAACAGCTCGCCGATGAGGCCGGTCGAGCAGACGACGACGTCACCCGCCGAGACACCCAGCACCCCTGCCACGTGCTCGGCCGTGCGGTGCGTGTCGAGGAACCCCTGGGCCCCGGTGCACGCGTTGGCACCCCCCGAGTTGAGCACGACGGCATCGACCCGACGGTCGGCCACGACCTGGCGCGACCACGTGACCGGGGCGGCCTCGACCCGGTTGCTGGTGAACACGGCGGCGGCGTGGTGGTCGGGACCGTCGTTGACGACGAGGGCGAGGTCGGGCGTGCCGCTAGCCTTGAGGCCGGCGGTCACCCCGGCGGCGCGGAAGCCGGCCGGCAGCCGAACGGTCGGCGCGCTCACGGTGCCACCCCCGCGATGGGCAGGCCGAGGGTCTCGTCGAGACCCAGGGCGATGTTCGCGCACTGGACGGCGGCGCCGGCCGTGCCCTTGGTGAGGTTGTCGACCGCCGAGACGACCACGACCCGGCCCAGCCGCTCGTCGACGGCGAGCTGCAGCTGGACGTGGTTGCTGCCGACGACCGCAGCCGTGGTGGGCCAGGAGCCCTCGGGCAGCACGTGGACGAAGGGCTCCGTGGCGTACGCCTTCTCCCACGTCTCGCGGACCGCCGCCGGGTCGGCGTCGGGCCGCAGGCGAGCCGTGCACGTCGCGAGGATGCCGCGCGGCATGGGGGCGAGGGTCGGCGTGAACGAGACGGTGACCGGCCCACCCGCCGCCCGGCCGAGGTTCTGCTCGATCTCCGGTGTGTGGCGGTGTCCGCCACCGACGCCGTAGGGCGACATGGAGCCCATCACCTCGCTGCCGAGCAGGTGGGGCTTGAGGGACTTGCCCGCGCCGGACGTGCCGGAGGCGGCGACGACGACGACGTCGTCGGGCTCCAGCAGGCCGGCCGAGAAGCCGGGCGCGAGGGCGAGCGAGATGCCCGTGGGGTAGCACCCCGGCACCGCGATCCGCCGCGCCCCGGCGAGCCGCTCGCGCTGCACGGAGCCGGCCGGCCCGGGCAGCTCCGGCAGGCCGTAGGGCCACGAGCCGGCATACGCCGTGTCGTAGAAGGTGGTCCACGCCGACTCGGACTCGAGCCGGAAGTCGGCCCCGCAGTCGATGACGACGACCGAGTCGGGCAGCCGGGCCGCGAGCGCGGCCGAGTGGCCGTGCGGCAGCGCGAGGAAGACGACCTCGTGGCCCGAGAGCGTGTCGACGTTCGTCTCCTCGAGCACGCGGTCGGCGAGCGGGACCAGGTGGGGGTGGACGGCACCGAGCCGCTCCCCCGCGCTGCTCGCCGCCGTGACGGCACCGACCTCGAACTGCGGGTGGGCGAGCAGCAGCCGGAGGATCTCTCCTCCGGCGTAGCCGCTCGCCCCCGCTACTGCTGCCCTGATCACAATGCATGACTATACACGATCATGCATATTCGTGCATGGACGGTCTCAGCGCTGGACGGCCCCCGTCGCCGACGCCGCGGACGCCACGGCGGCGTCACGGAAGCCGTTGACCTCCTCGGTAGTCAGCGTGCGGTCGGTCGCGCGGAACGTGAGGCGGTAGGCGAGCGACTTGCGACCCGCCTCCACGTGCTCGCCCTCGTAGACGTCGAAGAGCGACACCGACTCGAGCGCCTCCCCCGCGCCGGAACGCAGCGCCAACTCGACGTCGGCCGCGGCCACGTCGGACGCCACGAGCAGCGCCACGTCGGTCAGGGCGGGCGGGAACGTGGAGAACGCCTGCGCCTGGACCGGCTCGGCGCTGGCCGCGATGAGCACGTCGACGTCGACCTCGGCGGCCACCGTTCGCGCCGGCAGCTCCAGCGCGGCGACCACCTTCGGGTGCAGCTCGCCGGCGTGGCCCACGAGCGTGCCGTCGAGGAGCGTGATGCGTGCGCACCGGCCCGGGTGCCACGGGGCGTGGGCGGGGTCGTTCGCGACGACCACCGGCACGGCCAGGGCGGACGCGACCGTCTGGACCGCGGCGACCATGTCGCTCCAGTCCGCGGCACGGCCCGGGCCCCACCAGCCGGCGGGCTCCGTCTGGCCGGTCGCGAGGATGCCCGCGCGACGCGGCTGTGTCGGCACGGCGGCATACAGGCGCTCGAGGGTGTCGGCGTCGGGACGCGTCGCCACGCTCGGGATCGGCGCGGTGCCCAGCGGGCCGCCCGGGCGGAAGACGAGACCCAGCTCGTAGATCGCGACGTCCTTCTGCCCGCGGGCCACGTTGCGGCGCAGCGTGTCGACGAGGCTCGCCAGGATCGACGTGCGCAGCAGCGGCCGCTCCTCGGACAGCGGGTTGGCGAGGCGCACGGCGTGACGCCGGTCGTCGTCGGCCGGGAGCATGAGCTGGTCGGCCAGACCTTCGGCGACGAACGGGTAGCTGAGCACCTCGGTCAGGCCGAAGCCCGCGAGGGCGTCGGCGACGACGCGACGAGCCCGCTGGGCGTGCGTGAGCCCACGGCCCTCGGTCGGGGTCGGGGTGATCGACGGGATGTTGTTGTACCCGTCGATCCGCGCGACCTCCTCGGCGTAGTCGGGCGCGTCGACGAGGTCGGGGCGCCACGACGGCGGGGTGACGAGGACGTGCCGGTCGTCGGTGCCGGCGCCCTGCTCGTCGACCGAGCACCCGAGGTCGCGCAGGATGCCGACGACCCGCTCGCGGGCGTAGTCGACACCGACGATGCGAGAGGGCTCGGTGACGTCGAGGCGGTAGGCCACCCGGTCGGTCGTGCGGTCGACGTCGGTGACGCCCGGGTCGACGGTGCCGCCGCCGTGCTCCACGAGGAGGTCGACGGCGAGCTGGGCTGCCGCCGCCGTCACCTTCGGGTCGACGCCGCGCTCGAAGCGCTTGGAGGCCTCGGTGACGAGGCGGTGGCGGCGTGACGAGCGCGCGACCGTGGTCGGGTCGAAGTGCGCGGCCTCGATGAGCACGTCGGTGGTCGTGTCGGACACCTCGGACGACGCGCCACCCATGACACCCGCGATGGCGAGCGGCTGCTCACCGCCGTCGGTGATGAGCAGGTCGTCGACGTTCAGCGCGCGCTCGACGTCGTCGAGGGTCGTGAGCTTCTCGCCGACGCGCGCGCGGCGCACCACGACCGATCCGGACAGCCGGTCGACGTCGAAGGCGTGCAGCGGCTGACCCACGGCGAGCATGACGTAGTTCGTCACGTCGACGGCCAGCGAGATGGGTCGCATCCCGGCCTGCGTCAGCCGCCGGGCCATCCACGACGGCGTCTGTCGCGTCGGGTCGATGCCACGGACGATGCGGGCGACATAGCGGTCGCAGCCCTCGTTGCCGTCGATCGGCGAGTCGTCCTTGAGCTCCACGGTGTAGCCGTCGCCATTGGCGTCGGGCGCGACCACGGCAGCCGGGTCGCGGAAGCCGCCCTCGGGGCTGCCCTGGGCGTGCCAGTACTCGCGGGCGAGCCCGCGCAGCGAGAAGCAGTAGCCGCGGTCGGGGGTGACGTTGGTCTCGACCGTCTCGTCGGCCAGCCCCAGGAGGGCGATGGCGTCGTCCCCGGGGCTCAGCGATGCGGCGCGCTCCTCGCCCAGCAGCCGGCTGAGCACGATGATGCCCTCGTGGTCGTGTCCGAGGCCGATCTCGTCCTCGGCGCAGATCATGCCGTTGGACATGCGGCCGTACGTCTTGCGCGCCGAGATCTCGAATCCACCGGGCAGCACGGCGCCGGGCAGCACCACGACGACGAGGTCGCCGACCTCGAAGTTCGTGGCGCCACAGACGATCTCCTGGTGCTTGCCCTCGGTGAGCATCTGGCCGTTCTGCCCCACGTCGACGACGCAGTAGCGGATCGGCTTGCCGTTCTTCTGGACCTGCTCCTCGAGCTCGAGGACGCGACCCACGACGAGCGGGCCGGTGATGTCGCCCCCGTGGAGGTCCTCCTCCTCGAGGCCCACGCTGACAAGGCTCGCAGCCACGTCGGCGCCGCGCGCCCCGGGCGCGAGATCGGTGTACTCGGCGAGCCAGCTGAGCGGCGTACGCATGTCAGGCCCCCATCCCGAACTGCTGCGAGAAGCGGATGTCGCCCTCGACGATCTCGTGCATGCCCTGCACCCCGTGGCGCAGCTGGAGCGCGCGCTCGATGCCCAGCCCGAACGCGAAGCCGGAGTAGACGTCGGGGTCGATGCCGCACGTGCGCAGCACCTTGCGGTTGACCATGCCGGAGCCTCCCAGCTCGATCCAGCCGGAGCCGCCGCAGGTGCGGCACGGCTCGGCGCTGCCCCAGGTCTCCTCGCCGTGGCAGGCGAAGCAGAGGAAGTCGGTCTCCATGCTGGGCTCGGTGAAGGGGAAGTAGTTGGCGCGCACCCGGGTGCGGGTGTCCTCGCCGAACATGATGCGGACGAACGCGTCGAGCGCGCCGCGCAGGTGGGCCATCGTCAGGCCCTTGTCGATGGCGAGGCACTCGATCTGGTGGAAGACCGGGGTGTGCGTCGCGTCGAGGTCGTCCGTGCGGAACACCTTGCCCGGGGCCACGATGTAGATCGGCGGCTCCTGCTCGAGCATGGTGCGGATCTGCACCGGCGAGGTCTGGGTGCGCAGGACGAGGCCGGAGTCGACCGGGTCGAGGAAGAAGGTGTCCTGCATCTGGCGCGCGGGGTGGTCCGGGCCGAGGTTGAGGGCGTCGAAGTTGAGCCACTCGCTCTCGAGCTCGGGGCCCTCGGCGACCTCCCAGCCCATGCCGACGAAGGCGTCGACGAGGCGTTGGGCGACGAGCTCGATCGGGTGCCGCGCACCCGTGAGGCGACGCAGGGCGGGCACGGTGACGTCGACGCGCTCCTCGACGAGGATGCGCTCGTCGCGCTCGGCCTCGAGCTCGGCCTGGCGCGCCGAGAGGGCCTGGCCGACCCGTCCGCGGGCCTGGCCGACGCGCTTGCCGGCCTCTGCCTTGGCGCTCGGCGGCAGCGCGCCGATCTCGCGGTTGGCGAGGGCCAGCGGACTCTTCTCGCCCTGGTGCGCGATGCGCACGGCCTTGAGGTCGTCGAGCGAGGCGGCGGCCGCGATCGCGGCGAGGGCCTCCTGCACGGCTGAGTCGACGTTGGCCGGGTCGAGCGCGGAGACCTCGACCGGGTCGTAGTTCGTGTTGGGTCCGGACATCGGCGTGCGTTCGCTGCTCTCGCTCGGGGGGTCTCGATGGGGTCGGTTCTGGGCTGCCAGTCTAGGGGCGTGTGCGACCGGGCCTGCCGCCCGCCCGGCCCGCGGTCAGCTCCCGAAGGCCTCGGGCAGCCCGGCGGGCAGCCGCACGACGAAGCGGGCGCCGCCCGCCGCGTTGTCGGAGACGTGCACCGTGCCCCCATGGGCCTCGACGAGTCCGCGGACGACGTAGAGGCCGAGGCCGGTGCTGGCGTTGGAGGGCCCGTGCCAGAAGCGGCCGAAGATCTTCTCGCGGTCGGCCGGGGGTATGCCGTCACCCTCGTCGTCGACCTCGACGACCACGGACTCGGGTGAGTCGCCGAGCTCGCCCCCGCGGTCGAGGGTCACCGTGACGCGTCCGTCGCCGTGGAGCAGGCCGTTCTCGATGAGGTTGAAGAAGATCTGCTCCAGCCGGTCGGTGTCGGCCCACATCTCGGGGAGTCCGTCGGACGACGCCTCCGCGCCCAGCTGCAGGCGCACCGTGCCCGTGGAGCGACCGAGCTCGTAGCGGGTGACGTGCTTCGACAACAGCGCGTGGAGGTCGACGGGGCCTCGGCGCAGGTTGAGGTTGTCGGAGTCGAGGCGCGAGATGTCGAGCAGCTCGGTGATGAGCCTGGTCAGCCGGGTCGCGTCCGCCTCGATCGTCTCGATCATGAGGCGCTTCTGCTCGTCGGTGAAGCGTTCCCACCTTCGGAGCAGGCTGCTCGTGAAGCCGGTGACGGACGTCAGCGGCGCCCGCAGCTCGTGCGCCACCGTCGAGAGGACGGTGGCCTGGTCGCGTTCGGCGCGCTGGCGCGCCTCGGCGTCCCGCAGGCCGAGCATGACGCGTGCGACCGCGCCGTCCGGCCCCGAGCGGATGTAGCGGGCGGTGACGAGGACGTCGTGGCCCTTGGGTGCGACGAGGAGCTTCTCGCGGTGGCCGGGGCGGCTGGCGAGGCCGTTCCACGGGTCGGTGTGGGCCCACCAGTCGCGCCCGTACTTGTCGGTGAGGGGCAGCCCCTCGTCGAGCGGTCGCCCCTCGAGGTCGGCCTTGTCGCACTCGAGGATGCGCAGCGCCTCGGTGTTGACGAAGCGGATGCGCCGGTCACCGCCGACGACGACGAGGCCGTCGGGGAGCATCTCGCCCATCTGCGCGACCGGTGCCACGCTGGCCGCCGACTCGGGGAGGCCAGAACCGGTCCCGTCGGCGGAGGTCATGGTCCCGAGGATAGCCACGGCGGACCGCGCGTTGGGTCAGCGGCGGGTGCGGCGTGCCTCGGCCGAGGCGTAGAGGCAGACGGTTGCCGCCATGGCGAGGTTGAGGGACTCGGCGTGCCCGTAGATGGGGACGCGCACGACCTCGTCGCAGGCGTCGCGGGTCTCCAGGGGCAGCCCCCACGCCTCGTTGCCCATCACCCAGGCATGGGCGCCGGTGAGGTCGGCCTCGTGCAGCAGGGTGGTGCCGGCCCCGTCGGCGGCCAGCAGTCGGATGCCGCGGGCACGCAGAGCGTCGAGGATCTCGGCCACCGTCGCGCCGGTGCTCACGGGCAGGTGCCAGAGGGAACCGACGGTGGAGCGCACGACCTTGCTGTTGTAGACGTCGACGCTCGCGTCGCTGACGATGACGGCGTCGGCTCCGGCGGCGTCGGCTCCGCGGATGACGGTGCCGGCGTTGCCGGGGTCACGCACGTTCGTCAGGACGCAGACCAGAGCGTCGGCGGGCAGGTCGGCGAGCGCCTCCTCGAGGGGGACGTCGAGCACCCGGCAGACGGCCGCGATGCCCTGCGGGGACTCGGTGTCGCACATGGCGGCGAGCACCTCCGCGCTGACCTCGTGCACCCAGAGCTCGGCGGCGCGGGCCGCGTCGACGATGGCCGTATGCCGCTCGGCCGCCTCGGTGGTCACGTAGACGTCGCGGACCAGCTCGGGCCGGAAGGCGACCGCCTCACGGACGGCCTGCGGCCCCTCCGCGAGGAACTCCCCGGTGCGCGAACGCACCGAACGCCGGGACAGCGCCCGTACGGCCTTGACCCGATCGGATCGGGTGTTGGTCAGCACGGGGTGTCCCGGCGTTCGGTGTGCGCTGCGGCTGTCAGTGGACAGGCGGCGTCGCTCAGGCTGCGTCGCCGGCGACCTTCGCCTCGGCCTGTGCCGGGACGTTGGCGCGGGAGAGCTCCACGAGCGCGGTGAAGGCCGGCGCGTCGTTGACGGCCAGGTCGGCGAGGATCTTGCGGTCGACCTCGACACCGGCGGCCTTGAGGCCCTGCATGAACCGGTTGTAGGTCATGCCGTTGGCGCGGGCCGCGGCGTTGATGCGCTGGATCCAGAGGCGACGGAAGTCACCCTTCTTGGCGCGGCGGTCACGGTAGGCGTAGCCCAGCGAGTGGGTGACCTGCTCCTTGGCCTTGCGGTAGAGACGCGACCGCTGACCGCGGTAACCGCTCGCGCGCTCGAGAACGACGCGACGCTTCTTCTGGGCGTTGACCGCCCGCTTCACGCGTGCCACGTGAATACTCCTTCTCTGCTTGGTGCAGTGCTTCGTGCTGCTGGCTTACCGGAGACCCGGCTGCTCAGCGAGATGCTGATTGGTGGGGGTCCCGGCTCACTTGCCGAGGAGCTTCTTGGCCTTCTTGGCGTCCGGCTTGGCGAGCTCGACGTCGTTCGCGATGGAACGCATCTTCTTGCTCGACTTGTGCTCGAGCAGGTGGCGACCGCCGGCCTGCTCGCGCATGACCTTGCCGGTGCCCGTGAGGCGGAAACGCTTCTTCGCACCGCTGTGCGTCTTCATCTTCGGCATGGGGGCCGATCTCCTTCGTGTTGCGTGCGTCAGTGGACGTACGTGGTCTGTCGTGCCGGGTGCTCGAGACTGGGCTCTCGCCTCCGGCGGGTCACCGCGCGCCTGTCACTCGGCGGCGGCGGTGGCCTCGTCGGTCTGCGGGGCGGCCTCTGCGGCCGCGGGCTGCTCGCCTGCCGGCTGCTCGCCTGCGGGCTGCTCGGCCGTCGCCGGGCGCTGCTCGCGGGAGCGACGCTGCTCGGCCTTGGCCTCCGCCTTCTTCTTGGTCGGGCCGATCACCATGATCATGTTGCGGCCGTCCTGCTTCGGGGCCGACTCGACGAAGCCGAGCTCGGCGATGTCCTCGGCGAGGCGCTCGAGCAGACGGCGACCGAGCTCGGGTCGCGACTGCTCGCGACCGCGGAACATGATCGTCACCTTGACCTTGTCGCCGGCCTTGAGGAACCGCTCGACGTGGCCCTTCTTGGTGCCGTAGTCGTGCGGGTCGATCTTCGGTCGGAGCTTGATCTCCTTGATGACGGTGTTGACCTGGTTCTTGCGCGCTTCCCGTGCCTTCATGGCGGCTTCGTACTTGAACTTGCCGAAGTCCATGAGCTTGGCGACCGGCGGCTTGGCCATGGGGGCCACCTCGACGAGGTCGAGGTTCGCCTCCTCGGCCAGACGCAGCGCGTCCTCGACGCGGACGATGCCGACCTGCTCGCCGTTGGGGCCAACCAAGCGCACTTCCGGGACCCGGATGCGCTCGTTGATGCGAGGCTCGCTGATGTGGTGCTCCTAAGTTCGAGAAATGGGTGACCAGACGGGTTCTGCTGTCCTGCTGCGACCACAACGAGAAAAGGGCTCCCCGTGTGTGCACGAGGAGCCCAAGGATCGCGTATGCCGGACGGTCGCCGTCACGTCACACGGCTCGTCACGCGCACCGCGGGACGGCACGCCTGTCGAGCAGACCTTGACCCGGCAACCCTGAGGTCGACGCGGGTGGAAGCGAGCTTCTCTTGCACGTCGTCACCCTGTTCCGCCGGAGCGGGAGTCGGGTGACGGCTGGTCAGTGCTCCATGTTAGCAGCCGGGACGGCTCGATCCGAATCGGCGCCGGAGCCGCTCGTCGTCCCGGTGGCGGCGGACGGCAGCGAACCCGAGCCCGCGCCGCGGGAGCGAGAGCGCCCGGCGGCCACCAGGCCGGCTGCTGCGACGAGCACGCCGAGCAGCGAGACGACGACGAAGCCCCACTGCCAGCCGCCGTGGTCGATGGCGAACCCGGCCAGCGGCGCACCGAGCGCCGACCCAGCGGTCATGGCCGAGCCGTGCCAGCCCATCATCTCGCCGCGGAAGCGCTCGGGGACGAGGCGGCTCAGCTGCTCGACCGTCGCGGTGATGGTCGGCGCGCAGAGCAGACCCGAGACCGTGACGAGCACCGCGAAGCTGGGCACCCCGACGGCGAGCGCGACGGGCAGCGTCAGCGCCGCGAGACCACCGAGGAGCCAGAAGACGGAGAAGGACCGGTGCCAGGCGCCGTAGACGAGGCCGCCCACCAGGGAGCCGGCGCCCCACAGGGCGAGCACCCAGCCGATCGACTGCGTGGCGTCGTAGGTGCGCAGGGCCGCGACGATGGAGACGTCGGTGCCGCTCAGGACCAGCGTGGAGCAGGCGGCCGCGAGGTAGACGGCGGCGACCGGCACGGTGATGAAGCCGCGGAGCGCACGCGGCGCGCGGCCCGTCCGGCCCGCCGCCTCGGACCCGGTCTCGGCCGTGGCGATCGCGTCGGCGCGGGCGCCCTCCCCCTGCTCGTCGGTGGCGGGCGTCGTCGTGTCGGAGGTGAGCGGCGGGTTGACCAGCCAGAGCACGAAGCCGGCCGCGACCGAGGTCAGCTCGCACACGAGCAGCGCCCAGGCCGTGTCGTAGCTGGTGGCGAGCCAGACGCCGATGGCCGGGCCGGCCATGAAGGAGAGCTCGGTCGCCGACGAGTCGAGCGAGAGCGCGGTGCGTGGCTGGTCGGCGGGCACCGAGCGGATGATGACCTGCCGCAGGATCGAGAAGGTCGGCACGACGAAGAGCCCCGCGAGCGCCGCGAAGCCGACGAGCGGCGCGTAGCCCACCCAGGGCGCGATGGACCAACAGACCACCTGGACGACCAGCGACGGGCCGACCGTGCGCCGCAGCCCGATGCGGTCGAGGAGGCGCCCGCGCCACGGACCCGAGACCGCGACGGCGATCGTCGAGGCCGCGGTGACGAGCCCGGCCTCGCCGTAGCTGCGGCCGAGGGACGACACGACGTGCAGCGTGAGGATCACGGCACCGGCCCACATCGGCACACGGATGAAGAAGCCGAGCAGCAGCGCGCCCCGCGTGTCGCGGTTGGCCAGCACCGGCCGGTACGCCCCGAGATCCATGGCGCCAGCCTGTCACCTCGCACCGACACGACGCACTCGGGTTTCGCACTCGGGTTTCGCGCTCGGGTTTCGCGCTCGGGTCGGGTCGGGAGCCTCGCCGCGAAAGGCGGCGCGACGGCATACGCCAAAGGGTCTTGTGACGCGTGGGCGACAGGGGAAAGGTGGGGTCATGGCAAAGACGCCCGGCAGATCAGACCTTCCTGCGGCCCCCAACCCCGCCTCGCCGCAGGACATCCGCAACGTCGTGCTGGTCGGACCCGGCGGGGCCGGCAAGACCGCACTGTTCGAGGCCCTCGTGGCGGCCCGCGTGCCCGGTCAGCGCACCGGCGCGACGGAGCACGTGCGCACGACGACCCTCACCGCCGCCTCGTTCGACTCGGGCCCGGTCACGCTCAACCTGCTCGACACCCCCGGCTACCCCGACTTCGTCGGCGACCTGCGCGCCGGGCTGAGGGCCGCCGACGCCGCGGTGTTCGTGATCTCGGGGGCCGACGACATCGACCGCCCCGTGTCGCTGCTGTGGCGCGAGTGCGCGGCCGTGGGCATGCCGCGGGCGGTCGTCGTCACGCACCTCGACCAGCCCCGCGCCGACTTCGCGGCCACCGTCGAGACGTGCCGTCGCACCTTCGGCGACGCCCGTGCCACGCACTGGCCCACCGTCTCCGACGGCGAGGTCACCGGTGTCGTCGGCCTGCTCACGGGCGAGACCTCGGAGGAGCACGAGGACGCCAGGTCGGCCCTCATCGAGTCGGTCATCGAGGAGTCCGAGGACGCCACCCTGCTCGACCGCTACCTCGAGGGCGAGGCCATCGACACCGAGTCGCTCCTCACGGACCTGCGCGCCGCCATCGCGCAGGGCACCTTCTTCCCCATCGTCCCGGTGTCGCCGCTCACCGGCGCGGGCGTCGAGGAGCTCCTGGGCATGGTCGAGCGCGCCTTCCCCGACCCGACCGTGCACCCGCTGCCGACGGTGACCAGCCCTGCGGGTGGCGCGATCAGCGGCGTCGCCTGCGACCCCGACCAGCCGCTCGTGGCCGAGGTCGTGCGCACGACCACCGACCCGTACGTGGGGCGCCTCTCCCTCGTGCGGGTCTTCTCCGGCACCCTGCGGGTCGACGAGACGGTGCACGTCTCGGGCCACCTGGGCGACTTCGTCGGCCACGAGGTCGCCGGCCACCCCGCGCACGACGACGACGAGCGGGTCGGGCCCCTCGCGGCCCCCTTCATGGACGGCCACCGGCCCAGGGGGACCGCCATCGCCGGCGACCTCGCCCTCGTGTCGAAGCTGACCCGCGGCGAGACGTCCGACACCCTCTCGTCCGCGGAGCGGCCCGCAGTCGTCGCACCGTGGCTGCTGCCCGAGCCCCAGCTGCCGGTGGCGATCCGGGCGGCGACGAAGTCCGACGAGGACAAGCTGGCCGCGGCGCTCCAGCGCATCGTCGCCGAGGACGTCACCGTGCGGCTCGACCACTCGGCCGAGACCGAGCAGGTCGTCCTCTGGACGATGGGCCAGGCCCACGTCGACGACCTCATCGCGCAGCTCGCCGACCGCTACGGCGTCACGGTGACCGCCGAGCCCTACCGCACCGCGCTGCGCGAGACCTTCGTGCGCAAGTGCAGCGTGCAGGGACGTCACGTCAAGCAGTCCGGCGGGCACGGGCAGTACGCCGTCTGCTCCATCGAGATCGAGCCGCTCCCCCGCGGGGCCGGCTTCGAGTTCGTCGACAAGGTGGTCGGCGGCGCCGTGCCGCGCCAGTTCATCCCGTCGGTGGAGAAGGGCGCCCGGCTCCAGCTCGAGAAGGGTCTGCTCACCGGACACCCCGTGGTCGACGTCCGGGTCACGCTCACCGACGGCAAGGCCCACTCCGTCGACTCGTCCGACGTCGCCTTCCAGACCGCCGCGGCCCTCGCGCTCAAGGAGGCCGCCAACGAGTCGACGATGGCGCTGCTCGAGCCGATCGACCGGGTCGACATCACCATCGCGGACGAGTACCTCGGCGCGGTGATGTCGGACCTGCGCGGTCGGCGGGGCCAGGTGCTCGGCACCGAGCCGGCCGACGCGATGGGACCCGAGGGCGGCTGGACCGTGGTGCACGCGGAGGTGCCGTCGTCGGAGCTGTCGCGCTACCCCATCGACCTGCGCTCGGTGTCGCACGGCACGGGCTCGTTCGTGCGCGAGCCGGTGCGCCACGACCTGCTCCCGGCCGACAAGGTGCGCGACCTCCTCAAGGCCTGAACGCCGCCGGGAGCCCTCCCCAGCCACAATCGAGAGAACGCTCCGTCACGTGACAGAGCGTTCTCTCGATTGAAAAGGGGGGTAGGGCGTGCGCGGGGGGCCGCTGGCTCAGAGGCGGACGACCATCTTGCCGGTGTTCTCGCCGCGCAGGACGCCGAGAAACGCGTCGACCGCGTGGTCGATGCCGTCGGCGAACGTCTCGCGGGAGGTCAGCGAGCCTTCGGCGATCCAGCCGGCCGCGCGCTGGGCGTACTCGCCGGCGAGGTCCCAGTGGTCACCGACGAGGAAGCCGGTGATCGTGCCCCGGGTCTGGATGAGACGCGCGAGGTTGCGCGGGCCGGGAGCCGGCTCGGTGTCGTTGTAGACCGAGATCGCGCCGCAGATCGCGATGCGACCGCCGAGACGCAGGGAACCGATGGCGGCCTCGAGGTGCTCGCCGCCGACATTGTCGAAGTAGACGTCGATGCCGTCGGGGGCTGCCTCGCGCAGGAGCGTGGAGACCTTGCCCTCCTTGTAGTTGAACGCGGCGTCGAAGCCGAGGTCGTCGAGCAGGTGGTCGACCTTCTCCCGCGAACCCGCGCTGCCGATGACGCGGCTGGCACCGAGCGCCTTGGCGACCTGGCCGACGACCGAGCCGACGGCGCCCGCGGCACCGGAGACGAAGACGACGTCGCCCTCCTTGATCTTCGCGATGCGGGTCAGGCCGGCGTATGCGGTCAGGCCGGTCATGCCGAGCACGCCGAGGTATGCCGAGGCGGGTGCGACGGACGTGTCGACGACGCGGACGGCGGTGCCGTCGACGACGGCCTCCTCGCGCCAGCCCAGGCCGTGGAGCACGTGGTCGCCGACGGCGATGTCGTCGGTCTTCGACTCGGTGACGACGCCGACGGCGCCGCCGTGCATGGCCTCACCGAGGGCGTACGGCTCGGCGTAGGACTTGGCGTCACTCATGCGGCCGCGCATGTAGGGGTCGACCGACATGACCTCGTTGCGGACGCGGACCTGGCCGTCGGCCAGCTCGACCGGCGCGCTCTCGACGAGGGCGAAGTCGTCGTGGGTGGGCCAGCCGACGGGGCGGCTGACGAGCTGGACCTCGCGGGGGTTGGTCATCGGATCTCCTTGTGCAGCAGTGTTTCTGAGGTACGGGTGGCCGGGCTCAGTCGATCATGATCTCGACGGGGATGTTGCCGCGAGTCGCGTTGGAGTAGGGGCACACCTGGTGCGCGACGTCGACGAGCTCGCGGCCGAGCTGGGCGTCGACACCCTCGGGCAGCTCGACGTGCAGGACGACGCCGAGGCCGAAGCCCGTGCTCGACGAGCCGCTGAGGCTGACGTCGGCCGTGACCGCGACGTCGAAGTCCTCGACCCGACGCTTGCGCGCGACGAGACCGAGGGCGCTCGCGAAGCACGCGGCATACCCGGCGGCGAAGAGCTGCTCGGGGTTGGTGCCCTCGCCGCTGCCGCCGAGCTCGCGGGGTGCCGCGAGGGTGACGTCGAGTCGACCGTCGGAGGTGACGGCGCGTCCCTCGCGACCGGAGGCGGTGGCGGAGGCGACGTACTGGGCGGTCTGGGTGGCGGTGGTCATGGGTCTCCTCGGGTGACGAATTGCGAACCATTAAGTTGTGCGCAATTTGATAGTACGCTTGGTGCATGAGCCCGTCCAATCCGACCACCGCCGCCGGCACCCTCAGCCTCGAGCAGCAGATCTGCTACGCCATGCACACCACGGTGCGGGCGTTCGACGCCGTCTACCGAGAGCTCCTGGCGGAGCACGGGCTCTCCTACCCGCAGTACATCGCGCTCATGGGCGTCGGCGAGCACGGTCCCATGACCGTCAGCAGCCTCGGCGAGCACATGCGCCTCGACTCGGGCACCCTCTCCCCCCTGCTCAAGCGGATGGAGGCGGCGGGGCTCGTCGGCCGCTCGCGCGACCCGGAGGACGAGCGGCGCGTCCTCGTCCGCGTCACCGCGGCCGGGCGTGACAAGCTCGCAGCGCTGCAGGACATGCCCCAGCGCATCGCTGCTCGGAGCGGGCTCACACGCGAGCAGTTGCTCGCCCTGCACCAGACCCTGCGCACCGTGACCGAGCGCCTCGACCACCAGCCCGGCGACTGAGGCGACGTCGACCTCAGGACGGCAGCAGGATCGCGATGGCGTGGATGAGCATCCCGATGAGGCCGCCGACGAGCGTGCCGTTGATCCGGATGAACTGCAGGTCGCGGCCGACCTGCAGCTCTACCCTCTCGGCGGTCTCCTTGCCGTCCCAGCGGTCGACGGTGTCGCTGATGATGCGGGTCAGCTCGGTGCCGTAGCGGTCGATCGCGTAGATGGTCGCGTCGCAGATGCGGGCGTCGATGCGGTCGCGCAGGGCCTCGTCGGTGAGGAGCCGCTCGGCCAGCGCGGTGACCTCCTGGACGGCGCGGACCCGGACCGGGCCGCCCTCGTCCTCCAGCGCGGCCACGACGACCGACCGGAGTGAGCCCCAGAGCGACATCGCGGTGTCGGCCACCTGCGGGTGCGAGAGGACCCGCTCCTTGAGCCGCTCGGCCTTGGCCTGCGTCGCGGGGTCGTGCTGGAGGTCGTCGGCAAGGTCGATGAGCAGCTTGTCGAGGGCCTGGCGCACGTCGTGGCGCGGGTCGTTGCGGATGTCGGCGAGCCACTTGAGGGCCTCGACGTGGATCTTGCGGGCGACGATGTCGTTGATGGCGTCGGGCACCCAGGCCGGGGCGCGCTGCGTGATGAGCGACTCGAAGAGGTCCTCGTTGTCGACGAGCCACACGCGGATCTCGTCCAGCGCGAGGTCGACGAGACCGACGTGGGCCTCGTCGCGCACGACCTGGTCGAGCAGGCCACCCGCGAGCGAGCTGACCGGCTCCTGGGCGAGACGCGGCAGGACGGCCTGCTCGATGACCGCCCGGACGTCCTCGTCGGGGATGCGGTGCAGGGCGTGGACCGTGACCGTGGCGACCTCGTCGACGAGGCGCTTCGCGTGGCCCGGCGCCAGCGCCCACTCGGCAGCCCTGCGGGTCGGCTCCGCGTCGAGCACCCGTTCGCGGATGATGTCCTCGCGCATGAAGTTCTCGCTGACGAACTCCTCGAGGCTGCGCCCGATCATCTCCTTCTTGCGCGGGATGAGCGCCGTGTGCGGGATGGGCAGGCCGAGCGGGTGGCGGAAGATCGCCGTCACGGCGAACCAGTCGGCGCAGGCACCCACCATCGAGGCCTCGGCGCCGGCGTTGACGAAGCCGAGGAAGCCGTCGTCGTGGCCGCGGGTGAGCACGTAGACGATCGCCGCGAGCACGAGCAGGCCCGTGGCGACGAGTCGCATCTGGCGCAGGTCGCGGCGACGCTGGGCCTCGAGCGCCGGGTCGACGATGAACCCGAGCGGACCGCCTGCGCCCGTGCCCCGGCGCCGGCTGCCGGCGCGCGGCTCGGGAGACCTCGCGCCGGCGCTCGGGGGCGGGCCGGCTTCGGCCGAGGGCGCTGCGGCGTCGCGCTCCCGCGTCGCCTGGGGTGTGGTGTCCACGTCCGGCACCTCCACTGGTGGTGTGCTCAGCGCGCCGTCTCGAGCGCGAAGGTCAGAGCATCGATCCTCGCACGCGTCTCGCCATCAGTTGCTATGCGCTCGCCGATGCGGGTCGCGACGGCGCTCACGTCGGCCGCCTCGAGCCCGGGTCGGAGCGCCAGCACGACGCGCAGCACCCCCGCCCCGGACGGCTCACCGGCCTCGAGCCGGTGGTTCTCGACGGATGCCTCGACGGCCACGGCCGCGCTCACGGCGGAGGCGACGTGGGGGTCGAGGTGGCTGGGCCGCCACTCGCGCTCCTGGGCCAGCGCCCACAGCATGCTGGGCCGCAGCACGCCGGCGTGGGCAGAGGCGACGTCGACGAGCAGCACGTGGCACTCCTCGGTGATGGCGGCCTGCGCGGCCGCGGCGGCCCGCACGGGCACCGGTCGCGCCCCGGGGTCCCACGCGGCGAGGCTCTCGAGCGAGGTGAACATCGGCAGGGCCCGCGAGCCGTCGGGTGCCGTCAGCGTCACCGCGGCCATGTCGCTGCGAGTGTCCATCGCGTGCGCACCGCTGTCGTCGACCTCGGTGGCGACCGCCACGACCGGCACGAGCCACCGGCTGGTGGCCACGCTGCGCATGAGGACGAGCTCGGCGTCCGGGCCCGGCGTCGACTGGACGGCTCGCAGCGCAGCGAGCAGCCCCTCGTCCGCCGAACCGTCGTCGCCCGAGAACCCGTGCGACGGGATCGACTTGCCCTCCCAGGCCTGGCCGGCCGAGTCCGCAGGACGGCCGTGCGCGTCGACGTGGCCGGACGCGGTCGGGTCGTCGGACGCGCCGCTCATGCGGAGGGACGACCGGCGACGTCGAGCGCCTCCGGCAGCGTGAACGCGCCCCGGTAGAGGGCCGAGCCGACGATGGCGCCCTCGACCCCGTCACCGACGAGGGTGCGGATGGTCGCGATGTCGTCGAGGGTGGAGACACCCCCGCTGGCGACGACAGGACGGTCGGTGCGGGCACACACGTCGCGGAGCAGGTCGACGTTGGGGCCCTGGAGCATGCCGTCCTTGTTGACGTCGGTGACGACGTAACGGGCACAGCCCTCACGGTCGAGCCGCTCGAGGGTCTCCCAGAGGTCGCCGCCCTCGCGGGTCCAGCCGCGGGCTGCGAGGGTCGTGCCGCGCACGTCGAGGCCGATCGCGACCCGGTCGCCGTGATCGGCGATGATGCGGGCCGTCCACTCCGGGTCCTCGAGCGCCGCGGTGCCGATGTTGACCCGGCGGCAACCCGTCGCGAGCGCCGCCTCGAGCGACTCGGTGTCGCGGATGCCACCGGAGAGCTCGACCTGCAGGTCGAGCCGGCCCACGATCGAGGCGATGAGCTCGCGGTTGCTCCCCCGCCCGAACGCCGCATCGAGGTCGACCAGGTGGATCCACTCGGCGTCGGCGTCCTGCCACGCCTTCGCTGCCTCCCACGGGTCACCGAACCGGCCTCCGCTGCCGGCGACGCCCTGCACGAGCTGCACCGCCTGCCCGTCGGAGATGTCGACGGCGGGCAGCAGCTCGAGCCGTGGCTGGTCGGTCGGTGTGGTCATTCGGTCACGCACTCCTCGGGTCGATCGTCGACCTCCGAGTATGCCGTGGGGCAACCTGACGCCGTTGACCGGACCGTCAGGCGGGCGGGACACCCGAGGTGCCCCGCCCGCCCGGTCCGGCTCGTTCCGGTCAGCCCTCGGTGCCACCACCGGGCTGGAGCGATCCGTTGACCGTCAGGGCGTACGGCGCGTACTGGCGCACGGTCTCGGTCGGCTCGTCGTACGAGACGATCGCGACGACGGAGGTGGCGGACCGCAACCGCGAGAGCTGCCCGCGTGACAGGTGCACGGCGTTGCGGCCGTCGAACTCGATCTGGGTGACCGACAGCTCCTTGCCGGTCCTGATGCCGACGAGCTTCAGGTGCCAGTTGGCCACGGGCGTGGGGCTGATCTGGGTCGGCGACCGGAACGGTGCCAGGCTGGAGCCGTCGCTCACCAGCGTCCCCCCGACCGTCACGTCGTCGACGAGCAGGCCACCCTCGTTGACGCCGCCGTCCGACACGTAGTGCAGCGACAGGAGGACGGTCTGGCCGGCATACGCCGAGAGGTCGTATGTGTGCGGCTCGAAGCCGGCGGTCGTCCCGTTGAGGGCGGGCCCGTTCGGGCCGGCGACGGTGCGGTCGCCGGCGATCGGCGTGTAGGTCTTGCCGCCGTCGGTCGACACCTCGACGTACGCGTAGTCGAAGCCCTGCTCGGCGCCGTACTTGGCGAGGAACCGCAGCGTCGGGTCGGCCGCGGGGACTGTCACCGAGGCGACGGCGGCAGAGTCGAGGTTGCTCGCGTTGCCCGACCAGAGGACCGGGTTGCCCGGGCGGTCGGGGTCGTTGCCGACGACCGTCCAGAGCAGCGGCTGCGAGGGCAGCTCGCTCGCCCCGCGGAAGGTGACCGACCGGAGGTCCTCACCCTTGAGGGCGCGACCGCGCGCCGTCAGCGGGACGTAGTCCGCGCCGTTCGGGGCCGCTCCCGGCGTGGCGTATGCCGTGGGGTTGGCGAGGTTGACCGACGAGCGGAGGCTCGCGCTCGTCACCCGCTGCCGCGACAGGCCCTTGAGCTTGACCTTGGCAGCGTCGTCGACGAGCTTGTCGAGCAGCACCATCGACTGGTGGTCGTGCAGGACGGTGTAGAGGTCGGCGCCCCGAGCGGCGAGCGCTGCCTCGATCGAGGCCAGTCCTTGGTGGGCGCCGTCGCGGTGCAGCTCGGACATGAACGCCGTGCCGTAGCGGTCGTAGAGGAAGAGCATCAGGGAGTAGGCGTGCCCGTAGTCGGCCAGCACGGCGTTCGGGTTGCCGCCCTCGCCCCAGAGGTTGAACGAGTTCTCCGGTCCCCCGCAGTCACGCGGGTTGGTGTTGAACGGAGTCGTCACGGTGCCGAAACCCTGGAAGCAGTAGAGGTGGCTGTCGCCGCCGCGGTCGAAGACGGTCTTGGTCGCGTCCACGTAGCCGACGAGGGTCTGGGCGAAGTCGGAGAGGCCCTCGTTGACGGCGATCGACTCGAACGGGTCGGTGTAGTACTGCAACAGGTGCTGGTACTCGTGGGCGAAGGTGCCCTCGTAGAGCCGTGGGCGGGCGGGCCGGGTCGAGCAGAGGTCGGTGGTCGGCGCGTCGGGAGGGTTGACGCCCGTGCGGTGCGCCCAGTCGTAGGCGTCGATCGTCATGACGTTGCGGTCGAACAGCTCGTTGAACTGCGCCGAGAAGAAGCCGGCGATGTAGGTCGGGGCCGCGGGGAACGTGTAGTAGTTGTCGTCGCGCACGTTGTCGACGAGAGTGACGATCTTGTCGCCGGCGCCGTCGTAGACGCCGCCGTTGCCGTTCGCGTCCGGGCCGATGAGCGCGTTGCTGCCGTCACGGTCCGGGGCGACGCTGAAGGCCTCGGACTCCTTCGGGAACATGTTCGCGTCGAACTCCTTGACGAGGTCGTTGACCTGGGCGTCGGTGACGACCGTCGACTGCGGGTCGGCCGCCGTGCGGCAGTCACCGGCAGGGAACGAGGTGTCGTTGGCGACCCAGACCTCGATCTTGGCGCCGACGGCGCGCAGCGTGTAGTCCTTGCGGTAGAGCAGGCCGTTGAAGTCGTCGAGCCCGAGCCACTGGCGCACGGTCCCGACCTCGGGGGTGGCGGCCAGGGCGCGGGGCGCGAGCCGCGCCGAGCGCTTCGCCGAGAACTGGTCGGGGACGTTCACCGGCTTGCCGTCGAGACGGAAGTCCTTGCGCTTCAGCTCCTTGACGTCGGACCGTGGATCGGATGCTCCGGGCGGCGCGCTGGTGGCCGCGGGCGGCGAGGCCGCCGGTGCGACCGCAGGCGCCGTGGCTGCCCCGGCCGGTGCCGCCATGGCAACCGCGGCCAGCACTGCGGTGCCGATCAAGGTGAAGCGTCGTCCACGCATCTGACTCCCCTATCGTCCCTGGCTCGCGGGCACTCCGACGGACCCACGAATGCCAGCCATCAGACACCCGTGCCGGACCGGGGTCAATGGTCGCGGAGGCGTCAGGAGGACGTCGGTGGAACCTCCGGCCCGGCCGGGGGCCCTGCTGGTTCAGGCGGCGTCGGCTCGGACGAGGCTGCGATCTCTGCCCGGTGGCGCCACAGCACGTAGCCGAGACCGAGCACCAGCACGACCCCGATGAGCAGCAGGCGCATCGGCCAGGACAGGTCGAGCAACGTCGTGACCACCAGCGTGCCGATGGCCGTGCCGACCGTCGTGGGCAGGCCGGGCCCACTCGCCCGGCGGCGAGGGTAGAGCGAACCGGACGTCGTTCGGCGCCGGGTCGAGGAGGTCGAGGTGCGCCTCGTCGTCCTCCGGGCCGTCGACCTCTTCGTGCGCGCCGACGAGCTCGTGGACCTCTTCGTCGCCATGGCTCCTCCTCGTCGGCCAGACCCCTTGGCTGTCAAGGGATCTCGGGCACCGTCACAGGCTGTGGACCCAGTTCTCCAAGAGGTGCAGCCCGGCGTCGCCGGACTTCTCGGGATGGAACTGCGTCGCGCTCAGTGGCCCATTCTCGACCGCGGCGACGAACTTCGCACCATGACTCGCCCAGGTGACCCGGGGCGCTACCCGCGCGAACGCGCCGGTGGCCTCGAGCGTCCACTGCTGGACGGCGTACGAGTGCACGAAGTAGAAGCGCTCCTGCTCGACGCCCGCGAAGAGACGGGAGCCCTCGGCGGGCTCGACCTCCGACCACCCCATGTGCGGCACGACGTCGGCGGGCAGGCGCTCGACCGTGCCGGGCCACTCGGCCATGCCCTCGAGCGGTGTCGCGGAGGGCTCGGTGGACCCGTCGAAGAGCACCTGCATGCCGACGCAGACGCCGAGCACGGCCCGGCCACCGCTGATGCGCCGACCGATGATGCGCGGACCGTGCGCCGCTGCGAGACCGGCCATGCAGGCGTGGAAGTTGCCGACACCGGGGACGAAGAGCCCGTCGCACCCGAGGGCACGCACCGGGTCGGCCGTGAGCGTGACGCTCGCTCCCACCCGCTCGAGCGCGCGGACGGCCGAGCGCACGTTGCCGCTGCCGTAGTCGAGGACGACGACGTCGGCGGTCATCGGGGACCCACCATGGTCAGAGGGCTCCCTTGGCGCTGGGGATGCCGACGACGCGCGGGTCGGGCGCGACGGCGGCGCGCAGGGCCCGCGCGACGGCCTTGAACTGCGCCTCGACGATGTGGTGCGGGTCGCGGCCGGCGAGCACGCGCACGTGCAGGCAGAGGCCCGCGTTGTAGGCGAAGGACTCGAGGACGTGCCGCGTCATCGACCCGGTGAAGTGACCGCCGATGAGGGCGTACTGCTGCCCCTCGGGCTCGCCCTCGTGGACGACGTAGGGACGACCGGCGACGTCGACGACCGCGTGGCAGAGCGCCTCGTCGAGGGGCACGGTGGCGTCGCCGAACCGGGAGATGCCGGCCTTGTCGCCGAGCGCCTCGCGCACCGCCTGCCCGAGGACGATCGCCGTGTCCTCGACGGTGTGGTGCACGTCGACGTCGACGTCGCCGGTGGCCTTGACCGTGAGGTCGATGAGCGAGTGCTTGCTCAGCGACGCGAGCATGTGGTCGTAGAACGGCACGCCGGTGGAGACGTCGGACCGGCCGCTGCCGTCGAGGTCGAGCCAGAGCTCGACCGACGACTCGGACGTCGCGCGGGTGATCTTCGCGGTGCGGCTTGCGGGGCTGGCTTGGCCGGCTGGGCTGCTCATGGCGTGGGCTCCTGGCGGTCGACGTGGGTGGGGGCGAGGCGCGTCATGGCCTCGAGGAATGCAGTCGTCTCGTGCGGGTCGCCCGCCGTGACGCGGAGGTGGTGGGCGATGCCCATGTCGCGCACCAGGACGCCCTCGTCGAGCAGCGCCTGCCACGTGGCCTTCTCGTCGCGCAGGCCGCCGAAGAGCACGAAGTTGCTGTCGCTCGCGACGGGCCGTGCGCCGAGCTCGGCGAGCCGCTCGACGATGCGGTCTCGCTGCTGCTTGATCACCTCGACCGTGCCGAGCATGACGTCGGCGTGCTCGAGCGCGACGCGGGCGATCGTCTGCGTCGGGCTGCTCAGGTGATAGGGCAGCCGCACGAGGCGGAGCGCGTCGACGAGCTCGGGCGCCGCGACGAGGTAGCCGAGCCGGCCACCGGCGAACGCGAAGGCCTTGCTCATGGTGCGGGTGACGACGAGTCGCGGGTGCTCGGCGAGCAGTGTCAGCGCGGATCGGGTTCCGGGCCGGGCGAACTCGGCATAGGCCTCGTCGACGACGACGATGGCGTTCGGTGCCGCCTCGAGCACCGCACCGATGACCTCGAACGGCAGGGCGGTGCCGGTCGGGTTGTTCGGGGAGCAGAGGAACACGATGGCGGGGTCGTGCTGGCGCGCCTGGCGGGCTGCCGACTCGGGCGTGAGGTCGAACGCGTCGGGATCGGTTGCGGCAGAGCGCAGCCCGTCGACCCAGGTGGTGCCGAGCGTCTCGGTGATGATCGGGTGCATCGAGTAGCTCGGCGTGAACCCGAGCGCGACGCGGCGGTGACCACCGAAGGCCTGCACGACGTGGGAGAGGACCTCGTTGGACCCGTTGCCGGCCCAGAGCTGCTCGGGCGTCAGGGCCACCCCCGACTGCTTCTCGAGGTAGGCCGTGAGCGCCTTGCGCAGCTCGGTGAACTCGCGGTCGGGGTAGCGGTTCAGTGCGGAGACGTCGTCGGCGAGCGCCGCCAGCACGGCGTCGACGACGACCTGCGGCACCGGGTAGGAGTTCTCGTTGGTGTTGAGCCGCACCGGCACGTCGAGCTGCGGCGCGCCGTAGGGCGTGCGACCGCGCAGGTCGGGGCGCAGCAGCCGCTGCACCTCGTCGGCCGCGGTGGCCGGGGCGGCCGCCGTGGCGGTGTCGTCGGTCACCGTGGGACCTCGTCGCCGAAGCGTGCGGTGACGGCCTCGCCGTGGGCCGGCAGGTCCTCGGCCTGCGCGAGCGTGACGACGTGACGGGCCACGTCGCGCAGGGCCGTCTCGTCGTAGTCGACGACGTGGATGCCCCGGAGGAACGACTGCACCGACAGACCGCTGCTGTGGCAGGCGCAGCCGGCGGTGGGCAGCACGTGGTTCGAGCCGGCGGCGTAGTCGCCGAGGCTCACCGGGCTGTGCGGGCCGACGAAGACCGCGCCGGCGTTGCGCACGCGCGCGGCGACGTCGGCGGCGTCGCGGGTCTGGATCTCGAGGTGCTCGGCGGCGTACGCGTTGACGACGTCGAGACCGGCGTCGAGGTCGTCGACGAGGACGATGCGCGACTGGGTGCCCTCGAGCGCCTCGGTGACGCGCTCGGAGTGCTTCGTCGCCGGCACGCGTCGCGCGAGGGCGCGCTGGGTGTCCTCCGCGAGCGACTCGCTGTCGGTGACGAGCACCGAGGCGGCGAGCGGGTCGTGCTCCGCCTGGCTGACGAGGTCGGCGGCGACGTGGTCGGCGTCGGCGGAGTCGTCGGCGAGGATCGCGATCTCGGTGGGACCGGCCTCGGCGTCGATGCCGATGAGACCCTTGAGCAGGCGCTTGGCCGCCACGACCCAGATGTTGCCGGGCCCGGTGACGAGCGACACGGGGTCGCACGAGACCTGCTCGCCGTCGACGGTGCCCCACTCGGGGTCGTCGTCGACGAAGCCGTGCGCGAACATCGCGACCGCCTGGGCGCCGCCCACGGCGTACACCTCGTCGACCCCCAGCAGCGCGCACGCGGCGAGGATCGTCGGGTTGGGGTAGCCGGCGAACTCACCGGTGTTCTCGCGCTGCGGCGGGGACGCGACCGCGAGCGAACCCACCTCGGCGAGCTGCGCCGGCACGACGTTCATGATGACGCTGCTCGGGTAGACCGCGAGGCCGCCGGGCACGTAGAGGCCGACCCGGTCGACCGGCACCCAGCGCTCGGTGACGGTGCCGCCGGGCACGACCTGGGTCACGGTGTCGGTGCGGCGCTGGTCGGCGTGCACGAGGCGGGCGCGACGGATCGACTCCTCGAGCGCCGCGCGGAGGTCGGGGTCGAGGCGGTCGAGCGCCGACCGGAGCACGGCGCGTGGCACGCGCAGGTGGCCGGGGCGCACGCCGTCGAAGCGCTCGCCGAGGTCGCGCAGCGCCGCGGCTCCTCGATGCTCGACGTCCTCGCAGATCGGCCGCACCTGCTCGAGGGCGGCCGTGACGTCGAACTCGGCTCGGGGCAGGGCCCGGCGCAGGAAGCGCACGTCGAGCGTGCGTCCGCGCAGGTCGAGGGAAGACATCATGGCCCCAAGTCTAAAAGCCGCGCGGAGGTGCCCGACGCCACGTCTCAGCGAGCGGTGGAGCGCCGGTGCGCGAGGGCCGCCACGAGACCGACGAGGAGCGCCAGCACCGTGCCGGCGGCAGCGCCCACGAAAGGGTGGTCGGCGAAGACGCGACCGCCGACGTAGCCGACGCCCGAGCACCAGCTCGCCCACAGGACGCAGGCCACCGAGTCGTAGGCGGCGAAGCGTCGCATCGGGAAGCCGGTCGCCCCCATCGTGAGCGTCGTCGCCGTGCGGCCCCCCGGCACGAAGCGCGCGCCCACGAGGACCGGGCCACCCGCTCGAGCCGTCGCCCCCGCGGCCCACGCGTGAGCCCTCGCCGTACGCGTGCCCGGGCGGACGCGGGAGAGGACGCGGGTCCCCAGCGCCCGCCCGACGGCATACGCCACGTGGTCGCCGGCGACGGCGCCGGCAGCGCCGGCGACCACGACCAGCGCGAGGTCGGGCCCGTGGCCGGCCGCGAAGGTGCCGGCCAGCAGCACGGCGGTCTCGCTCGGCACGAGGGGCAGGAAGGCGTCCAGCACCGCCAGGCCGACGAGGAGGACGTAGAGCCAGGGCGACGTCATGACGGTGCTGACGAGCTCGAGCGCGGTGTCACCCATGAGCGGACGGTAGGGGCGGCGGATGACGCGGCACCCCTTCTTCCGCCTCCCGCACGCCAACGCGGCGTGAACTCCCGTCGCCACGAGACCGTGCGGCGGTGCGCCTACGGAATCCTGACCCGCGACAGGGCAAGGACTGACCAACGGCTGACCCGTCGCCCACCGCGCGTCCGCCACGCTCGTCGGGCCGCTTCCCGACCGGGTCGCTGCGCCCCCACCCGACAGGAGAACCCGTGCCCGTCGTCATCCCCCGGCGCCGCCTCGCCGCGGCCCTCGCCGGTGCCGTCGTCGCCGTCGTGCCGGCCAGCGTCGCGCTGACGGCTGCCGCCGGCGCGCCGGCCTCGGCGCTGCCCCTTCCCGCCGTGGCACCGGCCGCCCCGGCAGCCGTCGCCGCAGCCCCGCTCACCGTGTCGCAGGCCATCGCAGGCCAGACGGGCCAGAGCGCCACCGTGCGCGGCTACGTCGTCGGCCAGCCCACCGCGACGAGCACCGTCGTCACGTCCGGGTTCCCCAACGACTACGCCCTCGCCGTCGCCGACTCCGCGTCGGAGACCTCGACGAGCCGGATGCTCTACGTGCAGATCCCCTCGGCCTTCCGTGCCGCCTGGGGGTTGAGAACCAACCCGTCGCTCATGGGCCGCCAGATCGACGTCACCGGCGCGCTCTCCGCCTACTTCTCGCACCCCGGCATGACGGGCACGACGGCTTTCGCCTTCAGCAGCGGGTCGGGAACGACACCGCCGCCGACCACGACCACCTCGACCACCTCGACCGGCACTCCGACCAGCACGAGAGGGCCCTACGACTCGACGTACTACGCATCCGCCGTCGGCAAGAGCGGGTCGGCGCTGCGGACCTCGCTGCACGGCATCATCAGGACGCAGACGGTGCTCACCTACGACCAGGTCTGGACCGCGCTCAAGGACACCGACCAGGACCCGAACAACACGAACAACGTCGTCGAGATCTACTCGGGCCGCTCCATCGCCAAGTCCGACAACGGCGGCGGCGTCGACCAGTGGAACCGTGAGCACGTCTGGGCGAAGAGCCACGGCGACTTCGGCACCGCCAACGGGCCCGGCACCGACGTCCACCACCTGCGCCCTGAGGACGTCACCGTCAACAGCGACCGCGGCAACCTCGACTTCGACAACGGCGGCGGAGCGGTCGCACAGTGCACCGGCTGTCTCCGCGACGCCGACTCGTTCCAGCCGCGCGACGCGGTCAAGGGTGATGTCGCGCGGATGATCTTCTACATGGCCGTGCGCTACGAGGGCGACGACGCGTGGCCCGACCTCGAGCCCAACGAGTCGGTGAACAACGGCACCGCCCCGTACATCGGCAAGCTGTCGGTGCTCAAGCAGTGGAACCTGCAGGACCCGCCCGACGCGTTCGAGAAGCGTCGCAACCAGGTCATCTACGACACCTGGCAGCACAACCGGAACCCGTTCGTCGACCACCCCGAGTGGGTCACCTCGATCTGGGGCTCCTGACCGCCACGACCGGCTGGTTCGGGACGGCCGTGCTCACGACGTCTGGTCGATGAGCACGGCCGTCTCCCAGGCCCATTGGCGCCAGAGGTCGTAGCGACCCGAGCGGCCACCGTGACCGGCCGCCATCTCGGTGCGGAAGAGCAGCTGCGGCGTCCTCGTCCCCTCCGGCGCGGCCCGGTCGGCGTGGCGCATCGCTGCCACCCACTTGGCCGGCTCGGTCACGAGGACCCGCGTGTCGTCGAGACCTGCCGTCACGAGGATGCTCGGCCGGGGGCCCGGGCGCACGTTCTCGTACGGCGTGTACGAGCGGATCAGGGCGTATGCCGCCGGGTCGTCGACGGGGTTGCCCCACTCCTCCCACTCGACGACCGTGAGCGGCAGGCTGGGGTCGAGCACCGAGCTCAGGGCGTCGACGAAGGGCACCTGCGCGTGGACGAACCGGAAGCGGTCAGGCGCCTGGTTGACGACGGCGCCGATGAGCAGGCCACCGGCCGAACCACCCTCTGCCGCAAGCCGGTCGGGGGCGACGATGCCGGTCTCGATGAGGTGGTCGGCGCAGGCGACGAAGTCGCTGAACGTGTTGGGCTTGGCCTCGAGCTTGCCGTCGTCGTACCAGGTCCGACCCATCTCCGACCCGCCGCGCACGTGGGCGATCGCGAAGACCCAGCCACGGTCGAGCAGCGAGAGGCGCAGCACCGAGAACCAGGGGTCGCTGGCGATGCCGTAGGCGCCGTACGCGTTGAGCAGCCCGGGTGCGGTGCCGTCGGCCACGACGTCGTCGCGGTGCACGACGGAGATCGGGATGCGGGTGCCGTCCGGAGCCGTGGCCCACTCGCGCCGCTGCCGGTATCGGCCGAGGTCGACATCGCCGCGCACGTGCTGCTGCTTGAGCAGCGTGAAGGTGCGGGCGTGCACGTCGTAGTCCTCGACCGTGCGGGGCGTGACGAGCGACTCGTGAACGACCTGCAGCGTGCGGGTGCTCGCCTCGGGGTTGACGCCGACGAGCAGCGTGCCGATGGGCTCACCGACCGCGATGTCGTGCGCCTCGCCGAGGCCGTTAGGCGCCTGCGCGTCGCGCAGCACGACGCGGATGCCCGTGCCGCCCTCACGCCGCAGCGAGACGGCGATGAAGTCGTCGAAACCCTCCGCGCCCGTGACGTACTCGTCCTCAGTGGTGACCCCTAGCGGCACCCACTCGTCGGCCGAGGTGCACGTGACGGGGGCGACGGCGAGCTCGAAGTTCACCCGGTTCGCGTTGTGGGTGACGAGCAGCTGCTCGCCGAACGGCTCGATGTCGTACTCGACACCTTGCCTGCGTGGCGCGACGACCCGGGGCCTGCCCAACGGGTCGTCGGCGTCGAGGAGGCGGAACTCGCTCGTCGTCTTCGAGCCGATGGCGATGATGACGAGTCGGTCGTCGCGCGAGGTGCCGACCCCGACGAAGAACCGCTCGTCCGTCTCCTCGTGGACCAGCACGTCGGCCTCTGCGGGGGTGCCGACCTCGTGACGCCACACCTGGTGCGGGCGCCACGCGTCGTCGACCTTGGTGTAGAAGAGCTGGCGCTGGTCGAGAGACCACGCCAGCGAGCCACCGGTGCGGCGGACCGAGTCGTCGAGCTGCTCCCCGTCCGCGATGCGCCGCACGTGCACGTCGTAGCGCTCGTCGCCCACGACGTCGACGGCATACGCGAGCAGGTCCCCCGCGGGCGACACCTCGCTGGCTCCGACGGCGAAGAACTCGTGGTCGCGGCCTTCCACGTTCTGGTCGAGCAGCACCTGCTCCCCCGCCGGCGGGCGGCCGTCCTCGAGCACGGGACGCTGCGGATGGTCTGCCGCAAGCACCCGAGCCTCGACGGCGTACTGCTCGCCCTCGACGGTGCGCGAGTAGTACCACCAGCGGTCGTGGCGCACCGGCACCGAGAGGTCGGTCTCCTCGATCCGCGAGCGGAACTCCTCGAAGACCTGGTCGGCGAGGGGCCGCAGGTGCTCGGTACACTGGGTCGCCCACGCGTTCTCGGCGGCGAGCAGCTCGCGCAGCTCGTCACCGTCGCGGTCCGCCATCCAGGCGTACGGGTCCTCGAAGCGGTCGCCGTGGTGCTCGCGGACGACGGGGTCGCGACGCGCGACGGGGGGCTCCAGCATCCGAGCAGTCTAGGAGGACGGGGTCAACTCCCTGGGCAGCCGGGTCGCGGCCGCGTCAGGCGGTCACGGGAGCGAGCACGACCAGGGCGATCGTGCGGCTGACCTTGGCCTGCTAGCCGTCGTCGTCGAAGACGTGCTCGTCGAGCCGGCGCCACAGGTGCTAGCCACCAGCCGGGCTCCCAGTCGGCGCCGCCGTTCGAGGCTGCCACCACCCAGTCGGGGCCACGCCGGAGGTAGAGCATTGGCGTCCGGTTGATGCGGGACGGCCCGGGATCACGAGGATCCCGGGCCGTGCTCCAGCGGCTGACCCGGTCAGTGGACCTTGACCTGGCCCTGGACGCGCTGGGTGCCGCTGTCGTAGACGACCGCGCCCGAGGCGTCGCGCACGACGACACGCATCGTGTCGCCGCTGGCCGCGTCGACCGCGGTCACCTCGAACCGGCGGCCCGGCAGGCCGCCGACGGTGGCGGTGCCGGCGAGGCGCGCGGTGTCGCCCGTCACGACGAGCCAGTCGAGGCCCGTGGAGGCGAGCGTGAGCCCGGGCGTCGCCAGCGTGAGGGAGCCGTCGGGCCGGGTCGCACCCGCGGCGTACTGCGCCGACACCTCGAACTGTGCCTTGCCCGTGGCGGCGGGGTCGCCGGTCACGGCGCCCTTCGGCGACGTGAACCAGCCGCCGCCCGTGAGGAACCCGGCCGCGCGGTCGTAGACCACGACGGTCGTCGTGCCCGCGTCGCTGTGACCCCACTGGTCGGTGACGGTGACCGTCACCGTGTACTCGCCGGCAGCCGTGTAGACGTGGTTGCCGGCGGCCGCCGAGCCCGCGACGGTGCCGGCGGTCACGGCGCCGTCGCCCCAGGAGATCGACGCGGTGTGGGTGTCGAGACGGTCCGCGTCGGAGAAGGTCGCACCGACCTCCACCGGGCTGCCGACCGAGGTCGCGGCCGACGGCCCCGTGACGTCGCCGACGACGGGGGCGGCGTTCGTCAGGTCCAGACCGACGACGACCGGGTCGTGGTCGGAGATGCGGTACTCGTCCGGCGCGTACAGCGTGCCGATCTGGTTCGCCGTCTTGAACTCGGTGTTGTAGTCGAGGATCGACGGCTCGTCGGCGTTGATGTGCCAGTCGGCCACCCCGGCCACCTGACCGCCGATCGAGGCCGAGCCGAGCGCGTGGTCGAGGTAGCCCCACTGCCCGTCGAAGGCGTACGAGTACGCCTCGCGCCCGTTGCGCTGCTCGATGAGGTTGGTGAACCCGGCCTTCTCGAGCGTGGTGATCGGGTCCTCCTTGGCGTAGGAGTTCATGTCGCCGAGGACGAGCACGTCGGGGTCACCCGTGCCGGTCGGGTCGCCGGCGAGCCACTCCGCGAGGAGCTGGGCCGAGCGCACCCGGACGGCGTTGCAGTTGCCCTGGCCGTCGCCGGCGTCGGGCGCGGCACAGGCCGAGCCCTTGCTCTTGAGGTGGTTGGCCACGGCCACGAAGGTGCCGCCGGTCGTGTTGTCGCGGAAGGCCTGCGCCAGGGACGGGCGGTTGCGCGGGGCGGAGTCGCCACCATTGACGAAGTCGACGGTGTTGAGCGCTGCCGTGGTGCCGACCGGCGTCACGGCCTTCGGCTTGTAGAGCATGCCGACCTTGATCGCGTCGCTGCCCAGCGCGTCGACCTGGCCCGTGCGGGCGTCCGCGTCGATGAACGACCACGTGCCCTCCCCGTCGGCCTCGTTGAGTCGGTCGACGAGGAACTGCTCGGCACTCGTGGCTCCGTAGCCGTCGTTCTCCATCTCCATGAAGGCGACGACGTCCGCCTCCGTGCCGGACACGGCCGCAACCGTCTTGCGCCACTGCCGGTCGAACTCGGCGGTGGTGTTGGCGCCGCGGCAGTCCATCGGCGCGCCGGTCGTGCCCCCGGTGCAGTTGTTGCCCGTGGTGTCGAGGGTGTTGAAGAAGTTCAGCAGGTTCATGCCCACGACGCGGGTCTGCCCGCCCACGCCCGGAGCACTGGTCGGCCGCGGGTTGGTCGGCTGGAAGTCGACGCGCGCCTGGGGGTTCACCGGGCGGATCCGGTAGGCGTTCGGGCTCGAGCTGTTGCCACCCCAGGTGAAGGTGAGCACACCCTTGAGACCGGTGACGGTGTCACCACCGCGCAGCGTGTTGCCGGCCGTGAGGGGCTGACCACCGCGCCCGAAGACGATGGGGTCGACGTTCTGGGCCTGCGAGGTGTCGTCGAGGATGATCTTGCGCAGGTTGTTGGCGGTCTGGACCGCGGCTGCGTCGGCACCCGGGGCGGCGACGTTGGTCGGCTGCTCGAGGCGGCCGCCCTGCGAGAGCGTCACCTGGCCGAAGCGACCGAGCTGGAAGTGCTCGGTGACGCTCATCGGCTGCGGGAGCGTCACGAGCATGCCCTCGAACTGCTCGAGGGTCGTGGCGGACTCGACGGGAAGACGGACCTCGGTGGGCGTCACGGAGCCGGTGCCGCACACGGACGGCGCGGCCCCGGGCGGCAGGCTGATCTGGGTCTGGCCCTGGTTCTCGCCGACGGCACCCGTCACCGTGACGAGGTCGCCCACCTTGACGGTGTCGGCGTTGCTGCCCTCGAAGACGAAGAGGCCGTCTGACGTCGCGTGGTCGTCGTCACCGGCCGGGTCCTGGATGAAGAAGCCGCGCAGCGCCGGTGACGCGCCCTCGTAGTCGCCCACGACGACGCCGCGCGTCGTCACCGAGCGGCCGACGAGCGGACTCGTGGCTCCGGTGCCCTGGATCTCGGGGATCGGCGTGATCGACGCCTCGCAGGGGTTGCCGGCCGGCGTGGAGAAGCGCAGCACGAAGTCGGCCGCGAGGGTGTCGGGCGGGTCGATGGTGTCGACGTCGGCGACAGCGCCTCTCGAGACGGTCAGGGTGCAGGAGTCGCCGGCTGCGAAGTCCGACGTCGGGTCGAGCGTGTAGGTCGTCTGCGCCGTCTGGCTCAGCGTGAAGGCCCTCGCACCGCCCACCGAGCAGACGAGGGAGAACGCGCTCGCAGGAGCGGTGACCGGCTCGGAGAACGTGACCGAGACGTTCGCACCGGGAACGACGTTCGTGCTGCCCTGGCTCGGCGTGGTCGAGGAGACGGTGGGCGCCACGTCGTCCGCCGGACCGCTGTCGACCGCGTGGCTGCCGAGGCCGTCGAAGGTGTCGACGGCGTAGCCGTCCCACTGTGCGGCGGGGTCGAAGGCGTCGGAGCCGTTCGTGTCGCCGGCGGTGACCGACGCCTTGCGGCGCAGGGTGTTGTCCATGGTCGAGGTGAGGCCGGAACCCCACTCGGAGCCGGGGTCGACCCCGATCTGCCCGATGACGTCGACCGACGCGGAACCCTTCCGGAGGACGATCGCGTCGTCGCCGTTGTACAGCGACGCAGAGGTCGTCTGGTCCGCCTGCGCGAGGATCTGGGCAGACGCGGTCGAGGCGGCCAAGACGTACACGTCGCCGTTGGCGACGCTTCCGGTCAGCGGCACCGTGCCGGTCGTGGTGCCACCGTTGAACGACATGAACACGGTGTAACCGGCCGCGGCGAGGTCGACCGTGGCACCGGTGCCGTTGTAGATCTCGAGAGCCTTGTTGTTGCTCGAGCCCTCGACGTACTCGCTGAAGAACAGCTCGCTCGGGGGTGCCGCTGAGGCCGGTCCGGCCGCGACGAAGGGGGTGATGCCCACGGCGAGCGCAGCGGTGGTGACCGCGGCGACCCGACGCAGGGCAGGACGAGATTGACGCATTGAAGATCCTCCCTGGGACCGGCTCTTCCGCTCGGTCTGCGGGTCACCCTAGACGGGGTCCCGCCGTCTCGCGCGTCGAGATCCCGTCGCCCTGCTGAACGGCCGGCGACAGGGAAGCGGCTCCGCCTCGACGACGATCAGAGGGACGATCGGAGGGACGATCAGAGGGACGATCAGAGGGCCGGCCAAGGGCCGGGCCAGGCCGCCAGTCGACGCCGCGTGACGAACCGCCGGGGTCGGCCGTCGACGGGGTCATCGAAGGCCAGGACGGCGGCGAGCAGCTGCAGGGGCCGGGAGAAGTCGTCGAGGGCCACGTCGACCTCGACCGGGTAGAGCGGGTCGTCGAGGATCGGGATGCCGAGACCGTCGAGCTGGCAGCGCAGCTGGTGGGTGCGCCCGGTGCGAGGCGTCAGGCGGTAGAGCCCGACCTCGGCGCCCGACTCGGCGCGGAGGCCTCGGGCCGTGTCGAGCAGCTCGACGAGCGTCTCGGCGTTGGGCTCGGCTCCCGGGACCTCGTGGGCCTGGTGGGTGCCGTGCTGCTTGATCAGGTGCGTGCGTCGCACGAGCGGGAGGGCGAGGTCGTCGCGCACGGGAGCGACAGCGAGGTACTCCTTGTGCGCGAGTCCTTCGGCGAAGATCCGTTGGTAGGCGCCGCGCCACCGCTGCTCGGTCGTGAACATCAGCACGCCCGCCGTGGGCCGGTCGAGCCGGTGGGCAGGGGTCAGCCGGTCGAGCCCGGTGAGCACCCGCGTGCGAGCGAGCGCGCTCTGCACGACGTGGCGGCCGCGCGGCATCGTCGCCATGTCGTGCGGCTTGTCGATGACGACGATGCGGTCGTCACGGTGGAGGACGACGAGCTCCTCGGGGTGGGCCACCTCGACCGGCAGGTCGCGGTGGGCCCACACGACCGACTGCGGCACGAACGGAGCGTCCGGTTGGACGGGCGTCCCGGCGGCGTCGACGAACTCGCCGGTCACCAGCATGCGGTCGACCTCGTCGGGCGGCAGCCCGGGGGCGAGCCGCTCCACGAGGTGGTCGCGCAGGGACGACCACGGCCCGCCCTGCGGCATACGGAAGCGTTGGGCGTCGACGCCGTGGCGCGGGGGCAGCGGAGACGGCGGGATGGCGCCACGTGCCACTCAGCCCACCTCAGCGGTGTCGAGGCACACGACGTCGACGTCGGCTCCGAGGAACCGGCCGTATGCCGTCGCCGCCCGCTCCACGTCGCGCCACCTCGCCTTGCCCAGCGGCACGAACGGCAGGACCTCGAGCACCGTCTGCCGCGACCGTTGCCGACGTCGCCACGTGCCGGCCACCTCGCCGTCGACAACGAGGGTGGGCTTGAAGACCATGTTGCGGCCCGGGACGACCCGGTGGAAGTGCTCGGGCGGCAGCGTGACGTCACGGGTCTTGTAGCCGAGGAGGAACTCGTCCCACTGCGGCAGCAGGTGGACTCCGCTGTGCCCCAGGGCTTCCGGCGCGTCCGAGCCGCCAGCGGGATCTTGGGCCGCGTCGACGTGCGACAGCCACACCTGGCCGTCGAGCTGCTCGCGGACGACCTGCTGCTCGACGAGGGCGAGTGCTTCGCGCGCGATCCCGAGAGGCTTGAGCAGCCAGCCCGCGAAGTCCTTCTCGGTGACCGGGCCGTGGCCACGGAGGTACCTCTCGGCCATGACTGCCAAGCCCTCCTCGCGAGAGAGCTTGCGCGAGTGGGGAACCCAGCTGTCGATGAGCACGAAGCTGGGCTGCTTGCCGATGACGGGCCCCTGGCAGAGCAGCCCGGTCATGCAGTGGTGACCCACGAGGTGGTAGGCCCGCTGGTCGGTGGGGTCGATGTCGGCGTCGACGAGCAGCGCGACGACGTCGGGGCGGCTCATCGGCTCGGCCAGGTGCTCCTCGAAGAGGCGCCCGGAGAGCTCGATGTCGGACTCGCCGATGCCCAGCTGGGCGTAGCGGGTGGCGAGCGCCGTGCTGCGCGGGGCCGCGAGCAGTTGGCACATCCAACGGGCGTCCTCGGCCGGCACCCAGTGGATGGTGCCACGCATCGGCCAGGTGCGAACGATCTCACGGCGCTCGACGGCCTGCTCGACCTCGGCGAGGGTGAGGCCTGAGCGCACGCCGAGCGACCAGACGCCGCTGCCGTAGTCCTGGGCCTGGAGGGCGCCGAGGCTGCGGGCGACGCCGAGGGCCGACACCGGGCCGGCGGGACCGCCCAGAGCGGGGGCGAGCCCGAGGGCGGCCATCCGCGCCCGGCGAAAGCGCTTGCGGTCGGCCGCCGTCATCGGGCTCACGTCAGCTCAGGCACGCCGGACCGAGCAGAGCCTTGAGGTCGCCGAAGAGCGCGGACGTCGCGTTGACGCGCAGCGAGTCGTCGAGCGACATGAGCACCGACCGGCCCGGCTGCGTCAGCTTGACCTGGACCTCGGTCGCTCCGGGATGCTCACCGAGCACACGCTTGAGGCTCTCGGCCACCGCCGGGGTGGCTCGCCCGAGCGGCAGCGTCAGCACGACCGGACCGCGCGGCCCCTCCTTGATGTCGGGGATCGTCAGCTCCTGGGCGAAGATCGAGATCGAGTCGTCGCGGGCGCTGATGCGGCCCTTGACGGCGCACACCGTGTCCTGGGCGAGCATCGTCGAGTAGGTCATGTAGGCGGACGGGAAGAAGAGGCACTCGATGGCGCCGTCGAGGTCCTCGACCGTGGCGATGGCCCAGAGGTCGCCCTTCTTGGTGCGCTTGAGCTGAAGGCTCGTGATGAGGCCCGCGACCGTGACGGGAGTGCCGTCGGCCTTGGGGTCGTCGCCCATGAGCGAGGCGATCGAGGTGTCGGCGTGCGTGGCGAGGATGTGCTCGATGCCGAAGAGCGGGTGGTCGCTGACGTAGAGACCGAGCATCTCGCGCTCGAACGAGAGCAGTGTCGCCTTGTCCCACTCCATCGACGGCACGGGCGGAAGGCCGTCGAAGGCCCCCGGCCCGTCGGCGGCCCCCGTGTCGGCCTCGTCGAAGCTGCCGAAGAGGCTGTCCTGGCCGATGGCCTCCTGCTTCTTCACCTCGACGAGGGCGTCGATGTAGCGCTCGTGCACCTCGACCATGCCGCGCCGACTCTCGCCGAGCGAGTCGAAGGCGCCGCCCTTGATGAGCGACTCGATGGTGCGCTTGTTGCAGACGACCGCCGGCACCTTCGAGAGGAAGTCCTTGAACGAGGCGAAGGCGCCCTTCTCCTCACGGGCCTTGACGATGGCCTGAACGACCGGCAGGCCGACGTTGCGGATGGCGGCGAGCCCGAAGCGGATGTCGGTGCCGACGGCGGCGAAGTTGGCGACCGACTCGTTGACGTCGGGCGGCAGCACCTTGATGCCCATGTGGCGGCACTCGTTGAGGTAGAGCGCCGACTTGTCCTTGTCGTCGCGCACGCTCGTCAGCAGCGCCGCCATGTACTCGGCGGGGTAGTTGGCCTTGAGGTAGCCGGTCCAGTAGGACACGAGGCCGTAGGCCGCGGTGTGCGCCTTGTTGAACGCGTAGTCGGAGAACGGGACGAGGACGCCCCACAGGGCCGCGATCGACGCCTCGTTGAAGCCCTTGGCCTTCATGCCCTCGGAGAAGGGGACGTACTCGGCGTCGAGGACCTCCTTCTTCTTCTTGCCCATCGCGCGGCGGAGCAGGTCGGCGTTGCCGAGGGTGTAGCCCGCGAGCTTCTGGGCGATCTCCATGACCTGCTCCTGGTAGATGACCAGGCCGTAGGTCATGCCGAGGATCGGGTCGAGGGCGTCGATCATCTCCTGCTGGAGCTTGCCCTTCAGCTGCGGGTCGAGCGGGATGAGCTCCTGCTTGCCGTTCTTGCGCAGCGCGAAGTTCGTGTGGGCGTTGACACCCATCGGGCCCGGCCGGTAGAGCGCGAGGGCGGCCGAGATGTCCTCGAAGTTGTCGGGCTGCATGAGGCGCAGCAGCGCCCGCATGCCGCCACCGTCGAGCTGGAAGACACCGAGCGTGTCACCGCGACCGAGCAGGTCGTAGGTGGCCTTGTCGCTCATGTCCTTGGACAGGGCGTCGAGGTCGATGTCCTCGTCGCGGTTGACCTTGATGTTCTCGATGGCGTCGTCGAGGATCGTGAGGTTGCGCAGGCCGAGGAAGTCCATCTTGACCAGGCCGAGCGACTCGCAGCTCGGGTAGTCGAACTGCGTGATGACCTGGCCGTCCTGCAACCGCTTCATGATGGGGATGACGTCGACGAGCGGCTCGCTGCTCATGATGACGCCAGCTGCGTGGACGCCCCACTGGCGCTTCAGGCCCTCGAGGCCCTTGGCGGTGTCGACGACGTCCTGGAAGTGCTTCTCGGTCTGCACGAGCGCCCGGAAGTCGACGCCCTCGTTGTAGCGCTTGTGCTCAGGGTTGTAGATCTCGGAGAGCGGCACGCCCTTGCCCATGACGTCGGGCGGCATCGCCTTGGTCAGCTGCTCGCCGACCGCGAACGGGTGGCCCATGACTCTGCTGGCGTCCTTGACGGCCTGCTTGGCCTTGATGGTGCCGTAGGTGACGATCTGCGCGACGCGCTCGGAGCCGTACTTCTCCGTGACGTACTTGATGACCTCACCGCGCCGGCGCTCGTCGAAGTCGACGTCGAAGTCGGGCATCGACATGCGCTCGGGGTTGAGGAACCGCTCGAAGATGAGTCCGTGCGGCACCGGGTCGAGGTCGGTGATGCCCATCGCGTAGGCGCACATCGAACCCGCACCGGAGCCGCGGCCGGGGCCGACGCGGATGCCGTTGCGCTTGGCCCAGTTGATGAAGTCGGCGACGACGAGGAAGTAGCCGGGGTAGCCCTTGGAGACGATGACGTCCTCCTCGAAGGCCGCCTGCTTGCGGGCGTAGTCGGGCACCCCCTCGGGGAAGCGCCGCTGCAGGCCGGTCTCGACCTCCTTGATGAACCACGACGTCTCGTCCTCGCCCTCGGGGCAGGGGAACCGCGGCATGTAGCGGCCCTCGCCCTCGGTGAAGGAGACCTCACAGCGCTCGGCGATGAGCAGCGTGTTGTCACAGGCCTCGGGCAGCTCGCGCCACAGGTGGCGCATCTCCTGGGCGGACTTGAGGTAGAAGTCGTCGGCGTCGAACTTGAACCGGTTGGGGTCCATCAGGGTCGAGCCGGACTGCACGCAGAGCAGGGCCGCGTGCGCCTTGGCGTCCTCGGCTCGGGTGTAGTGGAGGTCGTTGGTGGCGACGAGCGGCAGCTTGAGATCGCGGGCCAGTCGGATGAGGTCCTTCTGGGTGCGCCGTTCGATGTCGAGGCCGTGGTCCATGAGCTCGACGTAGACGTTCTCGTTGCCGAAGATGTCGCGCAGCTCGCCGGCGACCTCGCGGGCCTCGTCGTACATGCCGAAACGGAGCTTGGTCTGGATCTCGCTCGACGGGCACCCGGTGGTGACGATCAGGCCCTTGCCGTAGGTCGAGAGCAGCTCGCGGTCGATGCGCGGCCACTTCGTGTACACCTGGTCGAGGCTCGCGATGGAGCTCATCCGGAACAGGTTGTGCATGCCCTCGTTGTTCTGGGCGAGCATCGTCATGTGCGTGTAGGCGCCGCTGCCCGAGATGTCGTCGCGGCCCCCGTCGCCCCAGCTGACCTTGGTGCGGTCGGTGCGGTGCGTGCCCGGCGTGATGTAGGCCTCGACCCCGATGATCGGCTTGACGCCCGTGCCCTGCGCCTTCTTCCAGAACTCGTAGGCGCCGAACACGTAGCCGTGGTCGGTCGTCGCCAGCGCCGGCATGCCCATGCGCGCCGCCTCGGAGAAGAGGTCGCCGATGCGGGCCGCACCGTCGAGCATGGAGTACTCCGTGTGCACGTGGAGGTGCACGAAGTTCTGGTCGTTGCGCGGGGCTGCTTCGGTCGACATCGTGGACGAGTCTAAGCCCGGCCACCGACGCCCCCGCGCGTGTCGTCGGGGGTGTCGGCGACGGCATACGGCTCCCGCCGACGGCAGGCTTCACCCTCTGCTCGAGGGTGAAGGATCAGAGCGTCGCGACGATGTCGAGCGCGCGCTGCAGGTCCTCGGGGTAGGCACTCTCGAAGTGGACGTACTGACCCGTGCCGGGGTGCTCGAAGCCGAGCCCCGTGGCGTGCAGCCACTGGCGGTCGAGCCCGAGGCGCGCGGCGAGCTTCGGGTCGGCGCCGTAGAGCGGGTCGCCGCAGCACGGGTGCTTCAGGGCGGCCATGTGGACGCGGATCTGGTGGGTGCGCCCGGTCTCGAGGTGGACCTCGAGCAGGCTCGCGTGCCGGAACGCCTCGAGCACCTCGTAGTGCGTGACCGACGGCTTGCCGGTGCTCATCACCGCGAACTTGAACTCCGCCCCGGGACGCCGGCCGATGGGCGCGTCGACCGTGCCGACGAGCGGGTCGGGCAACCCCTGCACGAGGGTGTGGTAGGTCTTGTCGACCTGGCGGCTGCGGAACATCTGCTTGAGGCGCGAGTAGGCGTACTCGCTCTTCGCGACCACCATGAGGCCCGACGTGCCGACGTCGAGCCGGCTCACGATGCCCTGTCGCTCCGGGGCGCCCGAGGTGGAGATGCGGTAGCCGGCGGCGGCCAGTCCCCCGACGACGTCGGGCCCGGTCCAGTTCAGGCTCGGGTGCGCCGCGACGCCCACGGGCTTGTCGACCACGACGATGTCGTCGTCGTCGTGGACGATCGTCATGCCGGGCACGGGCTGCGCGATCACCGCGATGCTGGGGCTCTGCTCGGCGGCGGGCAGCGACACCTCGAGCATCGCACCGGCCGAGAGCCGCTCGGACTTCGCGACGGTCTTGCCGTCGACGACGACGTGGCCGTCGGCGGCGAGGTCGGCCGCCTTGGTGCGTGAGACCCCGAAGAGGCGGGCGACGCCGGCGTCGACGCGCTCTCCCTCGAGCCCGTCGGGAACGAGAAGGGTGCGCACGTCAGGCATCGTCGCGCCGCCCACCGGAGGTGTCGCCGTCAGCCTTCGACGAACCGTGCTCACGGCGACCGTCGACGCCGATGCCGACGAGCGCGAGCACCACGATGAGGCCGGCCGCGCTGACGATCCAGATGTCGGCGACGTTGCCGATGAACCACCGGTTGTAGTCGATGAAGTCGACGACGTGGCCCTGGCCACCACCCGGCGGCCGCACGAAGCGGTCGGTGAGGTTGCCGATGGCCGACCCGAGCAGCAGGCCGAGGGCAACCGCCCAGGCGCGCGAGCCCAGCTGGCGCGCGACGACGACGATCGCCACGAGCACGGCGATCGCGATGCCCGTCATCACCCACGTGTTGCCGGAGCCGAGCGACAGCGCCGCGCCGGGGTTGCCGATGAGCTTGAAGCGGATGAACTCGCCGATGAACGGCCGTGGCTCGCCGTCGGCGAGGACGTCGAGCGCGACCAGCTTGGTGAGCTGGTCGCTGAGGTAGGCGAGCACCGCGACGACCCCGAGGACGACGAAGAGGCGCTGGCGCCGGGCTGGCGTCGGGCGGCTCTCGTCGGGAGGGGTCGAGCTCACGGTCTCGTCGGTGGTCGTGGTGGACACGCCATCGACGCCCGCTCGGGGCGTCGACGTGGCGTGATCTGGCGTCAGTGGCGGTCCTGCTTCTGCTGGCATGTCATGCACAGGGTCGCACGAGGACGGGCCTGAAGTCGAAGCTTGCCGATCGGGTTGCCGCAGTTCTCGCAGATGCCGTACGTGCCGGCCTCGAGCTGCTCGAGCGCGTGCTCGGCCTGGCGCAGGCTCGCGCGGGCGTTGGCGGCCACGGAGATCTCGTGCTCACGCTCGGCCGTCTTGGCACCGGCGTCGGCCTGGTCGTCGCCGGCGCCGTCACCCGAGGCCCGGAGCAGGTCGTCGAGCTCGTCCTCGGCGAGCTTGAGCTCGACCCGGTGCTGCTCGATCTCCTCGACCAGGACCTCGCGCACCTCGCGGATCTCGTCCTCGCTCCAGGGGGACTCGTCGTCCTTGACCCTCAGGCGCTCGGCGATGGCGCGGGCGCTGGGCTTGCTTGCCGTCTTCGTCGCGGTCTTCGTCGCGCTGGAGCGGGGACCTGCGGTTGAGCTCGTCGTCACTGCTGCCTTCTTCGTACGCGTGGCGGGGGCCTTCGCGGCGGACTTCGTGCTCGCCGCACCCGCTCGGGTGGATGTCGTGGGAGACGGCTTTCCGGCCGCTGCGGTTCGGGGGGACGTGCGGGCGGTCACCCCGGATGCACTCTTCGCGGCGGCCTTCTTCGTGGTGGCCGCCTTCTTCGCCGTCGTCGTCGTCGTCTTGGTCGTCGTCTTGGTCGTCGTCTTCGCCGTCGGCTTCGACGCGGTCTTGGGCGCGGTCTTGGCGGCGGTCTTGGCGGCGGTCTTGGCGGTGGCCTTCGCAGCCGACGTCTTCGCGGGTGCGGCCTTGGCCGCCTGCTTGGCCGTCGCACTCTTCGTGGCAGCCGCGCTCTTCGCGGGCGCGGCCTTCTTCACGGTTGCCGCCTTGGCCGCGCTCTTCGTGGCGCTCTTCGTGGCGCTCTTCGTGGCGCTCTTCGTGGCGGGCGACTTCTTGGCTGCTGCCTTGGTTGCCGCCTTGGCAGGTGCCTTGGTCGGTGCCTTGGCAGGTGCCTTGGCTGCGGGAGCACTGCTCGCCTTGCGGCCCGCTGCTCGCGCGACGGCGCCCTTCACCGCACCGGCAGCCTTCGCGGCAGTGCGTGCCACGGCGGTGCGTGCGCCACCGCCTTTCGCGGAGGTCTTCGAGGCGGCTTTCGCGGAGCCGTTCTTCGAGGGGCTCTGGGCTGCAGCAGCCTTCGATGGCGCCGCAGAGCGTTTCGACGCTGCCGACGTGCTCTTCGTGCTCGTCACTGCCCGCGTCCTGCTGGTCGCGGTCGAGCGGGTGGCCGCGGTCGCCGCTGCCGTCGTCTTCTTCGCCGCCATCAGATCCTCCGTCGCTCGAGCCGTCGACGCTGACAAGTGGGGCTGACAATAAGCCCCTCACGGGGCGTGCACAAACGCGAAACGCAGATGCGTCCGAAGTGTTCGCCCCTCGAGTACAACGCAGGCCGCCCGGGAGGGTTCCCGGACGGCCTGCGTGCGTCTGTTCGAGGGTGGGGGTCAGCCCTGGTTGCCGTCTCCGGCACCGGCGTGAGCCGGCTCCTGGACGCTCGAGTCGAGGTCGTGAAGCTGGCCCTCGATGTAGGACTTGAGGTTGGTGCGGTAGTTCTTCTCGAAGCCTCGCAGCTCGGAGATCTTGCGGTCGAGCAGCCCCTTCTGCTTGTCGAGCTCCTCGAGCAGCGCCGCCTTCTTCTGCTGCGCCTCGGCGACCATGCCGGTAGCGCGCTCGCGGGCCTCGGTCAGCATCTGGTCGCGCTGCGCGCTCGCGTCGCTGAGCATCTGGTCGCGCTTGGACGTGGCCTCGGCGATCATCTGGTCGCGCTGCGAGGTGGCCTCGGCGATCATCTGGTCGCGCTGGGTCGCCGCGGCGGCGGCCAGCTGCTCGGCCTGCTGCGTGGCCTCGTCGTGACGGGCCTGACCGGTGTTGATGAGCTCGTCGTGGCGAGCCTGTGCGGCGGCGAGCATGTCACGGTGGCGGGTCTCCGCCTCGGTGATGAGCTCGTTGCGCTTGGCCTCGCCGGCGGCGACGTGCTCGTCGTGCAGTCGCTGTGCGAGGGCGATGACGCCTGCGGCGTCGAGGTTGCCCGAGACGGCCTGCGTGTCGGGGGCCGCGGCGGCGGCAGCGGCAGCCGGAGCGGCGGGCGCCTTGGCGGCCTCCTCGCGCTGGCGCCGAGCGTCGGCGGCGGCCTCGTCGCGCACGCGCTTGGCGTCGGCCGCTGCGGCCTCGGCGTCGGAGAGCGCCTTGGCGGCGCGCTCGTCGGCGGCGCGGGCGTTCTCCTGGGCCTTGGCGAGCTTGGCCTCGGCCTCGGCGACCTGGGAGTTCAGGCCGTTCAGCTTGGCCTGGGCGTCGTTGAGGGCCTGCGAGTCGACCGCTGCCTTCGCGGCAGCCTCGGCACGCTCCGCCTCGGCCTTGGCGCGTTCGATGCGCTCCTTGGCCGCACGCTCGGCGTTCTCGGCGTCGGCCTTGGCCTTGGCGGCACGGTCGGTGGCTGCCTTGAACGCACGCTCGGCGTCCTGGATCTTCGCGGTGAGCCCACCGAGCTTCGCCTCGTCGCCGGGGCGCCCGACGGCAGGCATGGCAGCGGTCGCGCCGTCGGCGCGCACCGCAGACTGGTTCTTGCTCGCGCGGCAGTCGTTGAGCTGCTTCAGGTAGTCGTCTCGCTGCTCGATGAGCGAGCGCATCTCCGCCACGATCTCGTCCAGGAAGTCGTCAACGTCCCGCTCCTCGTAGCCACGGCGAAACTGCGTGGTCTGGAAGTGCTTGTTGAGCACCTGTTCCGGCGTAAGCGCCATGTGTCACCTCGATACAGACGTAATGGTTCGGGTCAACGGTATCTAACGTTCCGGTCACGAACCAAAGCCATCCTCACGGATCGGCGTGCTGGTCGTCTCCCGCACCGCGAGATCCGACGAACGCCGACGGTCAGAAGAAGCTCGGCACGTTGAGGGCGAGAGAGGTCAGCAACATCAGGACGAGGAAGCTGAGGTCGAGTCGGACGCCACCGAGGTTCGGCGACGGGATGACCTTTCGGAGGGCTCGCAGGGGCGGGTCGGTGACGGTGTAGACCGCCTCGGCCAGGACGAGGACCACCCCGGAGGGCCGCCACGAGCGGGCCAGCACCTGCACCCAGTCGATGACGAAGCGACCGATGAGGGCGATGAAGAAGGTGAAGACCACCACCCCGTAGATGGTCCAGAACGCGTCCATGTCGGCCAGTGTCTCTGATCTGCGGGCGAGAGTGTGAACCGGGGTCGAGATCAATGCGCGACCGTGACCCCGAAAGGCTCTTCTCGGACCGGCTGCTCAGCTCTGGTTGAAGAAGCCGCGGGTGGAGGCGGTGGGCGTCTCGGGCTCGTCGGCCGAGATCTCGACGTGGGCGGGCGAGAGGAGGAAGACCTTGGAGGTGACCCGCTCGATGGTCCCGTGCAGGCCGAAGACGAGGCCGGCGGCGAAGTCGACGAGGCGCTTGGCGTCGGCGTCGTCCATGTCGCTGAGGTTCATGATGACCGGCACCTGGTCGCGGAACCACTCACCGATGTTCTTGGCCTCGTTGTAGGTGCGCGGGTGGATCGTGGTGATGCGGTTGAGCGAGCCCACCTCCACGTCGCGGACGACCGCGGCGACGGGTCGCTTGGTCGGCAGCTGCGTCACGGCAGCGGTGTGCTCGGGCTCGTCGTCGTAGCGGTCGGACTCGTCGTAGGCGTCGTAGTCGTCGTAACGGTCGTGGCGCTGGTCCTCCTCGCTGAGTCCGAGGTACACCATCGTCTTGCGCAGTGCCCCTGCCATGGCCAACTCCCAAACGCTCGATTGCGGTCGGTGCCGACGTTACAGAAGTGACGGACGTGATCCGAGGATTGCGGTGCCGACACGCAGGTGTGTCGCCCCGTGCCGGAGCCCCGCCTCGAGGTCGGCGCTCATGCCCGCCGAGAGCCAGTCAGCGTCGGGGTGACGCGCCCGTATGCCGTCGCCGACCTCGCGCAGCCGGGCGAAGGCCTCGTCGGGATCGGCGCCGAGCGGCGCCACGGCCATCACACCCTTGAGCGAGAGCAGCTCGTGGCCCGCCACCTCGTCGGCGAGGTGCGCCGCCTCCTCGGGGAGCACGCCGCCACGCGCCGTGTCGCCGTCGAGGCTCACCTGGAGGAGCAGACGCAGCCGACGGTCGGCCGCGTGCGCGCCGCGGTCGAGGGCCCCCACGATCTTCGACCGGTCGACGGACTGCACGACGTCTGCATAGCCGGCGACGTGGCCTGCCTTGTTGCTCTGGAGCTGACCGATGAAGTGCAGGGTCAGGTCGTCCTCGCCGGCCTCGGTCAGCGCGGCCCGGACGGCGCGGAACTTCTCGCCGGCCTCCTGGTCACGGTTCTCGCCGAAGTCGCGCACCCCGAGCCGGTGGAGCAGCAGGACGTCCGAGACGGGGAAGTACTTGGTGACGACGACGAGGGTGACCTCGCGCGGGTCGCGCCCGGCGGCGTCGCAGCCGCGCCCGATGCGGTCGTGGACGGCGGCCAGGTTGCCGCGGAGCTCGTCGAGGCGTTGCTGGTCGGGTGCCACGGGCCGCTCACCGGAGGGCGGCGTCATGCCGTCACCGACCGGCGCAGCACGACTCCGGCGAACCGGCCGGTGCGCCCGTCTCGGCGGTAGGAGTAGAGGTCGTCGCTCTCCCGGGTGCAGCCGGGCACCCACTGGACGCCCACCCCCTCTTCGGCGAGCTGCTCCACGACGCCGGCCGCGACGTCGATCGCCGTGGTGCCCGTCCACGACCGGGCCGCCGAGGCGGGGGTCGTGGCGGCAGCGGCTCGAGCCATCTCCTCGGGCACCTCGTAGCACCGGCCGCAGACGGAGGGACCCACCGTGGCCGAGATCGACCTGGCGCCGAGGTCGCGCATGGCCCCGATGGCCTGTCCGACGATGCCCGCGAGCAGGCCGGGACGTCCGGAGTGCACTGCGCCGAGCACACCGGCGTCGTCGTCGTGGAGCAGGACGGGGACGCAGTCCGCGACGAGCACCGCGACCGCGAGGTCCGGGGCGCGCGTGACGACCGCGTCGACGGCAGGAGGCTCCCCCACCCAGGGGCCGCCGACCTCGACGACCTCGGCGCCGTGCACCTGGTTCATGAAGACCACCCGCTCACGAGGGAGGCCGAGCTCCGCGGCGAGTGCGCGACGGTTGTCCTCGACCTGCCCGGCGTCGTCGCCGACGTGACCGCCGAGGTTCAGTCCGGCATACGGCCCGGTGCCCCGGCCCGCGGACCGTCCCGTGAAGCCGAGCTCGACGGCCCCGGAGGGAGCTTCGGTGTCGGTCGAGGATCGCCAGTAGAACACGGGGACCAACCTATCCCCGGCACGCGCGACGGGCGGGAGGCGGTGGTCGCCTCCCGCCCGTCGCGGTGATGATGCGGCTCGACTACTTGAGGAAGTCGGGGACGTCGAGGTCGTCGCCCTCGTCGAACGTCACCTGTCGGGGCGGCTGCTGCACGGGCTGGGCGGGCGCGTGGTGCTGGGCCTGCGCGTGCTGCGGCTGCTGCGCGTGCTGGGGCTGCGCCTGCTGGTGCTGCACCGGGGCCGGGACCTGCTGCTGCGTCGGCAGCTGCTGGGCGGGCTGGGCCTGCGGGGCCGCCGCCGGCGCGGAGTGCTGGGGGGCCTGCTGGCCGTGGGCGACTCCGTTGGTGGTCTGCGCCACGCCGTTCGAGTGCTGCGGAGCCTGCTGGGGTGCCGGCGCGGCGGGACGCTGCTGAGGTGCCGGCTGCGACCGCCCCATGACCTGGCCGAGCGCGCGGTCGTCGTGTCGCTGGCTGGGACCGCCGCTGTCGAAACCGGCGGCGATGACCGTGACCCGCACCTCGTCACCGAGGGCGTCGTCGATGACGGCACCGAAGATGATGTTGGCCTCGGGGTGGGCGGCCTCCTGGACGAGGCGGGCGGCCTCGTTGATCTCGAAGAGACCGAGGTCGCTGCCGCCCTGGACCGAGAGCAGCACGCCGTGGGCGCCGTCGATCGAGGCCTCGAGCAGCGGACTGCTGATGGCCAGCTCGGCGGCCTGGACGGCGCGGTCCTCGCCACGGGCCGAGCCGATGCCCATGAGGGCCGAGCCCGCACCCTGCATGACCGACTTGACGTCGGCGAAGTCGAGGTTGATCAGGCCCGGCGTCGTGATGAGGTCGGTGATGCCCTGGACACCGGAGAGCAGGACCTGGTCGGCCGAGCGGAAGGCGTCCATCATCGAGACGTTGCGGTCGCTGATCGAGAGCAGCCGGTCGTTGGGGATGACGATCAGGGTGTCGACCTCCTCGCGGAGGCTGCCGATGCCGGACTCGGCCTGGTTGGCGCGGCGGCGACCCTCGAAGGTGAACGGTCGCGTGACGACGCCGATCGTCAGGGCGCCGAGCTCGCGGGCGATACGGGCCACGACGGGCGCCCCACCGGTGCCCGTGCCGCCACCCTCGCCGGCGGTCACGAAGACCATGTCGGCCCCCTTGAGGACCTCCTCGATCTCCTCGGCGTGGTCCTCGGCGGCCTTCTTGCCGACCTCGGGGTCGGCGCCGGCGCCGAGGCCGCGGGTGAGCTCGCGACCGACGTCGAGCTTGACGTCGGCGTCGCTCATGAGCAGCGCCTGCGCGTCGGTGTTGATGGCGATGAACTCGACGCCCTTGAGGCCGACCTCGATCATGCGATTGATGGCATTGACGCCGCCGCCGCCGATGCCGACGACCTTGATGACGGCCAAGTAGTTCTGCGGTGCTGCTGCCACGAGAGTGGGCCTTCCTGACTGGTGGTGCCGGTGCTGCGATGGTCTGGGGACGGTGCGTGGAGCTGTCGGTGTCGCGGCTCGTGGTGAGCCTGTAAGCCCTCAAACCTTAAACGTGGAGATAAAGGTTACAGTTGGGTCACGAACCAGTGCCCCGACGGTATGACGAGGCGCAAGGCCGATCAACCCACGCCGCGGCGTGTCGCGACGGGGATTGAGGCATTTGCCGCTAGCGGGTCCCAGCAGCAACAACAGCCCCATCTAACACACGGATGACAGGTGTCAGCACGCTCCCCCGACCGACCCTGCCACGACTCCCGGGCGGACACTTCAACGGGTCACGGGTGACGAGGGCACGCTCACGTCGATGGTCGAACCTGGCTCTGCCATAAGGATCTTCACGAGCTTCGCCTTGCGCTCCCCGTCGCCGGCGCCGCCCCACACGACGGTCTTGCGCCGCTCCCCCGACTGCACCGTGAAGGAGACCTGGTCGGCGGACGACAGCGACACGCCGGACACGTCGGCTCGCACCGCCGCCTCGAGGGAGCCGAGGGCCTGGAGGGCCGCGGTCACGCCGGCCTTCGTCACCTGGTCGGAGCCCGCACTGACGAGGGGCACGCCTGCCGGCGGCGTGGACACGGTACGGAACGCGAAGCCGTCTCGGTCCACCACGTCCACCTGACCTCGAGGGTTGCGCACGGCCAGGACGGCCACCCTGGGGTTCACGTCGATGTGGATGGTGTCGGGCAGGCTCCGGCTCACCGCTACCCCGCTCCAGGCCTTGCCCTCGACCAGGCGACGAGCGACCTCGTCGGTGTCGACGCGCATGATCGGCCCGCCGAGGGGCACCGCTGCGACGCTGCGCACCTGCGCGGCACCCGCGGCAGGGACCCCCGTCACCTCGACCTTGGATGCGATGAGCACGCCGCTGAACCAGCCGAGCCAGGCCACGAAGCCCGCCACCAGCACGAGGCCCACGAGCACGCCCGCGACGAGGCGCGGACGACGCCGCGCGGCGGCCGCACGTTTCTCGAAGCGCGTGCGCGACGACGCGAGACCCGTGCCCGCCACCCGCCGGGCCGCCCCCCGCTCGAGCATCACGACGACTCTCCTCCCAGGAGTCGGAGCACCTCGGGGCCGACCATCGTCACGTCGCCGGCACCGACCGTGAGCACGAGGTCACCGGCTCTGGCCAGCGCGGCCACCCGGCCCGCGACGTCGGACCACGAGGGCACGTAGTGGACCTCCGCACCGGCCCGCGCCGCACTGACGGCGTCGGCGACGAGCTGACCCGAGACACCCGGGACGGGGTCCTCCCGCGCGGCGTAGACGTCCATCACGACCACGACGTCGGCCGGCGACAGGCCTGCCCCGAGCTCGGTGGCGAAGTCCCGGGTGCGGCTGTAGAGGTGCGGCTGGAAGACGACGACGAGCCGGCCGGCCTCGCCGACCAGCGCCTTCGCGGTCTCGACGACGGCCGCGACCTTGCCCGCGTTGTGGGCGTAGTCGTCGACGACGACGACCCCGCCGGCCTCCCCCTTGGGTTCGAACCGGCGTCGGGTGCCGGTGAACGAGGCGAGCCCCGCCAGAACCCGATCGGGCTGCTGCCCGAGTCCGTGGACCGCCGCGACGTAGGCGGCCGCCGCGTTGAGGGCGTTGTGGCGCCCGGGGACGCCGAGCGTCATCAGCCGTTCGGGCTCCCCCGCAGCGTCGTCGACGCGGTCGACGCGGGCGACGCGGTCGACGAGCGTCACCGAGGAGGTCACGCCGTCCTGGTGGTGGTCGCCGAGCACGACGTCGGACCCCGGGTCGAAGCCGTACGTCAGCACCCGCGTGCCGGCAGCCCGGGCGCGCTCGGCGAGGGCCACGGCACCTGGGTCGTCAGCGCACGTCACGAGCAGGCCGCCGGGTCGGATGGTGCCGACGAACGCGTCGTAGGCGGCCTCGACAACCTTGAAGTTCGAGTAGAAGTCGAGGTGGTCGGGCTGGACGTTCGTGACGATCGCGACCTCGGGGCGGTAGACGACGAACGACCCGTCGCTCTCGTCGGCCTCGACGACGAACACGTCGTCGGACCCGTCGTGGGCGTTGGTGCCGTGCTTGGCCAGCTCGCCGCCGACGGCGAACGACGGGTCGAGGCCGCACCCCTGGAGCGCCACCGTGAGCATCGAGGTGGTCGTCGTCTTGCCGTTGGCGCCGGCGACGGCGACCGGGCGCCGTCCGTGCATCAGCGCGGCCAGCCCCTGGGCCCGGTGCAGCACCGTCGCGCCGCGCTCGCGGGCCGCCACGAGCTCGACGTTGTCGTCGCGGATGGAGCTGCTCATGACGATGGCGTCGGCTCGCTCCTGGTGGCCCTCGTGGAAGCCGACCCAGACGCCGGCCCCCTCGCTCTCCAGGGCCTTGAGCACCGGCACGTCCTTGGCGTCGCTGCCGGTGACGCGTATGCCGCGGGCGAGCATGATGCGCGCGACGCCCGACATGCCGGCGCCGCCGATCGCGAGGAAGTGCACGTGGCCGAGGTCCGCGGCGTTCGGCACCGGGGCCCGGAAGTCGAAACGAGCCGACGCGAACGGGTCGTCGACGGTGGGCGTGCGCGGGCTCTGGGTCACGGGGTCCTGCTCTCTGCTGCACGGTCGACGAGGTCGGCGAGCTTCTCGTCGGCGGCGGGCTCACCCAGGGAGTGGGCGGCCGCGGCCATCCGGGACACCCGCTCGGCGTCGGTGGCGAGCGGCAGCAGCTCGGCGTCGATCCAGGCGGGCGTGAAGTCGCTGTCGTCGACGACCACGCCTCCGCCGGCGGCGACGACCTCTGAGGCGTTGGCCCGCTGCTCGCCGTTGCCGACGGGCAGGGGCACGTAGACGGCGGGCAGCCCGACCGCGGTCAGCTCGCAGACGGTGTTGGCGCCCGACCGGGCCACGACGAGGTCGGCGGCGGCATACGCGAGCTCCATGCGGTCGGCGTAGGGGACGACGACGTACGGGGCGCCCTCGGCCGGCGCCTCGGGGGCGAACTCCTTGCCGAGGCCGGTCACGTGCAGCACCTGCACCCCGGCGCGGCTCAGCGCCTCGACCCGCGCCCGGAACGCGTCGTTGAGGCGCTGCGCGCCGAGCGACCCACCGGTGACCAGCACGGTGGGAAGGCCCGACCTCAGGCCGAAGTGCGCGTTGGCCTCGGGTCGCATCGCGGCACGGTCGAGCGTGGCGACCTCGTGGCGCAGGGGCATGCCGATGCGCTGGGCGCCGGGCAGCGACGTGCTGGCGAAGGTGGTCGCGACCGCAGTGGCCCACCGGGCGCCGAGCCGGTTGGCGAGCCCCGGCCGGGTGTTCTGCTCGTGGATGACGATGGGGACGCCGCGGCGCCGCGCGGCGAGGTAGGCGGGCGTGCTGACGTAGCCGCCGAAGCCCACGACGACCTCGGCCCCGGTTTCGTCGATGGCCCGGCCCGCGGCGTCGACGGCGGCCTTGAGCCGGGCGGGCAGGCGCAGCAGGTCGGCGCTCGGGCGGCGGGGCAGCGGCACCTTCGGCACGACCGCGAGGTCGTAGCCCCGGGCCGGGACGAGGCGCGCCTCGAGGCCCTCCTGCGTGCCGAGCGCGGTCACCCTGATGTCGGGGTGGCGGCGCCGCAGCGCGTCGGCGAGGGCGAGCAGGGGCGACACGTGGCCGGCGCTGCCTCCCCCGGCGAGCAGGACGGAGGTGGGCGAGGACAGGGGGATCACCGACTTCTGCGACGTTGCGGAACGGACCGCACCCGGGACGGTAGCACCGAGAGCGACCGACGGACGAGGCTGGGGCGTGCGTCGAGCAGCGCCTTGCAGCCGGGCTCGTTGCGGGCGAAGGACAGCAGGATGCCCAGCGCCACGAGGGTCGTGACGAGCGAGGAGCCGCCCGCGGAGACGAGCGGCAGCGGCACGCCGATCACGGGGAAGAGACCGATGACGGCACCGATGTTGATGATGGCCTGTCCGAGGAGCCAGGCCATGATGCCGAACCCGGCAATGCGCACGAAGCGGTCCTGGGTGCGGCTGACGAGCCGGAAGCACGCCCACGCGAGGATGCCGAAGAGGAGCAGGATCATCAGCGTGCCGGGCAGGCCGAGCTCCTCACCGATGATCGCGAAGATGAAGTCGTTGTGCGCTTCGGAGAGCCACTCCCACTTCTCCTTGGACGCCCCGAGCCCGACGCCCCACCAGCCGCCGTCGGCCAGCGCGTAGAGCCCGTGCACCGACTGGCCGCACCAGCCGTCGGGGTCGGCCTGGCAGGTCGGGTCGAGCCACCGGGCGATGCGGTCCATGCGGTTGCTGCTGCCCGTCACCATGACGGCGACACCGACGGCCGCGAGGGCGCCCGCGATCGCGAAGACGCGCATCGGGGCTCCCGCCACGAGCAGGACCGCCGCGATGATGACGAGCACGACCATGGCGGTGCCCAGGTCGTGCCCGGCGAGGATGAGCCCGAGCACGACGGTGGCGACGGGGATGAGGTAGGGCAGCGCGACGTGCAGCATGCTGGCCATCCGCGATGCCTTGTTGGCGAAGATGACGGCCCCGACGAGCACGAGACCCACCTTGGCGAACTCGGCCGGCTGGAACTGCACCGGCCCGAGGGCGATCCAGTTGCGGTTGCCGTTGACCGTCTTGCCGAACGGGATCACGGCAGCCAGCAGCAGCACCGAGACCACCATGGTCGGGAAGGCGAGGCGCTTCCACCAGCTCACGTCGAGCCGGCTGGCGAGGCCGGCGAGGACGGCGCCCACGACGGCGAAGAGCAGCTGGCGCACGAAGATCGAGTACGAGGCCTCGTCGGCGATGAGCGCCTCGACGCTCGACGCGGAGAACACCATGATCAGGCCGAAGACGACGAGCGTGGAGGTGGCGCCGAGGATGAGGTAGTAGGTCGTCAGCGGCGACTCGAGCTTGCCGATGACGGGCAGCGGGCGCGGCCCGGTGGAGGCGGTGCCCGCCTTGTCGTCGGCGGTCGTCGCGCTCACTCCGGACCCCCGTGTGCCTCCAGGTGCCGCCGGACCGCCTCCTCGAAGGCGTCTCCGCGGGCCCCGTAGTTGGTGAACATGTCCATCGACGCGGCGGCAGGAGCGAGCAGCACGACGTCGCCCGGCTGGGCGAGGCGGGCTGCCTCCCTGACGACACGGTCCATGACTCCAGTGTCGGTCTCGGACACGTCGACGACCGGCACATCGGGCGCGTGTCGGGAAAGGGCGAGGGCGATCTGGGCGCGGTCGGCGCCGATGAGAACGACGCCACGCAGCCGCGAGGCCATCTCCTCGACGAGACTGTCGACGTCGGCGCCCTTGAGCAGGCCGCCCGCGACCCACACGACGGAGTCGAAGGAGCGGATCGCCGCCGCGGCGGCGTGCGGGTTGGTCGCCTTCGAGTCGTTGACGAAGCGCACCCCCTGGACCGTGGCGATCTCGGCGATGCGGTGGCGGTCGGGGCGGAAGGCACGCAGCCCGTCGCGCACGGCCATGGGGCCGACGCCGTACGCCCGCGCCAGGGCGGCGGCGGCCAGCGCGTTCGCGACGTAGTGGGGCGCGACCGAGGGCGCGTCGCCCTGGAGGTCGGCGAGCGTGCACAGCTCCGCGGCGGAGCGCTGCCGCTGCTCGACGAAGGCGCGGTCGGCGAGGACGTCCTCGACGATGCCGACCATCGAGGGCGCCGGGATGCCCGTCGTGAAGCCGATGGCGCGGCAGCCCTCGACGACGTTGGCCTCCATGACGAGCTGCTCGGTCTGGATGTCGGCGACGTTGTAGATGCAGGCGAGGTGGGTGTTCTCGTAGATCTTGCCCTTGGCGCGGAGGTACTCGGCGTAGCTGCCGTGCCAGTCGATGTGGTCGGGGGCGACGTTGAGCACGGCCGACGCGACGGCGGAGATCGAGCGTTGCCAGTGCAGCTGGAAGCTCGAGAGCTCGACGGCGAGCACGTCGTAGGGCTCGGGGTGCAGCACCGCCTCGAGGAGCGGCGTGCCGACGTTGCCGGCCGACGTCGCGCGCAGGCCGGCGTGCTGGAGGATCGAGGCGAGCATGTTGACTGTCGTGGTCTTGCCGTTGGTGCCCGTCACGGTGAGCCAGGGAGCGGCGCCCTCGCGCGCCCGCATGCGCCAGGCCAGCTCGACCTCGCCCCACACCGGGATGCCGGCCGTGGCGGCCGCGAGCATGAGCGGGTCGTGCGGTGGGACGCCCGGCGAGGTGACGACGAGCTCGGTGCCCGGGGGCGGCTCGACGACGTGCTCGGGCCCGAGGCGCACGTCGACGTCGAGGATCCCGAGGATGGTCGCGCGCTCGGTGATGACGTCGGTGGTGTCGCGCGAGACGACAGTGACCCGCGCCCCGCGCTCTGACAGCGCGTCGGCAGCGGCGAAGCCGGAGACCCCGAGGCCGACGACGAGCACGTTGATGCCGGGCCAGTCGGCGTCGCGGTGGGTCAGGCCCTCTCGGGGCTCGTAGGTGGGGTCGAAGGTCACTGGGAGCCCACCACCCACTCGGCGTAGAAGACGCCCAGGCCGAAGGCGACGAAGAGTCCGGCGATGATCCAGAAGCGGACCACGACGGTGACCTCGTTCCACCCGACCATCTCGAAGTGGTGGTGGAGCGGTGCCATCCTCAGCACCCGTTTACCGGTGGTCTTGAACGAGGCGACCTGCGCGACGACGGAAAGGGTCTCGAGGACGAACATGCCGCCGAGGATCACGAGCAGCATCTCGGTGTGCGTCGTGATGGCGAGGCCCGCGAGCGCGCCGCCGAGGGCGAGCGAGCCGGTGTCGCCCATGAAGATCTTCGCCGGCGTCGCGTTCCACCAGAGGAACCCGAAGCACGCGCCCATCCCGGCCGCGGCGACGAGGGCGAGGTCGTGGGAGTCGCGCACCTCGTAGCACTTGATGCCCGGGTTGGTCTGGCAGTTCTGGTTGTAGGTCCAGATGCTGATGAGGACGTACGCGCCGAAGACCATCGTCGAGACGCCTGTCGCGAGGCCGTCGAGGCCGTCGGTGAGGTTCACGCCGTTGGAGGCGCCGGCGATCATGACGTTGGCGAAGATGACGAAGAGGATGACGCCGACGACGGTGCTGCCGCCGAGCGCGAGGCTGATGTTGGTGTCGCGCACGAACGACACGAGCAGCGACGCGGGCGTGCGGTACTGCTCGTTGGGGAACTGCAGCGCGAGGCCGGCGAACGTGATGCCGACGAGGGCCTGTCCGAGCAGCTTCTGCTTGGAGCGCAGTCCGAGGCTGCGTTGCTTGCGGATCTTGATGAAGTCGTCGAGGAAGCCGACGAAGCCGAGCCCGGCCATGAGGAAGAGCACGAGCAGCCCACTCGCCGTCGGCGGGTTGAGGGTGAGCACGTGTGCGAGGAAGTAGGCGCCGAGCGTCGCGGCGAGGATGACGGCCCCGCCCATCGTCGGCGTGCCGCGCTTCGTGTGGTGCGAGGTCGGGCCGTCGTCGCGGATGAACTGGCCGTAGCCGCGCTTGACGAGGAACTTGATGAACAGCGGGGTGCCGAACAGCGAGATCAGCAGCGAGATGGACGCTGCGAGGAGGACGCCCTTCACCGCGCCACCGCCTCGGCGGCGAGGCGGTCGCCGAGCCAGCGCAGACCGCTGTCACGGCTCGACTTGAGCAGCACCACGTCGCCGGGCCGCACGCGCGACGAGATCAGCGCGTAGGCCTGGTCGGTGTCGGCCACCCACTCGGCGCCCGGGAACGCCTCGGCGATGGGGCGCGCCCCCTCGCCCACGGCGACGACGTGGTCGAGACCCAGCTCGGCGGCATACGCCCCCACGCCCGCGTGCTCGGCGTCGCTGTCGGCCCCGAGCTCGAGCATCCCGCCGAGCACGGCCCACCGCTCCCCCGTCGTCGTCATCGCGGCGACGGCATCGAGTGCCGCCCGCATCGAGTCGGGGTTGGCGTTGTAGGCGTCGTTGACGACGACGACCCCGTCGGGACGGTCGGTGATCTCCATGCGCCATCGGCTCACGGCCTCGGCGGCACCGAGCCCGGCGACGACCTGGTCGAGCGAGAGGCCGAGCTCGAGAGCGGCGGCCGCGACGGCGAGGGAGTTGCCCACGTGGTGGGCTCCGCTCTGGCGCAAGGAGATCGACGCGGTGCCCTGCGGGCACACGAGGGTGTATGCCGCCCTGCCGCGCTCGTCGAGCACGACGTCCTCGGCGCGCACGTCGGCATCGGCCGAGAGCCCCACGAGCTGCACGCGTGAGCGCAGACCGGTGGCCATGGCGGCGACCACGGGGTCGTCGGCGTTGAGGATCGACAGGCCTTCGGCGGGCACCGCCCGGGGCAGCTCGGCCTTGGCGATCGCGATGTTCTCGCGCGAGCCGAACTCGCCGACGTGCGCGCTGCCGACGTTGAGCACGATCGCCACCTGCGGGGGCGCGATGCGCGTGAGGTAGTCGATGTGGCCGATGCCACGGGCACCCATCTCGGCGACGAGGAATCGGGTCGTCGGGGTCACCCGGCACACGGTCAGCGGGACGCCGATCTCGCCGTTGAGCGAGTTGACCGGTGCGACGGTCTCGGCCACGGACGAGAGCACGGAGGCCAACAGGTCCTTGACGCTCGTCTTGCCGGACGAGCCGGTGATGCCGACGACGCGCAGCTCGGGGGCACGGTCGACGACGCCGCGGGCGACGCGACCGAAGGCCGTCTGCACGTCGTCGACGACGACGCACGGCAGGCCATCGACCGCCCGCGAGGTCAGGGCTGCGACGGCCCCGGCTGCGGCCGCGGCCGGGACGTAGTCGTGCCCGTCGGCCGTCTCGCCGACCCGGGCGACGTAGAGGCTGCCGGGCTCGCACTCGCGCGAGTCGGTCGTGACGGTGCCCTCGACCGAGATCTCCTCCGGGGCGGTGGTGCCGTGCACCTCGCCCCCGGTGAGGTCGCGGATCTCACTCAGCGACAAGGGGATCACGCCGTCACCCCCGAGGAGGTGGCGGCTGCGAGGGCGGCGCGGACGGCGTCGCGGTCGTCGAACGGGTGCTTCACTCCCTGGATCTCCTGACCCTTCTCGTGTCCCTTGCCGAGCACCACGACGGTGTCGACAGGGCGGTCGTCCCCCGAGTGGACCACCGCGAGCGCGATGGCCTCGGCGATCGCGCTGGCGCGCGTGCCGCCGTCGATGATCTCAGTCGCCCGCGCGGCGCCGTCACGGACCACCTGCTGCGCCCCCTCGACGACCGCCGCGCGGATCTCGGCGGGGTCCTCGGAGCGCGGGTTGTCGTCGGTGACGACCACGACGTCGGCGCGGCGCGCAGCGGCGGCGCCCATGGCCGGGCGCTTGCCACGGTCGCGGTCGCCACCGGCGCCGAGCACGGCGATGAGGCGGCCCTCGGTCGTGGAGCGCAGGGCCGAGAGCGCCGCGTCGACGGCATCAGGGGTGTGCGCGAAGTCGACGATGCACCGGGGCCCGTCGGGGCCACCGGGGGCGACGACCTCCATGCGCCCGGGCACGTCGGGCTGCACGGCCATCGCGGCCTCGACGTCGGCGGGCTCGACGCCGAGCCGTAGAAGGGCGAGGACCGCCAGGGCGGCGTTGGCGACGTTGAAGTGCCCGGGGAGGTGCGAGACCAGCGCGAGCGCGGCTCCCGTCGCCCGCTCCCGCAGGTGGAACGCACCGCCGGACGACTCCTCGACGGTCCAGTCCGCGTCGGCCGGGTCGGGCGTCCCCGCCTCGGGCGTCCCCGCCTCGGGCCCGGACCCCGTCGCGAGCGTCGTCGTGGGCACTCCGGACTGCTCCGCCAGCCGACGGCCCCACGCGTCGTCGACGCAGACGACCGCTGCGCGGGCGCGCCGCGCGGTGAAGAGCGACGCCTTCGCGGCGAAGTAGTCGTCCATCGAGTCGTGGAAGTCGAGGTGGTCCTGGGAGAGGTTCGTGAACAGGGCCACGTCGTAGACGACCCCGTCGACCCGGTGCAGCTCGAGGGCGTGGCTCGAGACCTCCATCACACAGGCGTCGATGCCGCGCTCGCGCATGACCCCCAGCAGTGCGTGGAGGTCGGTGGCCTCCGGGGTCGTGCGCACCGACTCGATGCGCTCGTCGCCGATGCGCGTCTCGACGGTTCCGATGAGGCCGGTGCGCCGGCCGAGCGCGCGCAGCGCCGACTCCACCAGGTACGCGGTGGTCGTCTTCCCGTTGGTGCCGGTGATCCCGACCATGGTGAGGTCGGCCGACGGGTGCCCGTAGACGAGGTCGGCGACGTCACCGAGGACGGCTCGAGGGTCGTCCACCACGAGGACCGGCACGGCGCAGCCGGCGAGCCGGTCGCCGCCCTCCGGGTCGGTCAGGACGGCGACGGCCCCGGCCTGCACGGCGTCCTCGGCGAACCGCGCCCCGTGCACGTTGAAGCCCGGCAGGGCGGCATACAGGTCGCCCGGGACGACGGCACGGCTGTCGAGCGTGACACCGGTCACGAGCACTCCGTCGGCCACTCCGTCGGCCAGTCCGTCGGCCAGTCCGTCGAGCTCGGCCGAGGCCCCGATCCGGGCGGTCAGGTCGCGGAGGTGCACGCGCGACGAGGCGGGTCTTGGGGGGGAAGGTGACACGTCATCCCAACTTACAGGCCATCCCGCAGGGCCCGCGCATTGCTGATGACCCGGGGGTCGTCGGACGACAGCGGCTTCTCGGCCCAGACGTGGTAGTCGAGGTTCGACGCGGGGCTGGGCGGGGCACCGGTGCGCTCGAGCAGGTAGGTCATGATCTGGTTGAAGACCGGCCCGGCGAGCATGCCGCCGAACATGCCGGCCGAGGGCTTCTGGATGAAGACCGCGACGACGTACTTCGGCGCCTCGGCCGGCGCGAAACCGATGAACGAGGCCGTGAAACCGTTGTAGCGCTTCAGCTTGTCGTCGTAGCGGTCGGCCGTGCCCGTCTTGCCGGCCACGCGGTAGCCCTTGATGCGGGCGGCGCTCGCGGTGCCGTTCTGGCCCGTGACCTCCTCCATCATCCGCGACAGCTTGACGGCGGTGTCCTCGGTGACGACCCGCGACGGCGTCGTCGCGGCGGACGGGATGAAGGTACCGCTGTCGTTGACCGTGCCCTCCACCAGCGACGGCGGCACGCGTACGCCCTTGTTGGCGATGGTCTGGAAGACGCCGGCCTGCTGGATCGCCGTCACGGCATAGCCCTGGCCGAAGAGGATCGTGTAGCGGCGCGTCGAGACCCAGTCCTTCGCGCCGGCGAGCAGCCCGGCGGACTCACCAGGGAAGCCCACCGGCGTCTTGGCGCCGATGCCGAACTTGCGGTAGTACGCCTCCATGACCTGCGGCGTCACGCGTTCGCCGATGAGGATGGTGCCCATGTTCGACGACTTGGCGAGCACGCCCGTGGCCGTCATGTTCTCGACGCCGTGCGGCTCGTTGTCCTTGAAGGAGGTGCCGGCACGGGGCAGGCGCGGGGGCACGATGACACCGGTGTCGGGCGTGATCACCTTCTGCTCGAGGGCTGCGGCCATCGTCATGAGCTTGCCGGTCGACCCGGGCTCGAAGGCGTCGTTGAAGGCGTAGTTGCCCAGCGACGCCTTCTTGGCGTCGGCGAGGTCGTTCGGGTCGAAGGTGGGGTAGCTCGCGGCGGCCCGCACCTTGCCCGTGGCCACCTCCAGGACGACCGCCGTGCCCGACTCGGCCCCGACGCCGGTGACCTGCTTCGCGAGGGCGTTCTGGGCGTACCACTGCAGGTCGGCGTCGATCGTCAGCCTGACGTCGCGGCCGTTGACGACCGGCGTGTCGACGCGCTGCGAGCCCGGGATGATGTAGCCGTCGCGCGCCCGCTCGGCGACGCTCACCCCGGGCGTGCCCTTGAGCGCGGTGTCGAGCATCTGCTCGACCCCGCCGGCACCGCTCTGGTCGTCTGGCCGCACGAAGCCGACGAGCTGGCCGAGTGCCATCGAGGTGGGGTAGATGCGCTGGGCGGTGCGCGAGCCGGTGATGCCGGGGATGCCAAGCGCGCGGATCTCGCGGTAGATCGCGGGGTTGACCTCCTTCTTCACCACGACGTAGCGGGTGTTCGACCGGGTGAAGAGCTTGGTCAGTGCGGCGGTGGACATGTCGAGCAGGGGCGCGAGGTCGGTGGCAGCACGGGTGACACCGACCTTCGCGCGCTTGCCGTCGACCTTGACGGTGTACTCGGGGATGATCTTGGGGTCGGCCGCGATGGTGAAGCGCTCGACGGAGTCGGCGAGCACCTGGCCGTTGGTGTCGAGGATCTGTCCGCGCATGGCCGGGGTGGTCGTCTTCACCGACCGCTTGAACTGCGCGGCCTCCTGGGTCGCCGACGCGTCGAACGCCTGGATGCGCAGCAGCTGCCCGGCGAAGATCGTGAAGACGAAGAGAACGGCGACGAACATGACCCGCGCCCTGCGGCGCGGGTTGGCCTTGGAGATGCGGAGCGGGCGGCGTGGCCGGCGAGGGCCTCTGGGGCCACGGGGACCTCGGGCGCCCCGGCCGGCGCCCGCCGCAGCAGCCCGCTTGGGCGCTGGGCCTCGTCCGCGGGCGGGGGCCTTGCGGGAGGTGGTGCCCGGTCGCGCCGCGGTCCGGGCCGAGGGTCGGGCGCCGGGTCGGGCGCCGGGTCGGGGGGCCGACGCTGCAGCGGCACCTGCAGCGCGCGCACGCGAGGGCGCCTGCCGACGGACGCCGCCGGCCTGACGTGGCTGCTGCTTGCCGGCGGGCTGGCCGGCGACCTTGCCGGTGGGCTTGGCCGGCCTCCCGGAGCTGACCTGCCCGGTGCCGGCGCCGGCGCCGGTGGCGCGTGAGGGCCGGGTGGCACGGGCGGGCGCGGCGCCGCGGCCGGTCCGCCGGGGGTCGGCGCCTCGGTGCTGCGTCACGGTCTCACCTCACCGTCGTCGTCGAGAGTCTGCTAGTCCGTGGTGCCCAGTGTGGGCGCCCCGGACGTCCCGTCCGTTGCACCCGGCACCGTCGGCGTGGCGCCCTGGCCGCCGCTCCCGGCCTTGTCGGCCTTGTCGGCCTTGGACTTGTCGTTCTTCGCCTTGTCGGACGCCGCCTTGTCGGCCTTCTGCTGGTCGGCCTTGGCCTGCTGGGCGAGGTCGGCGTGGGAGGCGGCGTTGGTGGCGGTCGTCGCCGACGACAGCAGCTTCTTGACCCTGGCCGTGACGGCCGGCGGAGTCGGGCTCGTGACGATCGGGAAGGCGTTGTTCGTCGTTGCCGGCTCGGCGTCACCCGTCACGGTCCCCTTGGACAGGTCGACGTAGCCACGGGTGTTCATCCGCACCATGCCGATCCCGGCTGCGCTGCGGGCGAGGGCGCCGGTGGCGGAGGCCCGGTCGATCTCCTCCTGCAGGTTGCCCGCCGTGTCGCCGAGCCGCGCGGACTCCCGGTTGAGGTCACCGAGCGCGAGCGAGCCCTGGGCGAGCGCGGTGTTGAGCAGCAGCAGCGAGATGAGACCGCCGGTGAGCAGCCCGATGCAGATCGCCACGAAGGCGCCGTTGCCGGTGCGGGTGATCCGGGCCGGGATGACGCGCAGCGGCGTGGGGGCGGGCCCACGCCGCGGGACACGGAGCGGCCGGGCCGTGGCGGTCATCTGGCTCATCGGGGGGTTCCCTTCCTGGGGCTTCTGGCTGAGGGGTGCGTGCCGGTGTCGCGCACGCGCTCGGCGACACGGAGGCGGGCCGACGCGGCCCGGGGGTTCGTGGTGACCTCGTCGTCGCCGGGCGCCTCGGCCCCGCGCGTGACGAGGCGGAGGTATGCCGCGTGCTCGGGCAGCTCGACGGGCAGACCGGGCGGGGTGCTCGACGTCGCACCCTCGGCGAAGGCGCGCTTGGTGGCCCGGTCCTCGAGGGAGTGGTACGACAGCACGGCGATCCGGCCGCCGACCGCGAGCACGTCGATCGCCTCGTCGATGGCTCGGCGCCAGACCTCGAGCTCGTCGTTGACCTCGATGCGCAGCGCCTGGAAGGTGCGCTTGGCCGGGTGCCCGCTGTGTCGCTGCGAGGCCGCCGGGATGACGCGACGCAGCATCTCGACGAGCCGCCCCGACGTCGTCCACGGCTCGAGGTCGCGGTCGTGGACGATGACCTTGGCGATCTTGTTCGCGAACCGCTCCTCGCCGTAGTCGCGCAGGATCCGCGTCAGGTCCTCGACCGAGTAGGTGTTGAGGACGTCGGCGGCGGTCCTGCCGGTCGACTGGTCCATGCGCATGTCGAGCGGGGCGTCGACGCGGTAGGCGAACCCGCGGTCGGCCTCGTCGAGCTGCAGCGAGCTGACCCCGAGGTCGAAGAGGATGCCGTCGACGGCCGGCACGTCGAGGCCGGCCACCACGTCCTTGATGTCGTCGTAGACGGCGTGGACGGGCCGGAACCGGTCGCCGAACTGCGCGAGCCGCTCCCCCGCCAGCGCCAGGGCCTCGCGGTCGCGGTCGATGCCGATGACCACGCACTCCGGGAAGCGCGTGAGGACGCCCTCGGCGTGACCACCCATGCCCAGGGTGCCGTCGACGTGCACGGCGCCGGGACGCTCGAGGGCCGGGGCGAGCAGGTCGAGGATGCGGTCGCGCATCACGGGGACGTGGCGGTCGTGCGCCTGTCCTCGATCGCTCATGGTGCGTCCCTCTCACGCTGGTGCTGCTGCTGTTGGTGTGACTGGTGTGACTGGTGTGACCCGTCGGAGGACACAGGTGTCCACCGTGGTCGGGGTGGGTGCGGATGTGCTGCGGCGTCAGTCGTGGCGGTGACCAGGTGGAGGGTTCTGGTCGGCGCTGGATCGGCTGGCGGCTGGGTCGGCTGTCGTCGGTGGGCTGTCGTCGGTGGGCTGTCTCGGGTGGCGCTGCGGGTCTTGGACCTGCGGGCTGGTCCCCATCCGCTGCCTCGCCCGGGACGGGGGAAGTCGTCCCGGGAGCGGAGCGGCTGGAGGCCGGCACTCAGGTGCACGGCGCCACGAGCGGCGGGTCAGAAGAGGCCGGGGATCACCTCCTCGGCGGTGTCGGCGAAGCTCTGCTCGGTCTCCTCGAGGTAGGCGTTCCAGACCGCGCTGTCCCAGACCTCGAGGCGGGAGCCGGCACCGATGACGGTGACCTCGCGGTCGAGTCCGGCGTACTGGCGCAGGTTGGCGGGGATGGTGAAACGGCCCTGCTTGTCGGGGATCTCGTCGGAGGCGCCGGAGAGGAAGACGCGCATGTAGTCGCGCGCCGCCTTGCTCGTGGTCGGCGCCTGACGCATCTGCTCGGCGACCTTGACGAACTCGTCCATGGGGTAGATGAACAGGCTGCGCTCCTGGCCGCGCGTCACGACCAGGCCGCCGGCCATGCGCTCGCGGTACTTCGCGGGCAGGAACAGACGGCCCTTCTCGTCGAGCCGGGGTGTGTGCGTCCCGAGAAACATGGACCGCCACCTCCCCTTTGTCGACCCGCAGGCGTCCCCATTCCCTACCTTGATGCCCCACGATACTCCACTTTGCTCCACCGTCAACGAACTTTGACCGAAATCCGACCTCCGCGTCGCGTATTTACGCAGGTCAGGCGGGGTGGAGCGATGTGGAGGGCCGTGACGGCCCCGGCGCCGCCGCGAGGCCACGACATCCAGCGGCACCGGGTGACGCGACCGAGCGATGACCCCCGTCCGTGCTCACGGCACGCGGCGAAGGGCCTCGAACCGAACCGATCGGGCCCTGCGGACGTCGCCTGTGGAGGAAAGTGGAAGAGTGCTCGTCCCGGCCGCCGCGCCCCAGGGTGACGGCCGCGTACGACACGTGCGCGGCATCCCTACCCGCGGCCGGGGTCCATGGGAGAAGATCTCCTGACGGGTCACGCACCCGCCGGGCAAGGGCTGCGCCGCACGAGGCGCAGGACACGGGGACGACAAGCGGAGGACAGTGTGACGACGACGGACACCGGGCTCGAGACCACGGCAGGACGGGACGGCGCCGCGGACGCGGCAGACCTCGGCCTCATCCACGACGTGGCCGACCGGCTGATGGCCGCGATGACGAGCGTCATCGAGGGCAAGCCCGACGTGGTCCGCACGACCGTGACCGTGCTCTTCGCCGGGGGCCACCTGCTCATCGAGGACGTGCCGGGCGTCGGCAAGACGATGCTCGCCAAGACGCTGGCCAAGTCGATCGACGCGACGGTGCGCCGCATCCAGTTCACCCCCGACCTGCTGCCGAGCGACGTCACCGGCGTCAGCATCTTCAACCAGGATGCACGACGGTTCGAGTTCCGCCCGGGTGCGATCTTCGCCAACGTCGTCGTGGGCGACGAGATCAACCGTGCCTCCCCCAAGACGCAGTCGGCCCTGCTCGAGTCGATGGAGGAGCGGCAGGTCACCGTCGACGGCACGACCTACACGCTGCAGGCCCCGTTCATCGTCATGGCGACCCAGAACCCGATCGAGATGGAGGGCACCTACCCCCTCCCCGAGGCGCAGCGCGACCGCTTCATGGCGCGCATCTCCATGGGCTACCCGTCGGCCGGCGCCGAGCTCGACCTTCTCGAGAGCCACGGGGCCACCTCGCCCCTCGACGGGCTGACCCCCGTCACCGACGCCGAGACCATCAACCGCGTCCTGCAGGCCGTCGCGCACGTGCACGCCAGCCCCGCCGTACGCCAGTACATCGTCGACCTCGTCGCGCGCTCCCGCTCCACGTCGGCCCTGCGCCTCGGCGCATCGCCCCGAGCCGGCCTCCACCTGCTCCGGGCCGCCCGGGCGTACGCCGCGCTCGAGGGACGCGACCACGTGATCCCCGACGACGTCCAGGTGCTGGCCGGCCCCGTCCTGGCCCACCGCCTCATGCCCTCGAGCGAGACCCAGCTCGCCCGCCGCACGACCGCCGACGTGGTCACCGACCTGCTGCGCCAGGTGCCGGTGCCGCCGGCAGCGCGTTGAGCGGGGCGACGCCGTGCGCGCCCTGCGCAGCGTCCTGACGACGAGGGGAATGGCCTTCTTCCTCTCGGGCATCCTGCTCTTCCTCGCCGGGGTCGTCCTCGGCTTCCGTGACATCACGCGGTTCGGCGTGCTGCTCGTCGCGCTCCCACTCATCTCGGCAGTGCTGGTGCGCACCCGCAAGACCCGCATGCGCATCGAGCGGCACATCCATCCCGAGCGCATCAGCGTCGGGCAGGACGCCCACGTGACGCTCTCCTTCGAGAACGTCTCGACCTCCACGACCCCGCTCTTCCTCGCCGAGGAGAGGCTCGACTACGTGCTCGGCGACCGCCCGCGTTTCGTGGTGGGCCGCATCCCGCCGGGCCGGGTGCGCGCCATCGACTACACCGTCCGGTCGCACCTGCGCGGCCGTCACCAGCTCGGCCCGCTCGGCGTGCAGGTGCAGGACCCCTTCGGTCTCGCCAACCGCCACGCGGTGCTGCAGGGCACCGCCGAGCTCGTCGTGCTGCCGGCGGTCCACCCGCTCTCCTCGAACCGGCAGCCGAGCGCAGGCGTCGGCTCCGAGGGTGAGCAGGCCCACCTCATCTCGCTGCACGGTGAGGACGACGTCACGATCCGCCAGTACCGCGACGGCGACGACCTGCGCCGGATCCACTGGCCGGCCACCGCCCGCACCGGCGACCTCATGGTGCGCCAGGAGGACCGTCCCGCACAGCGCCGAGCCGTCGTGCTCCTCGACCCGCGCCCGACCGCACACGGCGGGGCGGGTGCGAGCAGCTCGTTCGAGTGGGCCGTGACCGCGGCCGCATCCGTGGCCGCCCACCTCTACGAGTCGGGCTACGCCGTCCACCTCGTCTGTGCCGAGACCGTCGACACCAGCCGGGCCATGGAGACGATGACGGCCGACGAGGTGCTCGACGTGCTGGCCACCACCGCGCCACGTGACGACACCGGCGAGGACGAGATCCTGCGAGCGGCCCAGAGCCTCGCCGCAGCCGGCGGCTTCCTCGTGGCGCTCACCGGGGCGCACGGTCGCGACGTCACCTCACGGGTCGCGAGTCTGCGCCAGCCCGGGACCACCGGACTCGCCCTGGTGCTCGACGCCCACAGCTTCGGCGCAACCGAGGCCGACGAGGCCGAGCCGCACGTCGATGCGCTCCGCCTCGCCGGCTGGCGGGCCGTGCCCGTGAAGCGCGACGACGACGTCGCGCACGTCTGGGCCGTGTTGACGGCCGCGACCGTAGGAGGCAGCCGATGACCCGACGCCGCTGGAGGATCACGCTGCTCGCGGCGCTCGCGACGCTGGCCGCGGTCTTCCCGATCACCAGCCTGTTCACCGACGCGGGCTGGCTGCCCGAGGCGGTGCTCATGGTTTTCCTCGTCGCCGCACTCGGCCTCGCCGCCCGCGGCCTCACCCGGTCACGCCTGCTCGTGGTCGCGGTGCAGGTGCTCGTGACCGCCTACGTCATCCTCGCCCGCTGGACCGGCGACAGCTTCTGGCTCGTGCTGCCGACGCCGACCACCCTCGAGGCCGCCAACTCCCTCGGGCTCCAGGCCCTCGACACCATCCAGCGCTACTCCGCGCCCGCCCCGCTCAACGACGGAGTGACCTTCTGCCTCATCGTCGCCATCGCCGCCGTGGCGATCGCCGTCGACGCCATGGCCGCCACCTGGCGCAGCCCCGCCGCAGCGGGACTGCCACTGCTGACGGCATACCTCATCACGGCCGCCAACGGGCAGTCCGCGCTGGCGCTCCGCTTCTTCGTCGTACCCGTCGCGCTCTGGCTCGTCATGCTGCACACGACGGCTCGCGCGCAGTTCGGTCGCTGGGGCACGGCCAGCGCGAACGAGCGGAGCGAGATCGACGAGGCCGCACACGACCGCGAGGCGCTGCGCTCGTTCACGGCCGGCGCCCTCAAGCTCGGCGCCGTCGGCGTCGTGGTGGCGCTGCTCGTGCCGGCCGTCACCCCGCACTTCCCGCCGCGCTACCTCACCGAGGGGCTCGGACGCTCCGGAGGCGGCGGAGAGGGCTCGGTCGGCTTCAACGACACCCTCGACCTCGCCCGCAGCCTCAACAACCAGGACCAGTCCCCCGTCCTGACCTACACGACGACCGCGTTCACGCGGGCCCCGCTGCGGGTCCTCGCGACCTCGTACTACTCGCGCGGCCATTGGCTCGTGGTCAACCAGGGCGGCAACAGGCCCGACAACCCCGCATCCCTGCCGCCGGCGTCGCAGCGACGTGACTACGTCATCACGGTCACCGACAACACGCTGGCCGCGCCGCGCATCGCCGCGCCCTACCCGGTTGTCGAGGTCTCCATGCCGGGCACGCAGTGGAGCATCGACCCGATCACCCGTGACGTCCGGGTGGCCACGCCGGTGGGCAGCTACCGCATCAAGTACGCCGACCTCGCTCCCTCGCCGCCCCAGCTGCGCCAGTCGGGCACGCCGGACTCCCCCGACATCACCGAGGACGACCTCTCGATCCCCGACCGCTCGCGTGACCTAATCCAACGGTGGTCCGACGAGGTGACCCGCGGCGCCGACAACCCCCTCGACCGCGCGATCGCGATCCAGACCCACCTGCGCGACAGCCTGCGCTACACCTACACGCTCGACCTCGGCCAGCAGCCGCGCGACGCCGAGGGCCGGCTCCTCGAGCCGATCCAGGCGTTCTACCAGACGCGCCGCGGCTACTGCGTCCAGTTCGCGACGGCCATGATCATGATGGCCCGCGCGCAGGGCATCCCGGCCCGCATGGCCATCGGCTTCCTGCCCGGGCTCGCCTCCGGCGACAACCGCTACACCGTTCGCGCGAGCGACGCCCACGCGTGGCCCGAGCTCTACTTCCAGGGCTACGGCTGGCTCCGCTTCGAGCCCACGCCGGGGGCGCGCTCCGGCACGCCGCCGCCGTATGCCGTGCTCGGACCCGGCGGAGGCTCCACCGCTGGTGGCCGTGACGTCGACAGCTCGAGCGCGACCGGCGGCGCGACGAGTGTCCGGAAGACGCTGGACAACCCGGCCGCCGACGGAGCCGCTACCCCGCAGCCCTCGCTGGTCGGCTCGATCGGGTCCTGGTTCTCGGTGCGCAACATCGTGACCGCGCTGGCGATCGTCATCGGGCTGCTCGCCGCCTTCATCATGCCGATCACCGCCTGGTGGCTGCGGCTGCGCCGACGACGCGCCGCCGTCACCCAGCAGGAGCTCATCGAGGTCGAGTGGATGGACCTCACGAGCCACCTCGGTGACCTCGGGCTCGCCTCGCCCGACGGGGTCACCCTGCGCCAGCTGCAGCGGCGGTACGTCACCGAGGGCCACCTCGACGAGGAGAACGCGGCCGCGATGGGCCGCGTCACCGCGACGCTCGAGAAGTCGCGCTACGACCGCCCGGAACGCACGTCCCCGCAGGAGGCCATCCGCCTGCACCACGACATCCAGTCGATCCGCAGGCAGGTCGGGCGCACCCGTGCGTGGCAGACCCGGGTCAAGGTATTCCTCTGGCCCGCGGCCGCCGTCTCCTTCTGGCGGTCGCTGCCCGACCGGCTGGGCGCGCTCAGGCGCCGCGGCTGAGGGAGAGCAGCTCGCCCCTCGGGGACGAGCTGCTCTCTCGACGGGTCGCGCCGGTCAGTCCAGGTAGTCGCGCAGCACCTGGCTGCGGCTCGGGTGACGCAGCTTGCTCATGGTCTTGGACTCGATCTGGCGAATGCGCTCACGGGTGACGCCGTAGACCTTGCCGATCTCGTCGAGCGTCTTCGGCTGGCCGTCGGTCAGGCCGAACCGCATCGACACGACGCCGGCCTCGCGCTCCGAGAGCGTGTCGAGCACCGAGTGCAGCTGCTCCTGCAGGAGCGTGAAGCTCACCGCGTCGGCCGGGACGACCGCCTCGGAGTCCTCGATGAGGTCACCGAACTCGCTGTCGCCGTCCTCGCCGAGGGGGGTGTGCAGCGAGATCGGCTCGCGGCCGTACTTCTGGACCTCGACGACCTTCTCGGGCGTCATGTCGAGCTCCTTGGCCAGCTCCTCCGGGGTGGGCTCGCGGCCCAGGTCCTGGAGCATCTGGCGCTGCACGCGGGCGAGCTTGTTGATGACCTCGACCATGTGCACCGGGATGCGGATGGTGCGGGCCTGGTCGGCCATGGCGCGGGTGATGGCCTGGCGGATCCACCACGTCGCGTACGTCGAGAACTTGTAGCCCTTGGTGTAGTCGAACTTCTCGACCGCACGGATGAGGCCGAGGTTGCCCTCCTGGATCAGGTCCAGGAAGAGCATGCCGCGGCCCGTGTAGCGCTTGGCGAGCGAGACGACGAGACGCAGGTTGGCCTCGAGGAGGTGGTTCTTGGCCTTCTTGCCGTCCTGGGCGATCCACCACAGCTCGCGCTTGAGCTTCATCTCGATCTTGTCGCCCGAGTTGAGCTTCTCCTCGGCGAACAGGCCGGCCTCGATGCGCTTGGCCAGCTCGACCTCCTGCTCGGCGTTGAGGAGGGCGACCTTGCCGATCTGCTTGAGGTAGTCCTTGACCGGGTCGGCCGTGGCGCCTGCGGTGACGACCTGCTGCGCGGGGGCGTCGTCCTCGTCGTCGTCGCGGATGACGAAGCCGGACTCCTCCGGCTCGTCGGCCTTGGCGCCTGCGGCCGGGGTGCCCTCGGCGTCGTCGGAGTCCTCGGCGCCCTCATCGGTGATCTCGACCTCCACGAGCTCGCCCTCGGGGGCGTCCTCGGGCTCGGCGTCCTCGAGATCCTCGTCGACCTCACCGGCGACGTCGGCGCCGTCTGCGGTCTTCGTGGCCGACTTCGCGGCGGTCTTCTTGGTGGCAGCCTTCTTCGCCGCGGGCTTCGCGGCGGCCTTGGCCACTCCGGCGTTGGTCGCGGCCTTCTTCGTCGTCGTCTTGGCCGCGGTCGCCTTGGTGGCCGCGGTGGGTTCGTCGCTGTCGGCGGCAGCACCTCGCGCCGGCGCGGTCTTGGCGGCTGTCTTCTTCGCTGCGGTCTTCGTCGTCGCGGTCGTCGTCCGCGTGGCGGACTTCGTCGCGGCGGCAGTCGTGTTGCGTGCGGTGGCCACACTGCCTCCCTTGGTCCCTGAACGGGTCTTCTTCGTCGTGCTCGAGTGCGGCGCGTCGACGACGATCTCGATGTCGTGCGCCTCGAGCGTCGTGAGGACCGGCTTCATCTGCTTCAGATCGAGACCGGCGTCGACCTGAGCTCGCGCGATCTCAGTGCCGGTGATGGACCCGTTGGTGCTGCCCTTGACCAGGAGCTGCATGATCGCCTCGTGCTGGAACACCTTCGGCAGGGTTTTCGGAGCTCCAGCGGTTGTTGCCTTGGGCACGGATGCAGTCGCCTTTCGTCGCACGGTCTCGCCGGATGATCGGCCCGGACGCGGGCATGCATCATCACAACGAACGAGAATGGGGGTTGGTGCCGGAAGGGCTTGGCCTGTCGGAGTCGATCCCTGAGTCGATCTCTCGGTGCGCCTCGTGCGATCCGGTACTCAGACATTATAAAACGCCCCGCGGCGTGCGAGCGAACGCACGGGGCACCAGCGCGCCGCGGACCGGCTGTTCCGGAGGTGGTCCGGTGCCGGTCGCGACCGGTTGGAGGGCGTCAGTCGCCCTTGACGGCCAGGACGGGGCAGCTCGCGTCGAGCAGGATGCGCTGGGCGTTGGACCCCAGGATGAGCTTGCCTACCGGGCTGCGACGACGCAGGCCGATGACGATGAAGTCGGCCTTCTCCTCCTCGGCGACGGAGATGAGGTCCTCGGCCGGGTCGTTGCCGCGCACCAGCTGGCGCACCTCGTGCTCCAGACCCTTCTCCTCGAGGAGCGTCTGCACGCGGGCGAGCTCGGTCTCGAACTGGCTCGCCTCGTTGGCGTCGAAGTCCTTGCCTCCCCGGTGGGAGCTGATGACGACGAGCTTCGTGCCTCGCAGGACGCATTCCTCGGCGGCTCGCCTGAGCGCCGCGCGTCCTTCCTTGGTGGCGACATAACCAACGACGATGGCCACTTTCCCGGACCTCCTTGGGACGGAAACAAGCAGTGCTCGCACCGTACCCGAAATCACGTCACACGGCGCGTGCCGCGCGGAGCCTGGCCGGCACCGCCGCGGACGAGCCGAAACGCCCGGCCCGCAGCAGGGTTCAGGCGTGGTCGTGCGGCCTTCGTTCGAGCGCGTCGCGCACGATGCGGCCCACCTGCTCCTCCTCGATGAGGAAGCCGTCGTGGCCGAACGCCGACGTGATGTGCTCGCGGTGCGAGCGGCGCAGCGCCGAGTGCAGGTCGTCGGACAGCCGCGGCGGGTAGAGCCGGTCGGTGTCGACGGAGACGATCGTGCAGTCCGCCTCGACGCGAGCGAGAGCCGCGGCGACGCCGCCACGGTCGCGTCCGACGTCGTGGGAGTTCATGGCCTCGGTGAGCACGAGGTAGGAGTTGGCGTCGAAGCGGCGGGCGAGCTTGCCGGCATGGTGGTCCAGGTAGGACTCGACGGCGAAGCGGCCGCGGTCACCTGCTCGGAGGGGGTCCTCGCCGAGCTGGGCCTCGCGGCCGAAACGCTCGTCGAGCTCGGTCTCGGTGCGGTAGGTGATGTGGGCGATGCGACGCGCGAGACCGAGCCCGGCATCGGGCCGACGGTCGCCCGCGTAGTAGTCGCCCCCGGCGAAGTCCGGGTCGTTGCGGATCGCCAGCAGCTGCGGCTGGCACCAGGCGATCTGGTCAGCCGTCGCGTACGCCGTCGACGCGAGGACGATGCAGCGGTCGACGTCGGCGGGGTGGGTGACCGCCCACTCGATGGCCCGCATCCCGCCCATGGAGCCGCCGACGACCGCGGCGAGCCGGCGGATGCCCAGCTGGTCGAGCAGTGCCCGCTCGGCCGCGACCTGGTCTCGCACGGTGACATAGGGGAACCTGCTCCCCCAGGCCTCTCCGTCGGGAGCCGTGCTCGCGGGGCCGGTGCTGCCCTGGCAGCCGCCGAGCACGTTCGCGGCGATGACGAACCACTCGTCGGGGTCGACGGTGCGGCCGGCGCCGATGAGGGAGTTCCACCACCCCGGCGACGCGTGACCGTCGCCGGCCTCGCCCACGACGTGGCTGTCGCCGGTCAGCGCGTGCTCGACGAGGATGACGTTGTCCTTGGCCTCGTTGAGCCGGCCCCACGTCTCGTAGGCGAGACGGACGTCGGGCACCAGTCCCCCGCGCTCGAGCTCCACGTCGCCGATCGTCGCGAACTGCCGCCGGCCGACCGGGTCGCCGTCACGCCACGCGCCGTCGGTCCGCTGCCGTCGCGACGACTCGTCGTGGGCCTGCTCGTGCCCGACGCGACGGGAGTCGACAGAGGGTGCGGAGCCGGGAGCGGCGGCCGGGCGCGTCAGGCGTCGCGTGCTCTGCGTCCCGTGGGTAACGGTCATCAAGGCACTCCTCGCTCTTCGCGCTTGCGCACACCCGGGACGGGTGTGGCCAGGTCTTCACCCGGGGCACCCCACCGCGAAGGAGGGTTGCCGACCAGCGAGCCGGGGCTTGTCGCTGGCACTCATGACCTGGACCCACCATAACCGAGCCCGATGCGGCAGCCGAGGCTCCGGTCCACGACCTGGACGCGACGACCACCGGGTCCGCAGGACACCGTGACGGTCGCCCCACTCATGCGCAGGCCGGCGGGCGAAGGCCGTGGTCGAGCGACTGCCGGACCAGCCCGGCCAGGCGGTTGTCGGGCTCCAGCTCGAGCGCCCGGTCGGCCGCGATGCCGGCACGGGCCCCGTCACCGGACCACCAGGCCAGCGAGGCGAGCAGCGACAGCACGGGGGCGGCGTGGGCGGCCGGCGTCATGCGGCACACCGCCTCGAGCCGGGAGAGCAGCAGGCGCGGCGCGGCAGCGTGGTCCCAGTCGTCCCAACCCTCCGGGTCCAGGCGGCCGGCGGAGCCCGTCGCCCCGACCTGGCCCGCCGGCGTCGCAGAGAAGACCCGGAGGTCGGGACCGAGGAACACCTCCAGCATCGTCACGAGCTCGTCGGGGAGCGACTCGAGCGAGGACGCACCGGGGCAGAGCCACCCGACGAGGGCATCGCGAAACTCCCTGTCGCCAAGAGGGCCGACCACCGCCGGCAACCAGTGCTCGAGCCCGAATCCCTCGATCTCACCGTGCAGCAGGCCGCCCCAGGCCACCAGCGCGTCGTTGACGAGGAACTGTCGCGCCGACAGCTCACCGCCGTCGAGCACGCTCAGGCCGCCGCGGGCAGGGCCGGGCCTGCGCGAAGGGCGTGCGGCCTCGGCGAACCGCCGCTGCCAGTCCTCGATGGCGCCGACCGTGAGCGCATACCGCGGGGCGGAGGCCTCGAGGGGCTCGACCAGGCGGGCCAGACCGGCACGGTCGGGAAGCACGGAGTGGCCGAGCGCCACGTAGCTCGCGACTGCGGGCACGTCAGCCTGCTCGGGCAGCAGCCAACCCTCGTCGGGACAGCAGTCGCAGCCGACCGAACGCCACCTCCCCTCGCGGACGACCAGCCGCTCGCGCACGACCACACCGGCGCGTTCGAGGCCCTCGACGAGCTCCTCGAGCAGCGGCAGCGACCCGTCCGGCTCGTCCTCGAAGCCGACGACGGCCACCGACGACGGCGAGCCCTCGAGGACGGTCGGCAGCAGCTGGGCCGCCGAGGCCGACGCGAGCGGGTCGCCGACGGCGTCGAGCCGGGCCACGAGCCCGAGCCGCTTGCCGTGGAAGCACACCACGACGACGCTGCGCTCGGGCTGGAAGCCGAGGTGGAAGGGAATGATGGTCAGCAGCTCCGCTGGCCCTGACAGTGAGATCTTCGGCATGTCCCGAGCGTGGCCGCGTCTGCCGCTCACCGGCAGACCCCCGAGCGCGCCTGTGGACCGGGGCCGCTCGGCCCGAGGGGGTGTGGATCGTGCGGCTTCAGCCCTCGAGGCGCCTGCGCACGGACTCGAGGACGCGGTCGGTGGCCGCCTGGCGCATCCCCTCGGGCAGGCGCAGGGGCTCAGCCCGCCCGGACTCCGTCCGCCCAGAGCTCCGGCGCGCGGGGTCGGGCTGCCCACGCAGGTGGGCGCCCTGCCCGATCTCCCACGCGATGAACCGGTCGGTCTCCTCGAAGAACGTCTTGACGGCCCACGAGATCACGACGGCGTCGTCGGCCGCGCCCAGCACGGGCAGAACCGCCTCCGGCAGCAGGTCGACGGGAGACGCGACGTACGCCATCGCACCCGCGACGAGCCCGAGGCGCCGGAGGGTCGTGCCGGCATACGTGCCCTCGACGGTGCTGCGCACCAGCCGTGGCACCGCCTGCACCCGCTCGGCGATGCCGGGGCCCCCGGGACGCAGCGAAGCGCGAACGACCGAAGCGACGGCCGCAGCCGTCTTGATGCGCGAAGCGTTCTTCATGGCGGGCCCGGGGGTCACCGGCCGAAGGTCTCCACGGGCGGGAACTCCTTGGCGGCCTGCTTGCCGATGCGCCCGAGCATGTACACGTCGACGCCCGCCCCCACGAGGCCGCCGACGAGCGGCACGCCGCGGCCGAGCCTGGCGAACGTGCCCTGCCCGATGCGACCGAGCAGCCGGAAGCCGACGGCCTTGTTGAGCACCATGAGAGCCGGCGCGGGGAGCCGCTCGAAGGCGAGGGAGGACAGCTTGCCTCCGGCCACCTGCAGGCCGGCCTTCTTGAGCAGGTCGTCGCTGTCGGCACCCGTGAGGGTGAGCAGGATCGCCGACCGGATCTCGGGCTGGTCGATGTCGTAGCCACGCACCTTGGCGGTGGCTGCCGTCATCCGCGTCGCGAGCAGGTAGAACTCGAGGACGTTGGCGGGCAGCGAGACCGGCATCGTGAAGAACCCGCCGAGCCCGGTGGCGAAGCCGCCCACCGCGCCGAGCTGGCGGTGGTCGCGCAGCAGGATGCGCAGCGCCTGGTCACGGTCGCCGCCCGCCTGCTGGAGGGCCTTGGCCGCGACCGTGTGTGCCGAGTCGAACGGGCCCTTGCCGTCGATGCCGATGTCGAGGAGCCGCTCGACGAGCCGGGTGGCGGCGCCGGACAGCCCGCCCTGGGGCGGCTGGGCGGCGCGTTCGAGCGCGCCGGCGCTCTTGGCGTCGCGAACCCGTGTGGCGGTGGCGTCCGACGCCGCGACGGTCTCGTTCCTGCCCCAACCCAACATGCCCACAGGCTTCCATCCTTCGCTCGACGTGTGTGTGCGGCCCGACGGACCTGCAGTCGACACCGTATGCCGGATGAGTCGGCGGCGGCGTCGGCGCAGGTCGTCGGTCTGCTACGCCCGTACCCGCGCTCGCCGGGACGTCACCAGGGCGGTGCGGTCCGACGGGCGTCGGCGCGGTCTCGTAGGGTCACCCCATGGTCGAGACGCGCGACGAGGTCGGCGGCGCAGCGGGCGACGCGCCGATCCTGTCGGTCCCGCTCGTGCAGCTGAGCCGCGACCGCACCTCGGTGAAGTGGCGCCGCTACGCCAACGACGTCATCCCGATGTGGATCGCCGAGATGGACTCGACTCCGTGCCCGCCCGTGGTCGAGGCCGTCCAGGCCGCCGTGGGGTGCGGTGACACCGGCTACGCAACGACGCAGTCCTACATCGAAGCCTTCGCCTCCTTCGCCGCCGACGAAATGGGCTGGCAGGTCGACCCGTCCGTGACGGTGGGGGTCGCCGACGTGCTGTCGGGCGTCACGCACCTGCTCCGCCTCCTCACCGACCCGGGCGGTCCGGTCGTGACCAGCGTGCCTGCCTACAACGCCTTCTTCGAGGTGATCGAGGCGTGCGGTCGCCGCGTCGTCGAGGCACCGCTCACCGCTGACCACCGACTCGACCTCGACCGTCTCGCCACGGTCTTCGGCGAGCTCACCGCGGCCGGCGAGCGCACGGCATACCTGCTCTCCAACCCGCACAACCCGACGGGCACGGTCCACTCGGCCGAGGAGCTCGCGTCGCTGGCAGCGCTGGCCGACGCCCACGGGGTGCGCGTGGTGTCCGACGAGGTGCACGGGCCGCTCGTCATGCCGACGAGCACCTTCGTCCCCTACCTCACCGTCGCCGGCACCGAGCGCGGGTTCACCGTGACGTCGGCCTCCAAGTCCTGGAACCTCGCGGGGCTCAAGGCGGCCGTCGTCGTGCCGGGCGCCGACTCCGTCGACGACGTGCGACGCCTCCACCCCTTCCTGACCTACGGCGCCAGCCACCTCGGTGTCATCGCGCAGGCGGCCGCCTACCGCGACGGGCGCGACTGGCTGCGCCGGCTGGTCGCCGAGCTCGACGCCAACCGGCACCTGCTCCGGGCCCTGGTGTCCGAGCGCCTGCCGGGGGTGCGCCTCGTGATGCCCGAGGCCACGTTCCTCGCCTGGCTCGACCTCGACGGCCTCGGCCTGGGCCCCGACCCGGCGCTCGAGCTGCTGCACCGCTCGCGCGTGGCGCTCTCGCCCGGCGCGATCTTCGGCTCCGGCAACCGCACCTGCGCCCGGCTCAACTTCGGCACCTCGCCCGAGATCCTGCGCGAGGCCGTCGACCGCATCGCGAGCTCCCTTGGCTGACAAGGCTTCCGGGCCGCCACTCGTCGCGCTCGTGCTGGGGCCGTCCGGGGCGTATGCCGTCGGGCCGGGCGTCGACGAGTCGTGGCCGCTCGGCGAGGTGACCACGCGGTTCGTCGACCTCAACGCCCGGCTGGCGCCGCGCTGGGTCGTCTGGTCGGCGGCCGCCGCGCTGCAGGGCGTCCTCGCTGGGGGCGTCGAGGTCAACCGCACCTGGGACCTCGCAGAGGCGCACCGCATCATCCACGGCGGCTGGTGGGCCACCCCGGGTCACGTCGTCGCCGGGTGTCGGGGACTCGACGAGGCGCAGGTGCCGGCGCCGCGGGTGCCTCGCCTGAGGGGTTTCGACGGCGACCTGTTCGACGCGGCGGCGGGGGACGAAGTGTCGATCTTCACGCCGGACGGCCATCTCATCGCCGACGCGTCGGCGCGGGCCACCGACGACGGGCGCCTGCGCGAGCTGGCGCAGCTCGCGCTCGAGTGCCAGCGCGCCCAGCGGGACGCGCTGGAGGGCATCGGCGGCGCGCACGTCGCGCGGCTCGAACGCACGGTCTGGTCCGAGTCGGCCGCCGCCGTGCTCTGCCTGGAGCTGCAGCGGGACGGGCTGCCCGTCGACCGGGCCGCGGCCGAGGACCTCATCGCTGCGTCCGCAGGGCCGCGGGCCCGGGACGACGCCCACGCGGCGACCATCCGTGCCGAGCGCGACGAGGCGGTGCTGCGCCACGCCCGAGGGCGTCAGGGCACCGACCTGCGCAACCCGGGCCAGGTGCGCGAGCTGCTGCTTTCGGTCGGCGTCGACGTGCCCAACACGCGCGCCTGGGTGCTCGAGCCGTACCGCCACACCCACCCGCTCGTCGACGCCCTGCTGCGCTGGCGCAAGGACGAGCGCATCGCGACGACCTACGGCTACCGCTGGCTCGACGAGCACGTCGGCCCCGACGACCGGCTCCGGGGCGCCTGGACGGCGTGCGACGGCGCGGCCGGGCGCATGACGGCGCAGAACGGCCTGCACAACCTCCCCGCTCCCCTGCGCCCCGCGATCTGCGCCGCGGCCGGTCACGTCTTCGTCCGTGCCGACCTCGGCCAGATCGAGCCGCGGGTGCTCGCCGTCGTCAGCGCCGACCGTGCCTTCGCCGAGGCCACGCGCGCCGACGACCTCTACGCCCCGGTCGCCGCGAAGCTCGGCGCCGACCGACCCAAGGCCAAGGTGGCCGTGCTCGCCGCGATGTACGGCCAGCGCTCCGGCGCCGCCGGTGAGGCGCTCAAGGACCTCGAGCGCGCCTACCCCGTGGCCATGGGGCTGCTCGACCGCGCGTACGCCGACGGGGTCGCCCGCAGGCCGGTGCGCACGTGGGGCGGCCGGCTCATCCGCTTCGGCGGGGTGCCCGTGGCGGGTGCCGTCGCCGAGGACCTCGCCGCCGGCCGTCCCGGTGCGGGCGAGTTCTCCGCCACCGGGGCCGACGGGGCGCGGGGGCGCTACGCCCGCAACGCCGTCATCCAGGGGTCGGCGGCAGAGCTCTTCAAGGCCTGGGCGGCCACGGTGCGGCACGCGGTGCGTCCGTTGGGCGGTCAGATCGTGCTGTGCCTGCACGACGAGCTGCTCGTGCACGTGCCCGAGCAGCACGCCGAGGCAGCAGCCCTGGCCGTCGAGCAGACGCTCGGCAGCGCAGCGCGCACCTGGGCGGGCACCGACGAGGTGCGCTTCGTCGCCGACACCTCGGTCGTGCGCCGCTGGAGCGAGGCCAAAGCCTGAGCCGGCGCCCGGAGCGGGCTACTCCTCGTCGTCGGTGACGTCCTTGAGGAAGGCCTCGAACTCGGCGCCGATCTCATCGGCGGTCGGCAGGTCGGACAGGTCCGTCGCGAGCAGGCTGCGCTGCTGCCGGCCCTCGAGGAAGGTGTCGTACTGCTGCTCGAGGGCGCGGACCACGGCAGTGATCTCCTCGCTCTCCTCCATCTGGCGAGCGATCTCCGCGCGGTTCAGGCCCGCGGCAGCGGCGAGGTCGCGCAGGTCGAGGTCCAGGCCGGTCGCGGCGCGGACCCGCTCGAGGCCGAGCACGGCGGCGTCGGCGAACTCGCTCTGGCCCAGGTAGTGGGGCACGTGCACAGCGAACCCGATGGCGTCGCGTCCGGCCTCGCCGAGACGGAACTCGAGCAGTGACGAGAAGCTCGCGGGCACCTGAACCTGGCCGAACGCCGGGTCGTTGCCGACGACGATCCGGGGGTTGGTGCCGTGCGCGGTCACGCCGAGCGGGCGGGTGTGGGGCACCGCCATGGGGATGCCGTGGACGCTGACGGTCAGGTCGACACCGAACGTGTCGATGAGCTGGGTCGTGGCCTCGACCATGCGGTTCCACTGGTAGTCGGGCTCGGGTCCCACGAGCATCAGGAAGGGCACGCCCTCCTTGTCGACGACGCGGTGCAGCAGCAGGCTCGGGTCGTCGTAGCTCGTCCAGTGGTCGCGGTCGAAGACCATCACGGGTCGACGGCCGCGGTAGTCGAGCAGCTGGTCGACGTCGAAGGAGGCGATGACGCGCGACTCGTGCGTCTCGAGGATGTGGTCGGCCATCAGTCGTTGGGTGTGGCCGGCGTCGATGAATCCGCCGAGGGCGACGACGAGCACGGAGGCCTGCAGCTCCTGGAGCATGCTCGGCGAGGTGTCGCTCTCGAACTGGAAGAGCTCGGTCGGGTCCTGCACGGTCTGGCCTTTCGTCGTACGCGGTCCTCACGTCCAACGTCCCGCTCCACCCCATGATTCCCCATGATTCCCCACCGCGGGGTGGCGCTTCCGGCGACAGCGGTCAGGCCTTGACCTTCGCGATGGCCTTGAGGATGCGCTGCGGGGACACGCTGTACGCCGTGCCGACGGTCTGCGCGAAGAGCGAGACCCGCAGCTCCTCGATCATCCAGCCGATGTCGACGACGTCGGCGGCACCCCGCTGGGTGGGCCGGAGCGAGTCGAGCAGGTCGGCGTAGCGGCCCTCGACCAGGTCGACCTGGTCGAGGGCCTGCGCGTCGCGGGCGAGGTTGGCCGGGGCCTTGTCGAGCCGGTGGGCGATGGCGCGAAGGTAGCGGTCGAGGTCCGGCAGGCGGCGCATGCCCGTGTCGGCGACGAAACCGGGTCGCACGAGCTCGCGCAGCTGGGCGCGCACGTCGGCCAACATCGGCCGGATGGCGGTGCTGCTCGACCGGTCGAGCTCGGCGAGCCGGTTCGTCAGCGCGAGGTGCTTGGCGAGGATCGGCTCGACGAGGCCGACGACCTGCACGACCTTGGCGGTCGTGTGGGTGCGGACGGCGGACAGCGCCCACTCGAAGTCCTCGCGGGTGCGCACGGTGTGGTCGATGCGGTCCGTGACGGCATCGTCCCGGATCGCGTCGACGGCGGCGGCGAGGCAGTCGTCGAGCAGGGCGGGCACGCTGCCGTGCGGGTTGTGCCCGAGCGCGAGCTTCTGGGCGTTGGTCAGCCGGGCGAGGATCTGCTTCCACGGCGGCGTGATGCCGAGGAGCAGCAGGCGGCGGACGCCGAGGCGGTGCTCCGCGTCGGCCTCGGCCCGGGTCGGCAGCACCCGCAGGTCGACCGCCGTGCCGACGTCGACGAGCGCGGGGAAGCCCTGGATGCCGCTCGCGCTCTCGAAGGTCGGTGCGACCCCCTCGTCGGGGAACTCGGTGAGCCCGGCGCGCTCGATGCCCGACCCGGCCCGGCTCACCTGCCGCCGCAGCTGCGGCGTCGCGACCTCACGGACGGCCTCCAGGTCCTTGCCGGTGGCAACCGGCTTTCCGTCGGGACCGTCCACCTGGAAGGTCACGCGAAGGTGCGCGGGGACGCGTTCGAACTCGAAGTCGGCGGCACTCACGGCGACCCCGGCCCGGCGGCGCAGCACGGTCGCGAGCGTCGGGAGCAGCGGGCCGGTCGAGGGGTCGAGCTCGGGCAGCACGGCCCGCGCGTGGTCGGGCGCAGGCACGAGGTTGCGACGGATCCCCTTGGGGAGACTGCGGATCAGCGCCGTGACGAGCTCTTCCCGGAAGCCAGGCACCTGCCAGTCGAAGCCGTCGGCGGTGACCTGGTTGAGCCGGTCGACGGGGATGTGGACCGTGACGCCGTCCTGCTCCGAGCCGGGCTCGAACTGGTACGTGACCGGCAGGACGTTCTCACCTTGCGTCCACGTGGTCGGGTGGTCGTCGTCGGCGAGGCTGCCGGCCGTCTCGCGGAGCAGCAGCTCCTCGGTGAAGGTCAGCAGGTCGGGCGTCTGGCGCCGGGCCTTCTTCCACCACGTGTCGAAGTGCCGGCCCGACACGACCTCGGCCGGGATCCGCTTGTCGTAGAAGGCGACCAGGGTGCTGTCGTCGACGACGATGTCGCGTCGACGGGTGCGCGCCTCGAGCTCGCCGAGGCGTTCGACGAGGGCGGCGTTGTCGCGCAGGAAGGCGTGCTCGGTGTGCCAGTCGCCCTCGACGAGGGCGTGTCGGACGAAGAGGTCGCGAGCGAGCTCGGGGTCGATGCGGCCGAGCCCGACGAGGCGACCCACCACCAGCGGCACGCCGTAGAGCGTGACGCGCTCGGTGGCCACGGCAGAACCACGACGTCCGGACCAGCGAGGCTCGGAGTACTGCCGCTTCACGAGGTGCTCGCCGAGCTGCTCGGCCCACGCCGGGTCGATGCGCGCGTTCATCCGGGCCCAGAGGCGTGTCGTCTCGACGAGCTCCTCGGCCATGACGAACTGCGGCTGCTTGCGGAAGAGTGCCGACCCTGGACTGATGCCGAAACGCGCACCCCGCGCGCCGGCATACTCGCGCTTCTGCTCGTCGCGGACGCCGACGTGCGAGAGCAGACCGGAGAGCAGCGACTGGTGCACGGCGTCGGCGTCGACCTCGCCGTGCACGCTGCCGCGCGTGACGTCGAGGCCGGCCTGCTTGGCGGCCTGCTTCACCTGGCTGTGCAGGTCCTGCCACTCGCGCACCCGGAGGTAGTGCAGGAACTCGGCCTTGCAGAGACGGCGGAAAGCGCTGGAGCTCAGGGCCTTCTGCTGTTCCTTGAGGTAGGCCCAGAGGTTGAGCCAGCCGATGAAGTCGCTCGTCTCGTCGGCGAACCTCTTGTGCGAGGCGTTGGCGAGCTCCTGCTTCTCCTGGGGCCGCTCGCGGGGGTCCTGGATCGAGAGCGCCGCGACGATGACGAGGACCTCACGCAGCACGCCGCGCTTGTCGGCCTCGAGCACCATGCGCGCGTGGCGTGGGTCGATCGGCAGCGTCGCGATGGTGCGGCCGTATGCCGTCAGGCGGCGTCCCGGACGCCGGCGACCTCGACCTGTCGGACGGGTGTCGTCCTCCGGCTCGAACGCCTGGAGCTCCTCGAGCAGCCTGATGCCGTCGACGATCTGACGCGAGTCGGGTGGGTCGACGAACGGGAAGCGCGCGATGTCGCCGAGGCCGAGGCTCGTCATCTGGAGGATGACCGAGGCGAGATTGGTGCGGAGGATCTCGGGGTCGGTGAACTCGGGGCGGCTGTCGTAGTCGTCCTCGGAGTAGAGCCGGATCGCGATGCCGTCGGCGACACGCCCGCAGCGGCCGCTGCGCTGGTTCGCCGAGGCCTGGCTGATCGGCTCGATCGGCAGCCGCTGCACCTTGGTGCGCTGGCTGTAGCGGCTGATGCGCGCCGTGCCGGTGTCGATGACGTAGCGGATGCCCGGGACGGTGAGGGACGTCTCGGCGACGTTGGTGGCCAGGACGATCCGTCGTCCGGTGTGCGGCGAGAAGACCCGGTGCTGCTCGGCGGCGGAGAGGCGGCCGTAGAGCGGCACGACCTCCGTCACGGGCAGCTTCATGCCGTTGAGCGCGTCTGCGGCGTCGCGGATCTCACGCTCGCCGGAGAAGAAGACGAGGATGTCGCTGCTCGAGCCGGTGTGGCGCTCGGTCCACAGCTCCTCGACGGCCTCGCACACGCCCGTGACCATGTCGCGCTCGTCGTCGCCGGGACGGTCGGGGTCGACGAGCGGTCGGTAGCGGATCTCGACCGGGAACGTGCGACCGGAGACCTCGATGATCGGGGCGGGCTCCCCCGTCGTCGGGTCGGCGAAGTGCTCCGCGAACTTCTCGGGGTCGATTGTGGCGGACGTGATGACGACCTTGAGGTCGGGTCTGCGCGGCAGCAGCTGCTTGAGGTAGCCGAGGATGAAGTCGATGTTGAGGCTGCGCTCGTGGGCCTCGTCGATGATGATCGTGTCGTAGCGCCGGAGCTCGCGATCACGCTGCATCTCGGCGAGCAGGATGCCGTCGGTCATCACCTTGACGAGGGTGTCGCGGGTGGCGTGGTCGGTGAAGCGCACCTGGTAGCCGACGGCCTGCCCCAGCTCGACGTCGAGCTCCTCGGCGAGCCGCTCGGCCACCGCGCGGGCTGCGATGCGGCGGGGCTGCGTGTGCCCGATCTGCCCGTCGAGGCCGCGCCCGAGCTCCAGGCAGATCTTCGGGATCTGGGTCGTCTTGCCCGAACCCGTCTCTCCGGCGATGACGACGACCTGGTGGTCGCGGATGGCCTCGGCGATGTCCTCGCGCCGGTCGACGACGGGCAGGTGCTCCGGATACGTGATCGGCGGGACGGTCGCCGCGCGTGCCGCGCGACGTGCTTCTCGCTGCTCGGGTGTCGGTCCGCCCTGCGTGGGTCGCCGGCGGGAACCCTGCCCGGGGCGACCCCGACGCCGGGGTGGCCGCGAGCGCGCTGGGGCGTTCGCAGGCTCTTCGGGCATGACGGACAGGATAGGCGGGCCGGGTCGGTGCCTCCGAACGGATATCCGTGCACGTGCTCGGCGCGCGGGTGGCGGCATCGCTCGCCTAGCGTTGCGGTCGTGCGATCCACCGTGACCCTTCCGTTCGGCACCGTCGTGGTCTTGGCCTGCCTGCTCGCGGGCTGCGCATCGCCACCCCCACCCGAGCTGCCGGAGCCGACCTCGACAGCCATGACGGTGCTGCCGACGGAGCCGTCGATCGCCGTGCCCGGCACGGGCACGCCGACGCCGGGCGACCCTGCCGAGCCGCTGTTTCCCGACGGGCCCTGCTCGCCCGGTCAGCTCGACCTCGTGGCTGGTCCGGTGGAGCCGGCTCTGGGCTACCGACAGATGAGGGTCAGGGTGACGAACCACAGCCGTGTGCCGTGCGTGCTGGAGGGCTACGCGACGGTCGCGGCCCGCGGTACGGCCGGGACGGCGTTCACCAACCCGCGCGGCCGCCTCACCGGCGACGGCGGCGACCCCCAGACGGTCCCGCTGGAGCCGGGCGGCAGCGCGCACGTCGACCTCGGGTGGCGCGGCGACCTTGCCGCCGCCGGCGTCGAGCGCGCGGGAGTCCTGTGGCTCGTCGTCACGGACGGCTCCACGCCCGCCGTCGTGCAGCTCGACCCCACCTCGCCGGTCGACATCGTGGACGGCACCGAGGTGCGGGTGGGCGGGTGGAGGCCGGGGGCCGACTGAGCCGCAAGCGTCTCCGCCACGTCGGGAACTCGCCGAGCAACCTGGCGGTCTGATGTGCGACGAACGACGTGGCACAGGACCTACCGTGGTCCCGACCCGAAACGAGGCAGAGTTGTCCGACTCAGACCCCCACCGCCCGGAGCTCCCGGACCCGCAGCACGACCGTCATGTCGCCTTCCCCGACGACGACGGCATCGGTCGGGACGGCTCCGCAGCGGGTGCTGCCGCGGGGGCGGGGACGTCGCTCCCCCCGGAGGCCTGGGCTCCGCGGCCCGCCGAGCCGGCGCCCTCGGTGTCGTCGTGGCAGCCGAACGTGCCGCCCGGCTCGGTCCTGACGACACCGCCGAACCGTGCGTATGCGTCGGTCTCCCGCAGCGGCAACGGCTCGCGCGGGGCCAAGGTGCTGGCGGCGCTCGTGCTCGTACCGGTCATGCTCGGTTTCTTCTCCGGCGGCTTCCACGACGACGTCGGCTACACCGGCGACGGGGGCACCGGCGTCGAGATGCCGATGGGCGGCGCCGGTCCCGACCCGGTGTTCGTCCGCAGCGAACCCGTCGTCGACGCCGCCTCGATCGAAGACACTCTCCTGGAGGGCCAGCCGACCGTGCTCGACGTCCCCGCGGACTCGACCGTCCTCCGCGTCGAGGTCGTCGGTGCGCAAGGCTCCTACATCGACGTCGAGTCCTTCGCTGCCGGACAGTCCGTGGGGAGCAGCACGAGTCAGGCGCCGTACGCCGAGGAGCTCTTCCTCGACGAGCGTCCCGCCACGCTCACCGTGACCGCCCGGACCTCGACCCCGGACCCCGGCCCGCTCCAGTGCCGCATCTACGCCGACGACATCCTCGTCGCCGTCGACACCGGGACCTCGGACGTGACCTGCTCACCGCGCATGTGAAGCAGCAGGACGCGACCGGCACACCAGATCGCTGCGCACTCGCGAGCATCCACATGACACAGGGGAACCCATGACAGACCAGCCCTCGACGCCGCCGGCCTCCCCGGCCTCCCCGGCCTCCCCTGCCGACCTGCCCGACCCGGGCGACGACGGCAGCGATCCCGCGGGGCCGCCGGCATACGACAGCTCCTTCGGGCGCGAGGCACCGGCCGAGCCCAGCTGGGTGCCGCAGCGGTCGGGCGCGCAGCCCACGGGTCACGCGCCCGTGCGGTCCGGGGCGCCTGATGTCCCCGCATCCCGGACCCTGGACCTGCGTGGCGGTCAGGCTGCCCGCCTCCTCGGCGGCCGCCTCCAGGCGTGGCACATCGTCGCGATCGTGGCGGGACTGCTCATCCCGGCCGGCGTCTGGGCCGTCGCGGGCCGGACGGACAACCCCCTGGAACGGGCCACGACCGGCGCCACGCGCGTCCGGCCCACCCTGTCTCGCCCGGCCGTTCCGTCGCGCTCCATCGCGGTTCCCCAGCTGCCCGGAGTCACGTCGCCGGCCGCGCCACGCCCACCCTCCGGCGCGCAGGCGCCCACGCGCTCACCTCGGACAGCCCCGCCGCCGATCGTGAAGGTGCCCGACATCCCGGTGACCCCGGTGCCGACCGATGCCCGGACGATCCGCTTCGAGTCGTATGCCGCCGGCGGCGCCCGCGTCGAGGTGTCGCTCTCGGACGCCCGCCACACGCGCTACGACTACCCGGTCCGCACCGCGCCGGTCGCGTTCGAGACACCGATCGGCAAGAACGTGTCGAGCAACGACTACTACAGCCTTCGCGTACGCCTCTACGACCCCACGGGTTCCGGTGACCGCGGGGCGGTGTCGTGCCGCATCCTGGTGGACGGCATCGTGGTCACGTCTCAGCAGGGTCGCGGCTACGCGAACTGCTACATCAGCCCGTACTACGACATCCAGCGCCGCTGAGCCGTGGCCGTCAGACGTCCGCGGCGTCGGTGCTGGCGCGAGCAGCCTTGCGGCGCTTGTTGATCGCGATCCGAGCGGCCATCGCCCGCGCGAAGGCGAAGTGCCAGAAACGACTGATGACGAGCTCGCGCTCCCCCACCATCTCGACGACGTCGGCGCCGGCGCCGAGCTTGAAGAGCAGCAGCCCGGTGAGCGGGCTCGTCGCACCGAGAGAGGTGTTGAAACCGCGGAAGTCGTAGGCGTCGCAGCCCGCGGCGGAGGCGTCGCGCATCGCCTGCCACTGCAGGGCGTTGGAGGCGCGGGCGTCGCGGTTGCGCTCGGTCGACCCACCGTAGAGGTAGGAGAACGTGCGGCCGAAACGGATCATCAGGGCGGAGGCGAGCACGTCGCCGTCGACGTGCGCCTCGTAGAACCGGGCCGACACGCGCGGCTCGGTTTCACTGGCGGCGGCGCCCTCGGAGTCGAAGGCGCGGACCATCGCGTCGAAGTACGCCTTGGGTCGCGGCAGGAAGTTGTCACGCTGCGCCGACTCGACGTAGAGGTCGTGGAAGGTGTCGAGGCCCTCGGGGCCGACAGCCCGCACCTGCACGCCGGCCTTCTCGGCCTTCTTGACGTTGCGGCGCCACTGCTGGTTCATGCCCTTGAGCAGCTCGGCCTCGGTGCGCCCGCGCAGGTCGACGATGCAGAGCAGTCGCGGCTGGCCCACAGCCACGCCGTCGGCGCCGAGCGGCAGCCAGCCGTTTCGGTCGAGCCACGCCTCGAGGGTGCGTGCGGTCGGGTTGTCGACTGCCGTGGGCAGGGTCGTGAAGCTCAGGAGACCGTTCTCGACGACCTGCTTCTTCACCGGCTCGCGGTCCCAGATGCGCGAGACGACCGGATAGCCGAGGCGCAGGGCGAACGCCTTGCGGCCCTTGGCCCAGGCGACGAGGGGGTCGAGCCACCGGGCGGGCTCTGCGGCGACGAGGTCCCAGGGCAGGCCGGGCCCCTCGGGAAGGTACGCGTAGGAGCGCGACAGCCGCGGGATGGTGCGCGAGAGCACGAGACCGGCCCCCACCCGGGCGCCGCTGGCGTCGAACCACCCGAGGTGGGTGCGGCGCCAGCCCTGCTTGGCCCGACCCCACGCGGGGGTCTGCAGGAAGCTGCCGCCGAGCTCGAGGAGCGTGTCGACGGCCTCGTCGGCGCTGATCTCACGGACCGTCAGCGGGCCGGCCACGGGCGCTGACACGGACGTGCTGTCCGGGCTCGGCGAGGTGGGCGGCGCGGGGGTCGGCGCGGTGGTCGGCGCAGGGGCAGGGGTCTGCTCGCTCATGGCCGCAACCCTATCGGCGCGGCGTCAGTCCGCTGACCGCGCGGGGTTCGTGCCGGTCGGGTCGCCGTGCTCGTCCGGCCCGGCCACGGCCGCGGGGTCGAAGTCCTCGGTGGCGCGGGCGGTGCGGCGGATCCACCAGAGGCCGAGGACCGGCAGCAGCAGGGGCACGTAGCCGTAACCCTGCCCGAAGTGCGACCAGACGGTCTTCTCCGGGAAGGCCTCCGGCCGGACCTGCGACCACGTGCCGACGACGAGCACACCGGCCAGCTCGATGACGAGGGCGATCGTGGCCAGCCGCACCGACGCGCGGTCGCCTCGGGCCAGCCCGAACGTCGCGACGAGGTAGATGAGCGCGGCCAGCGCCGACAGGAGGAACGGCACCGGAGCGCGGTCGAAGTACTCCGTGATCTGGAGGATCGAGCGACCGGTGGCCGCCAGGGCAAGCAGGCCGTAGACGGCGACGAGCAGGCGCCCGAAGCCGTGGCCGGTGTGGGGTCGCTCGGCGGGTCCCGTCTCGCTGGTCGCACCGGTCTCGGCGTTCACGTTCGGCTCAGACATTGAGGCTCCAGACCTGCTGCAGACGGGCCACGAGGATCGCCACCACGAAGGCACCGCCCAGGACGACCCCCATCGCCCACTGGGTCTTCTCCTTGATGGCGATGAGCACGACAGCCGGCGTCACCACCAGCACGGTGAAGAGGTAGGCGATGAAGGTGGCGCGTTCGGCACCGTCCCCGATGGCCGACGCCTTGCCGAGCCCGACGACGAGCTGGACGAGCAGGGCCAGCTCGAGTGCGGCGCCGACGAGCACGATCGGGTCGTCGACGAGACGGCCGCGAAGGAGGTGATGGGCGGCCAGCAGGCCGAGCACGGCGCACGCGACGAGCAGCACGACGGTCAGGGGTTGCAGCACGCGAGAAGCCTACGGCGTACGCGGGCTCTGTCCGACGCGCGGTCCCGGGAGCGAGCCCGAAGGTCATGGCCCGGTATTTTGCTCTCGACGAGCCACCTGCCGCCCCTGCCTGCCACGCGGCCCGACCTCGAGGAGCGACCGTGTCGATCCGGCCCCTCGCCATGGACCGCGCAGCCGGCGTGCTGCTCGGCGAGGCCTGCGGCGACGCGTTGGGGGTGCCGTACGAGATGGCGGCCCCGCCCGTCGGCGAGGCCGTCATGAAGGGCGGCGGCCTCGGGCCCTACGACCCGGGCGAGTGGAGCGACGACACCCAGATGACGCTGTGCGTCGCTCGCGTGGCAGCCGAGGGGCACGACCTCACGTCGGCGAAGGCGCTCGATGCGATCGCCGACGCGTTCACCGCCTGGCTGGACGGCGGAGCCACCGACGTCGGCGTGCAGACGCAAGCGGTGCTGACCGACGCCAAGTCGCTGCGAGGTTCACCCCACGAGCGGCTCACTGCCGCCAGCGAGGCGCTGCACGCACGCACGGGCCTCACTGCCGGCAACGGCGCCCTGATGCGCACCCCGATCGTCGGGCTCTCGGCGCTCGAGGACCGGCAGGGCACGGCCCGCGCGGCGCGCGCCATCGCGCAGCTCACCCATGCCGACCCGCTCGCCGGTGATTCGGCCGTGCTGTGGTCGGAAGCCATCCGCGTCGCTGTCACCGAGGGGCGGCTCGACCTCACCGCCGGCGTCGACCTCGTCAGCGCCGCCAACGTCGGCAAGTGGGGCGACTGGATCGAGGCGGCCACCGGAGCCGAGCCCGGACAGTTCGGCAACAACGGCTTCACGGTCACGGCCCTCCAGGACGCGTGGGCAGCCATCACGACGACCGACCGCGGCGACGGCTCGGCCATGCACCTGCAGCGCGGGCTGCAGGCCGCGGTGCGCGCCGGACACGACACCGACACGGTCGCCGCCATCGCCGGATCGCTGCTCGGCGCGCGGTACGGCGCGTCGGCGGTGCCCACGCAGTGGCGTCGCATGGTCCACGGCTGGCCCGGCCTGCGCGCCCACGACCTCGTCGAGCTGGCGGTGTCGGTGTCCGTGGGTGGCCGCCGACCCGGCATCTGGCCGTCGGTCGAGACCATGGCCGACGCCGACATCCCCGCGCAGGGCATCCCCCACCCGATCGACCCGGACATCGTGCTGGGAACCATCACCGACCTCGGCCGCGTGCGCGAGCTCGGGGTGCAGGCCATCGTGTCGCTGTGTCCGCTCGGGCTGGACGACATCCCGGCCGAGGGCATGACCGCCCGCGACCACATCGAGTTCTGGATCAACGACGGCGAGCACGAGGACTCGAACCCGCACCTCGACTTCGTGCTCGACGACGCGTCCTCGGCGCTGCGCCAGTTCCGGGCCGAGGGCAAGCGCGTGCTCGTGCACTGCCGGCTCGGCACCAAGCGCACCCCCGCGGTCGCCCTGCGGTATGCCGTCGACCTCGGTGTCGCGCCCGAGCTGGCCGAACGCTCCATCCGCGACGCCCTGCCGGGACTCCGCGGTGAGGGACGGCTCTGGCACGTCGCCGCCCACGGCGCCTAGGTTGCCAGCGTCTCGGCGTCGAGCTCGACAACGCGACGCGGGAGCTGCTTGGTCGCGAGCGTCGTTCTCCCGAGGACGATGACGCGATGCTGGCCCGCGCCTACGCGTCTCTGCGCCACTGGAGCCTCGTGCCGGATGTACGGGATGCCAACCTCGGTCGCCGCCACTGGCTCCTGTCGCGCGTGCATGCAGTGCTGGGCCTGACCGACGAGGCCGCGCTCCCCCAGCAGTGAGGCCGGTCAGCGCGCTCTCGTGCAGGTCCAGGCCCGAGACCAGCGAGGTGCAGCTCGGACAGCCTCAGAACGGCGGGACGTCGTCGAGCCCGAACGGTGGCGGGGGTTCATCTGACGGATCGTGCACTGCCGGAGCCGAATCGGGTGGATCCGTGCCCTGTGGCGGACCAATGCCGTCCCGCCAGTTCTTGGGGTAGGTGGTGTAGCTGGCCCCGGTGAGGGTGGTCCACTGCAAGCCGTCGTGCTCGACCGGGGTGCTGGTCCAGACCTGGTGGGTCTTGAGGTTGTGGTGCCGGCGTTCCTTGGCGTAGAAGTTGCCCACCGACGTCTCACCGGCCGGCCAGGGCGTCTCGTGGTCGAGGTCGCAGCGGGCGGCGGGGACGTGGCAGTCGGGTCCGCGGCAGGTGCCGTCGACGGCCCGGACGTGCTCGACCATCGCGTCAGTGGGCCGGTAGGTCTTCGTCGGGCGGCTGATCGCGTGGCCGTCGCGAACATGCACCGGGAGGGTCTGCCACACTGAGCCGGGGCGGGTCATGAGCTCGCGGGCGTGGGCGGCGGTGACCCAGCCGTGCCCGGGCAGCTCGCACGCGGCGTCGCTCTGCCCGGTGGCGACCTCGAACGGCACGACCAGCCACACCCGCGCCGCCGCGTCACCCGTGAACGACTCCGGCACACCCTTTACACCGGCACCCGCACCCGCGGCGCCGCCCGCTGTCCCGGCAGCGTCGGCCAGGGTGCTGGCGGTCCGGACGGCGCCGGCCCCCTCGGGCCGGGTGGCACCCGAAGCGCCAGTGCCCGCGCCGCCCGCGGTGAGCGCGTTGCGCAGCAGGGCTTCGGTGGCCAGGTCGCAGCGCAGCTGGTCCAGCGTGCGCGGATCGCCAGTGCCGCGCAGACCCCGCGCGGTCGTGTCGAGCCGGTCCAGGATCGCCGCGACCGTTCCCGCGTCAGCGGTGATCGTCAGGCAGCCCATGCCGTCCTCGACCATCCGCCCGAACACGCCCCGCCGCGACCGCGCCTGGTCGCGCCGCTCACCCGTGCCGCGGGTGTCGACCGAGGCGACCGCCCGCCGCAACCGGGCCGTGAACGTCCGCTGCCCCACCGGGCGCCCGTCCCGCGACGGGGCGAGCACCGCCTCCTCCACCGCCGCGACGTCCCCATCCGGCAGCTGGACCGTCTCGGACGCGACCTGCACCGCCCGGTAGAGCGACGTGCCGCCCTCTCGCAGCGCGGCCAGCAGACGCCGGTGTCGCCGTGGGGCTGTCGCGAGCGTCAACCGGCGCCCGACCTCCCCGGCCCCGACGCCGGTCGCGAGCGCGATCTCCTCCGCGACGACCCGCACCGGCGAGACCAGCGCCGCGGCCCGCCGCGAGGACCCCGCCGGCAAGGCTTGGATCTGCTGTTCGGCGATGGTGTGCAACGCCCCGTACGCAGCCATCAGGTCCGCCTCCACGCGCGCCTTCACGGCCTCCAGCTCCTCGACCCGCGCCATCACCCGCTCACTCGCCCGCAGCAGCGTCTCGGTCACCTTGACCGACCGGGCCCGCTCATCACGCGCCGCTCCGCCCGCTCCTTCGGGCCGATCGATCGACCTCTCCGCCACACCCGCGTCGAGTGCACAGCGAACCGCGAGGCCGGCCACGTCGCGGGCCGGAGACCGGGAGGCGCGATGCGCCTCCCCGTGGCTGCTCGAGCTCTCGTACTCGACCTCCCCGGCGAAGGCGGCCGACAGGACCGAGACGACCGGCTGCAGCGAACCGCCCACTCGCCTGGAGTCAGGCACCCAGGTCACGTCGAGCACCCGGGGTGAACCGCCACCGAGCAGGCCGGCGGAGGCTCGCGACGACGCGATGTACGGCATACGGCCACCTCCCCTGTCTGCTCGTTGCCCTACCTCCAGTAGAACAAATGTTCGACAACATGGCAAGGGGTGCGACACATCTGTGGACAACGAGTTCGACTGCGCCACAGTGCGACTGGCGGCAGACCCACCCTGGCAGGGCCCGCTCGAGGCCGAGCTCAGACCGCCTTGGCCTCATCGACGTAGCGGCACAGCGCGTTGACCGCGCGCAGCTCGTCCGGCGTGTGCACCTCGGCGTCGGTGAGCAGCGGGCTGCCGACGAGCACGGCCATGGCCTTCGCGCGGGAGATCGCGACGTTGAGCCGGTGCAGGTCGTACAGGAACGAGACTCCGCGTGGCGCGAGCGCCGCGGTCGTGCTGGCCATCGAGTAGATGACCACCGCTCCCTGCTGACCCTGGAACTTGTCCACGGTCCCGACCCTGGCCCCCGCGGGCAGCGCGGACGCGAGCGTGGCGACGTGGGCGTTGTACGGCGCCACGACCAGGATGTCGTCGATGCCGATGGGCCTGGTCACCCCAGCGGCGTCGGTCCACGTGCCGCTGAGCAGGTCGGCCACGAGCTCGCTCACGACAGCAGCCTCCTGCCGGCTCGACTGCTCGCAGGGCTCGTCGTGCTCGACGGGGACCCACCTGAGCCCGTCCCCGGAGAGGGCTCCCGGCGCGTCGACTGCGAGCAGGTCGCGGCCGGGTGCGGACTCGAGCCGACCCTCGTAGGCGAGCTCCGACACGAACGCGGTGAGCGAGGGGTGCATGCGGTGCGTGCGGTCGAGGAACACCCCGCGGTGAGGCGGGATGACGTCATGCACTCCCCCGTCGTCGTCGGTGCGCACGTGGTCGAGCGCCGAGACACCCGAGCCGTAGGGGTGGACAGCCTTTGTCGGCTGGGTCAGCTGCTGCGGATCGCCCAGCAGGACAAGAGATCTGGCTGCCGGAGCGACCGCGACCGCGTTCGCGAGCGAGAACTGGCCCGCCTCGTCGATGACGAGCACGTCGACGGAGTCGACCATGTCTTCGCGCGACCAGAGCCAGGCGGTGCCGCCGACGAGGTTGGCCTCGCCGCTCGCGAGAGCCGCCGCGATCTGCGCGTTGTCGGTGGTGTGTCGGATCAGCGCGTTGGGGTCGTCGGGCTCGGCACCCTCCTCGGCGTTGGTGCCGTCCTTGTGCCACGCAGGACGCTGCACCTCGTCGAGGAGGTTCAGCACGACGGCGTGGGACTGCGCCGTGACGCCCACCCGCAGGCCCGCGTCGAGCAGCTCGCGGATGAGCGCAGATCCGGCGTAGGTCTTGCCCGTGCCGGGAGGGCCTTGGACCGCCAGCACCTCGCCGTCCAGGCCGAGGCCGACGCGCACGACGACGTCCTTGGGCGCTTCACCCTCGCGAGGCCGCAGCACGTCGGCGGGCGGCACGACGCGGTCCAGGAGGCGCGTGGCGAGGTTGCTGCGTCCGCCGAGGACCAGCGCGCCGGTGCGGGCGATGCTGGCCCGCAGCTCCTTGTCCATGACCGGGCCCGGGCCGCCCAGGCCCCGTGGCCGCGGTGGCTCGAGCGACTTCTTCATCGACAGCTCGACCCAGCCGTCGACGGGGTCGAGGCCGACGACCTTGCCGACGGGGGCGTGCGTGTCGACGTCCGGCACGTACTTGCCGACGGCCACCTTGCAGTCCTGCGGCGGGAACGGGTAGCGCCAGACCTTGCTGCGCTTGACGATCCGCATCTCCTCTGGCTCGCCGAGGTCGCCGATGGCAGTGCCGTCCTCGACGAGCTCGGCCGTCTCGAGCTCCTTGTAGCGGAAGAAGTCCCACCACTCGGGGCGCTTCTCACGCCGGTGCCAGCCGACGAGCCCGGCAATCAGGTGGTGCCCGGCGTCGACGAGGGACTCGGCGAGCTGGATCTCGGCCCGCTCCTCGTCGCCGATCTCGCGCAGCTCCTCGGGCACCGGCCGGGCCAGATCGTGCCCGGACGCGGCCAGCTCGGCCCGCCGCGCCTCGAGCCAGTCGTGGAGGGCGAGGGTGGAGCGGACGTCCTCCTCGTTGTAGCGGCGGATGTCGTCGAGGATCGTCTGGTCGGGATCGCCGTCGTCACGGCCGGCGAGCCAGCGTTCGTACTCGACCACGGACGACAGGCCGTCGGCGACGCCGTCACCCTCGGCCTTGCGCGTGTGGCCCCAGTAGAACTCCTCGAGCTTCTTGATGGAGTAGGAGCCCTTGCTGATGCGCACGCCCTGCCGGACGACGGCGTAGAGGTCGACGAAGACCTCGTGGCGTAGCAGCTGGTCCAGCTCGGCCTCGCGGGTGGCGTGCTGTCCGACGAGCCGTTTGAGGGCGGTCGTCTCGTAGGGCGCGTAGTGGTAGACGTGCATTCCGGGATGCAGCCGCCAGCGCTCGGTGAGCCAGTCGAGCAGGTTGGACGTGAGGCGCCCCTCCTCGTCGAAGTCATGGGCCCAGAACTCGACGAACTCCCCCTGCCGTGTCCAGATGCCGGCGAGGTACTCGCGGCCGGCGCCACCGTCGGCCCACGGGTCTCCCTCGAAGTCGAGGTAGACGTCGCCGTCGTCGGGCTCGGGCAGCATCTGCAGGCCGCGCGCCGGCTCGGGGTCGAGCAGCTCGTACTGCGCCCGCCCCGTCTCGCGCTCGGCGAGCTGGAGCCGGGCCTGCTGGAGCAGGCGGCGGCGGGTGCCCGTCGAGAGGCGGGGCGCGAGCTGCTCGTCGGTCGAGGCGGCCAGGGCGCGCAGCGTCGGGATGCCCAGGTCGATGAGGGCGCCCCGGTGGTCGGCGCGCATGCCCGCGACCTGGATGAGGTCGTCACGGTCGAGCCACTCCTGCGCGCACCGCTCCTTCCAGCGGCACTGGCCGCAGTGCTGGACACGGGACGACTCGGTCTCGCGCGGGTTGGCGATGGCGTCGAGCAGCTCGGCCCGGCGGCGGCGCGCATAGGGGGCCACGTCGACGAGACGCCACGGGTGCGCCTCGGTGTCGCCGGTGACGACCGTCAGCCACTGCGGAGGCACACCCTGCAACGTCTCGAGGCGGGCGGCATACGTCGCCATCTGCAGCAGCGCCGGCACCTTGAGCCGGCGGGCGAGCTTGGTGTCGGCGATGTCGTAGCGCCACGGGCCCAGGTCGCTGCGTTCACCCTCGGGGAGGTCGACGCGCAGGAGGAAGTCGGCGAGGCCGACCCAGTGACCGTCGTAGAAGGTGGCCTGGTAGATCACGTCGACGCCGCGACGCATGGCGTCGACGGTGGCCGCCTCGGCGGCGATGCCGCGCAGGCCGAGCGCCGCGATGTCCTCGACGACGCGACCCTCTGCGACGAGCCGGTCGAGGTAGGCGCGCTCGTGCTCGAGTCCCTTGGTGAAGACGAGGTTGAGCGAGTCGTCGGCGCCAGAGGGCCGGGCGCCGCGCGTCTCGGAGGCGTCGAGCGCGGCGAGGTCGAGGGTGGTGATGTGCGCGCAGGCCACGTGCTTGGTGAGGTCCGTCGGGCTCAGGACCAGGTGGCCGTCGATGCGCTGCATGCCGCCGAGTATGCCGTCCGCCACCGACAGGCAGACGCCGACCCGGCTCCTCAGCCACCCTTTTGGCACAGCAGGAAGGCGGCCCTCCGAAGAGGGCCGCCTTGCGTGCTCGGGCCGGATCCGGGCCCTTGCCGGTGGCCGCGGCGCGGGGCCGCGGCCACCGCCTCCTCACCGCAGGAGGCCGTTACCGACGTGGCGGCCCCACCACTTGCCCAGGCCCCATGTGTCGCCTGCGAGAGTCGCAGCGAGCACCGCGATGCCGAGGGCCTCGATCCAGTGGCTGTCGATGAGCGGGTTGGTGTAGGCGCCGGTGGTGCCGAGAGGGAACTCGGCGAGGTACATCAGCGCCAGGAGGAGTGCACCGGTCCAGGCCGCGATCTTGAGGCCTGCGCCGGCGAGGAGTGCGACACCGATGCCGAGGAGGCCGGCCATGAACAGCCAGTCGGCCCACGGGCCGGCGATGCTCTTGAAGAAGCTGGCGAACGGGCCTTCAGCGTTCTTCATGAAGCCCTGTGCCGGGGTGCCGCCGTTGACCCAGGCCCTGGCGGCGGGGGTCATGTAGCCCAGTCCGAACATCTTGTCGAAGAAGGGCCAGAGGAAGGTGAAGCCGAGCACGATGCGCAGACCGGCGAGCAGACGACGGGCCACGACCGAACGAACCACCTCCTCCTGGAAGGTCACGACACCGTGGGTCGGCGTGTGGTCGATGACGCTGGCCGCACCCTTGGCTGTGTCGTGAACGCGTGTGTCGCGGTGGATGGTGCGCATGGAACTCAACTCCAGAACTCGGTGTGTTCCGGCAGCTTCTCTGTCGGTACTACAAAGCGTAGTAATGACGTTCGGCTACTACAAGGAGTAGGAGTGTGATCTGTGAGATAGGTAGTTCAGCGACGGGAACGGATCAGCGTGGGCACCTCGAGCTCACCCGGTGCGTCCGCGAGCTCGCGCACCAGGTTGGCGAGCGCGTCGAGCGACTTGCACACGGCGGCATACGACCCGTCGAGCCGGATCGGACGGCACAGGATGCGCGTGCCCGCGTTGCGGATGACGATCTCGGATTCGGGAGCCCGGTCGCTGTTGCAGTGCACGAGCACACCCGTCGGCAGCCCGAGGGCGGTCGTGTACGCGATGAGCTCGAGGTAGTCGCGCGAGGCCATGTAGCCGTCGGCACCCATCGAGTACTTCGCGTCGCCGACGAGGACGACCTCGCTGCCCCGGCGTACGACGAGGTCGGGCGCCATCGTGACCGCGCGTCCCTCGTCGAGCCACACGTCCTCGTCGCTCTCGATGCGCAGGTCGGGCGCGAGACGCAGGTCCAGCTCCTGGGCGATCCAGCGCTGGAAGAGGTCGTCCATGTCGACCATGAGGCTGTTGGCCTGCTGGTCGCCGGCCTCGTGGCTGAGCGACATCGCCTGCAGCACAAGGCGGCTCAGGCGCATCGCGTCCTCGTAGTGCTCGTTGAGGCGCGTGATCGGCAGCGGGGCCGTGTGCTTCGTGGCAGGCGTGTCGGCGACGCCGTCGAAACGACCGAGGACGCGCAGGGCCTCGCGCCTCACGTGCGGCGCGAGCTGGGGCCACGCGAGCATCGCTTGAAGGGTGCAGCGGAAGAGCTGGTTCTCGACGATGTCGGCCGTGAAGTCGTCGAACCGGCACTGCGGCTCGGCAGCGCTCCACGGGCGGCGGGCGAACTCCTCGACGAGCAGCCGGCCGCGAATGGTCCGCATCCGCTCCTCGCGAGGGACGTAGCCGTGCACGAGGCCGCGCATCGTCGCCGAGTCGATGAGCCGGATCGCGAAGTAGGCCACGCCGTCGATCAGCTCGTCGGTGTCGCTCCAGGTCACGTGCTCGTGGTCGAAGGCGTCGGGTGAGACCCCCGCCCCGAGCATCGCGAAGAAGTTGGTGACCGACACCTTCGGCATGACGCGGACGACGAGGCCCGGCACGGCGAGGGCGCCCACCCAGCTCGTCGCCCCGATCGTGACGACGTCGGGGTCGGCCGTCGCGTGGATGACGAGCCGCTCCCCCGCCGCCGCCACGAGGGCGGCGCGGGTGTCGCGGGACAGCCGGACCGGCCCCGAGCGTCCGTGCTCGGGGATCGGGGGCAGCTCGATGGTCATCGGCTCGTCACGGTCGCGTCAGGTCGAGCTGCTGGCCGTAGCGGGCCAACACGTTCTCCCAGCGGAACTGGGCCAGCTCGTGCTCGCGTCCGTAGAGCTGGTCCTCGATGAAGGGGTAGACGTTGTAGTCCCAGATGCGCCGCAGCGTCGCCTCGTCGCCGTCGAGCCCGGGACGCATGAAGTACGAGTGGCCGATCTGCAGGTGCGGGCCCCGCAGCGCGCGCCGCAGGTCCTCGTTGACGCGGTCGACGAGGTTGGCGACCCACACCGGACCGTCGTGGGCCTCGAGCCAGCGGCGGAGCAGACCCTCCATGGGTCCGTCGTGCGGCATGAACGGCACGAAGTCGAAGCGGCGGCGCAGGGCCGCGTCGACGAGCGCGATCGACCGGTCGGCGGTGTTCATGGTGCCGATGAAGTAGAGGTTCGGCGGCAGCTCGAAGCCCTCGTCGGGGCGGTAGCTCGTCTTGACCGAGTGCGAGCGGTACTCGAGCAGGAAGAGCAGCTCACCGAAGACCCGCGGCAGGTTCGCACGGTTGATCTCGTCGATGATCATGATGTGCGGCGTCAGCGGGTCGGCCTCGGCCGCCTCGGCGAGCAGCGCGAGCGGACCCTTGCGCAGCTCGTAGACCATCTGGCCCTGGTGGTCGATCTGCGGCCGGAAACCCTCGAAGAAGTCCTCGTAGCTGCTGCTCGGGTGGAACTGGACGATGTCGCGCTTCGCCGGGTCGGGCTGGAGGGCCTGGGCGAACCGCTGCGCGAGGTAGGTCTTGCCGGTGCCGGGAGGGCCGTAGAAGATGACCTGCTTCTTCTCCTCCAGCAGCGCGCGGATCTCGCGGAGGAAGTCCTCCTCGATGAGCAGCTCCTGGGCCGCCTCGCCGAGCGCGTCGTGGTCGGGCATGAGCGCCTTGTCGGAGCGGCGCATGAGCCAGTACGCGAGCTGCGCCTGCCCCCACGGATCATCCGGCAGCAGCGGGTCGAGCGTCTGCTTGAGCAGGGCGTTGGTCTCGACGTGGGTGCGACCGCGCGACTTGCCGTCGGTCCAGCGGGCGGGGCCGCCGAGCCGCGTGAGCATGGCGATCTTGCCCGAGTCACCGCCCAGGGCGAAGAGCGGCAGCCAGTGCTCCGGGTGGGCGATCGCGAAGAGCTTGAGCACGACGCTCTCGCCGAATCCCTGCACGGGCACGTCGTCGGAGCCGAGGACGCGGTTGATCCGCTCCTCGTCGCGCCCCTCGCCCCACAGCAGCTCGCGCACCATGAGCCGGAGCTCGTCGATGCCGGTGGCGTCGAGGGCGTTGATGCTGCTGATCAGCACGGACTGGGCGCCGATGTCGCCGTAGCCGCGCGTCGAGACGATGCGCTTGAAGGTCGCCAGGTCGAAGTCCTCGAGGCCCTCGCGGGAGACACAGGCGGCGAAGACGCGCCGCTGCTCCTGGTGCCAGGCGTCGCGCTCGCTCGGGTAGGGCCGCTCGGTGCGGAAGATCTCGACCTCGCTCTCGAGGTCGACCATCGCGGCGAGCTCGAGGCTGGGGTCGTCGAGGGGACCACGCTGGCTGGAGGTCATGAAGCGCAGCAGCGGCGTCAGCGTACGGGCGGTGGCGATGATCTCGTCGACGAAGTCGGCACGACCCAGCGCCTCGTCGCCCTTCCACCAGCGCCCGACGAACGCCTCGCCGGACGGGTACTCGCGGCCGGCCGGCTCGAGCCGGTCGGCGCGGCCGTCCTCGTGGACCTTGAAGAAGGTCAGGCCACGCGGCAGGTGCTCCTGCACGATCGTGCCCACCTCGCGGTGCTGCTCGTCGCTCTCGCCCTCCCAGCCACCGTGCAGGCCGAACGCGACGCCGGACGGGGTGACCCACAGGCGGAAGCCAGGGGCGCCGGCGCCGCCGACGAGGATCCACGCGGCATACAGGTCGGAGCGGTAGGCGGCGTCCTCGCCCGCGTGCTGCTGCAGGGCCAGGGTGGGGGCCTCGAGGTAGAGGCCGGTCTCGGCCGAGAGCCGTTCGATGAGGCTGTCGGAGATGTGGTCGGCCTCGCCGCGCAGCTGGCGCGCCAGGTCGGCGGCGCGCTCCTCGCGCTTGCCGTTGCTGTAGCCCGACGAGGGGCGGAAGTCAGCGGCGATCTCGGCGGCCTCGACGCAGACGTCGAGAGCGCTGGGGGCGATGCCCACGAACGCCTCGGTCTCCTTGAGGTACCAGAGGATGCGGGCTGCGTACTTGGGGTCCTCAGGGCGAAGGGCCCCGCAGAGGTCGGCGAACGCGACGTAGCGCTCGGCGTGGCTCAGGCCGCGCTCGAGCCAGCCGAGCCGCTGGAGCATGTGCGGGGCGTTCTCCCACATGAGCGGCCACTCGCCGCCGTCGTCGGTCGACCAGAAGAGCGAGAGGACGTATGCCGTGTGGCCGGGCCCGGGGGCGCGCTGACCACGGGCGCCCCCGCGCGCGAGGAACGCCTCCATCGACTGGAGCTTGTCGGCCGCGTCCTGCGGCGAGGCCGGGGTCTGCAGGGTCAGCTTGAGGAGGTCGACGACCTCGGCATACTCCTCCTCGGCACGCCGGACCAGCGCGGCCAGCCACGGGCCACCGATCGGCCCGAAGCCGACGTAGGGCCCGTCCTTGCGGGTCCACTGGTTCATCGCCTCCTTGAAGGCGAGGAGGTCGCTGGAGGCCACGAGGTCGGCGAGGATCTCCCGCAGCTCCCCGTTGCGTGCCGCGCGCTCGGAGTCGAGCTCGGCGAACAGTGCCTGGGCGTCCTTGTCGGCCTCGGCGGCACGTTCGATCAACGCGTACTTCGCGCGCCAACGCTTGACGTCGACGCTGTCGGTGCGAGACATGGGGCTCCCTTGCACGCCCACTTCTAGGGCGAAATAGCTACTGCGCGCGTGGAGGTGCGCACAGGACCGCGGAAAGGTTACCTGCCAGTCGCCCGTGCTCCGAAACTCGTGGGTGTGTCACCGGTGAGACCCAGGAATCGCAGCGTCGAACGGCCCCTGACGGCAGCGAATCGTCACCATTGTCACCCGTTGGGCCGGCGGAAGCGAACTCGGGGGGCTGTGGACGACGGGCGTCGCTCGGGGTGCGGCTCGGGCAGGATGGCTCTAGGTTCCGAGGAGGAGCCGAGCGGGCGCGACGGCCTTCAGACGACGCAACCGCCGACACCACGCACGATGATCGACGATCGACAGGGGACGCCGATGACCGCCGCTGCCAGGGTTCACCGACACCGAAGACTTCTGCCGTATGCCGCCGCGCTCGTCGCGGCCGCGACGCTCGGTTCCTGCTCGGGCGGCGACCCCGGCCCGGCCACGACGACGCCCCCGGTGACGTCGACGGCGGCAACCACCACGACGGCGCAGCCCCCGACGATGACGCCCACCCCAACAGCGACGGTCGACCCCGTCATCGCCAAGATCCCGGCGGCAGCGCGACCTGAGACAGAGCAGGGTGCGCAAGCCTTTTCGCGGCACTTCTTCGACTCCCTTAACCGCTCTGCAGTGACAGCGGATCCCTCCCTTCTCGAGGACCTATTCTCGCCCAACTGCAAAACCTGCGTCGCCATGCGAGATTCGGTCGCCGACCTCCGAACTCAAGGCAGACATCACGCTGGCCCGACGATCAGAATCCTCAGTGTTTCTACGTCTTCGTTTGTAGATGAGAAGCGCGTCATCCTGATCGGAGTAGATCAGCGCGCGGTCGATGTACTCAATAGCAGTGGCAAGAAGGTGGACCGTACTTTGGCGGCCCGTGGGACGTTCGCAGCATCCCTGGACTTCACTGACGGTCATTGGGTCGTTTCACGCTTGCAGACCGTGGCGTCACCATCATGAAGTGCTGGAGGTTCAGGCTCGCCTTGGGAGGCGCCCTGTCGTGTGTCCTGGTAACTCAAAACCCGGCCTGGGCAGAGGATGACTGCTCGAAGACTTGGGTCGGCTGTGGCACGACACAAGACCACGCCTACGTTGAGTTAATGCCAAGAGCCGAGGTCCTGGCACTCGAGAAGTTTCCGGGCGACTCCGGCAGCGTAGTGGTCGATCGCCCGGCCACCGCGCCTCGCTATGAGTACGTTTCGCTCAACGACTGTGCCGCTGCACGGCCAGAAACCGTCACAGAACAGGTGACCTGTTCTCATGCGCTTCGCGACTGTCCACCCACAGAACTTGGCCCCCTTCTCCGGATTTGGCGGCGGACCCTTGAGGGCGGAAAAGTAACCGAGCCATGGACGACCCGCGGACTGACGTGCGCCTCTGATGTAGCACCCGGCGCCCGACCGACTCTATCGATGGCTGACTTGAAGAAGCAGTTCATGCGGACGCCTTGGTCGAAGCCGCAGATCTCGAGCCAGCCGGCAGGCAACACGACCCTGGTCAACCTGCGCACGTTCTACAAGGTCAACTGGACTCCGAACGGCTTTCAGCCCGGGGAGGTCGACCGGTCTGTGCTGCGCGGGATCCCCGTGCAGATCCGTCCCAAGCTCGTCGGCTTCACCTACGTCTTCGGCGATGGTTCATCAGTGGGGCCGACGACGTCGACCGGCGGCGTCTACCCGGATGGGGACATCACCCACGTCTACAGCGTCAGGGGCCAGTTCCCCGTCCGTGTCGACACGACGTTCGGCGCCGACTTCAGCCTCGACGGCACCACGTGGGACGAGATCCCCTCGAGGGTCACCGTTCCTGGTCCCAGCACCGTCGTGACGGTGCGAGAGGCCAAAGGCGTGCTGGTCAACCACTGAGCGCGCACCCCTTGCCGGACCGCTCTGCATCGGGTCGCCTGGTGACTCGGTCGTGCCACGGAGGCCTCGCTGTACCGGAGGAAGCCCTGAGCCCATGGAGTGAACCAAACGCAGAGGGCGACCCCTCGCCTCAGACGCAGCTCAGACCCGCTGGCCGGGCCCGCCGTCAGGTTCGTCGTCGCCCACCGAGCCAGGCTCCACCTCGACCGCGTCCACTGCCTTGACGGTCTCGGGCTCGCCCACTCCGGCCACGTCGCCGTTGGGCGTCGCTTCGGCCACGGGAGGCACGCTCGCCTCGACGTCGGCTCGGGTGGCCTCCGGCTCTGACTCGTGCGAGAGCAGCGCATCCTCGTCCTGGGCGTCGCGGTGCCAGCTCTCGGCCGCCCCGGGGTCGGACGAGAACTCCGACGGTGAGCCCGCAAAGGCTGACGCGTCGTCGACCTCGCCCGGAGACTCGTCAGGCACCGCCGTGGCCGGGGCCCCATCGAGCCTCTCGCCGGCGTCGGCGTCGGCGTCGTCGCTGGCTGAGACCGGGCGCTCACTCCTCGAGAGGGGCTCCTCGTCGCCCCGCCTGGTCATCAGCCAGGTGACGAGGACACCGAGCACGAAGGCCACGAGCACGAGCCACCACTTCATCGCTGACCTCCGGGCGTGATCTCTCCGTGGACCGGCGCAGCGGCCGCCGGGGCGCCCGTTCCTCGGCCCGTGACGGCGATGGCGACCAGCGACCCGACGACGAAGCCGACCACGCTCCACAGGAACACGCCCCAGAACCCGCCGTCGCTGCGTCCCGCGAAGCCGAGCACCACGGTCACGACGACGAGCGCGGCCCACCACGGCCAGCCAAGAGGACGAGACCGCGCACCAGCTCTCGGCGCGGGATGGGCCTGGGTCATCGGTCCTCCAAGATCGGGGCACGGCCGCAACAGCAGCCACGTTTGGACGGTACCCCGATGACACCCGGCCGTGACGACGAGACACGGAGGAAAGCGGGGTGTCGCCGCCCGTCGGCTCCCCTGCGCGGGAGCGTCTCTCAGGCGGCTGCGCTGTCCCCTGCGCCCCGCAGCACGGTGACCGCCTCGGGAGCCGCGACGGCGACCGCGTGAAGCGTCACGCCCGCACTGCGGCAGGCACGCTCGAAGGCGGCCCGGAGGTCGTGGTCGCGCGGCGTGGCCGAGGAACGGCCTGGCCGGGCGATGACCATCACGACGTCGTGCACGCCGTGTCTTGCGGCCTCGGTCAACGCCAGGGAGACGCGCTCGCCCACCTCGGACGGGTCGACGAGTCGTGGCTCGTCGGGCAGGCACACGGGTTGCAGCAGCCGCCGGTTGGCATGGCACAACAACAGGTAGGTGGCGCCGTCGTCCCGCGACTGGTCGGTCGCGATCAGGTCGACCACACCCTCGAGCACCGCAGGGTCGGTGATCGGTCGTTGGGCCCAGTCCCTCGGCAGATCCTCGAAGCGCATGAGACGAGCATGACGGTGACCGGTGACAGTGGGTCGGCGTTGTCCACACACCCGTGGGCACGCCGGCCCGGGACGGGCTCATGTCGGCGGCGTGTACCTCCCGTCGATAGCGGTCCACCCGCCGTCGACGAAGAGCTGGCTGCCGGTGACGAACGACGACGCATCGGAGGCCAGGTAGACGACTGCGCCGGCGAGCTCGTCCGGGCGCGACCACCGGCCCAGCGCGCTCTTGCTCGCGTACGCCTCCGACCACGCGGGCACAGCGTGGATCTGAGCCGTCAGGGGCGTGTCGACGATGCCCGGTGCGACGGCGTTGACACGCACGCCGCGTGGCCCGAGCTCCACCGCCGCCGTGCGCAGCAGCTGCACGAGACCGGCCTTGGTGGCCGCATAGACACCCTGCCCGGGCTCCACGGTGACCGCCCGGATGGAGCTGAAACCGATGATGCTCCCGCGACCACGCTCGGCCATGCCGGCCCCGAAGGCCCGCACGAGGTCGAACGAGGCCCGCAGGTTCAGGGCAACCACCCGCTCGAACTCCTCCGCCGAGTAGTCCAACAGGCGCTTGCGCACATTGGTCGCCGCGGTGAAGACGAGCACGTCGACGTCTCCGAGGTCGTCCGCGGCACGCGCAACTGCCTGGCCGTCGGTGACGTCCAGCGCGTATGCCGCCTCGCCGGCTCCCAGCGACGTCGTCTCCTGCGCCGCCGCAAGGTCCCGGTCGGCGCAGACCACCTCCGCGCCGTGGGCCGCGAGGGCGAGGGCGCTCTCGCGCCCGATGCCGCTCCCGGCTCCCACGACGACGGCCCGGCGCCCGTCGAGGCGGAACAGCTGCGTGTAGTCGGGTCGGTCGTGCTCAGTCACGGACGCTCCCCTGCTTCTCCGGCTCCGTGGCCGGGTCGGTTGTCGTCGACGTCTTCACGCGGCTCGCCGACGGCCGGATGATGGCCATCCGGGTCACGGTCAGCTCCTCGATGGCGAACCGCGGTCCCTCTCGCCCGACGCCGCTGTCCTTGACGCCGCCGTAGGGCATGACGTCGGACCGGAAGCCGGGCACCTCGTTGACGACGACGCCTCCTGCCTCGATGCGGTCGATCGCCGCGAAGGCCGAGCCGAGCCCCTCCGTGAAGACGCTCGCGTGCAGGCCGTATCGCGAGCGGTTCACCACCTCGATGGCGGCGTCGAGGTCGGGCACCGACCGCACGACGACGACCGGTCCGAAGATCTCCTCGTCCCACGCGAGCTCCCCGTCGGGCACGTCGAGCAGCACCGTGGGCTCGATGACCCCGTCGCGTATGCCGCCGCCGTGCACGAGGGTGCCCCCGGCGTCGCAGGCGGCGCGGACCCACTGCGACACCCGTTCCGTCGAGCGCGCGTCGATGAGCGCCGATACGCGGGTCGACTCGTCGCGGGGGTCGCCCACCACGACCTGGTCGATCCGGGACGACAGCGCGTCGAGGAAGCGGGCGCGCGCCGACTCGACGACGACGACGCGCTGCACGCTGATGCACGCCTGCCCCGAGGCGTAGTAGCCACCACGGACGACGGCGTCGGCCGCGGCGTCGACGTCCGCGTCGGCAGCGACGACGAGGGCGGCGTTCGAGCCCAGCTCGAGCAGCACCTTGGTGGGCGCCGCGTCACGAGCGATCTGGTGACCGACGGAGGCCGAGCCGGTGAACGAGACGGCAGCCACCCGCGGGTCGGTGGTCAGGGTGACCCCGACCTCGACGCCGCCCGTGACGAGCTGGATGCCCGCCCGTGGACCACCAGCGGCTGCGAGCGCCTCGCGCAGCACGTGAACGAGCCACAGCGTGGCGAGCGGCGTCTGCGGCGCCGGCTTGACGACCACCGGGCAGCCCGCCGCCAGGGCCGGCGCGAGCTTGTGCACTGCGAGGAGGAGCGGGTAGTTGAACCCGGCGATCCCGACGACGACACCGACCGGCTTGCGCACCCAGAACCCGATCAGCCCCTCCCCGCTCGGCAGCAGGTCGAGCGGCACCGTCTCCCCGTGCAGGCGCGCCACCTCCTCGGCGGCCGTGACGAGCGTCAGCAGCGTTCGGTCGACCTCGACCCGGCAGTCGACGAGCGGCTTGCCGGTCTCCAGCACGAGGAGCTGCTCGATGTCCGCTCGGCGCTCAGAGAGCTGCCGGTGCGTCTCGACGAGTGCTGCGCGACGGACGTGCGACGGGAGCGAGCCCATGCGCTCACGGACGGCGGCGGCATACGAAAGCGCTTGTGCGGCAGTTTCGCTGGTGCCGATCGGCGCCTGCGCGACCGCCTCTCCGGTGAAGGGGAAGGTCACGGGAGCGGTCTCCTGGACGTCGACCCAGCCGTCTCCGACGGGAAGCCCTGCGGGGTGCTCCGGGGTGTAGGTGCTGGTCATGAGGGGTCTCCGAGGAGGTCGGCCGCGCCGGCCCCGGCGAGGGCTCGTCGCATGCTGGGGGCCGCCCGCAGGAGGCGCTGGGTGTACGGGTGCTGGGGGTCGTCGAAGATCTGCTGGGTGGGACCGGTCTCGACGATCTCGCCGGCGCACATGACCGCCACGCGCTCACACACGTGGCGCACCACCGACAGGTCGTGCGAGACGAACACGAGCGTGAGGCCGAGGTCGCCGACGAGGTCGGTGATGAGGTTGAGCACCTGCGCACGCACCGAGACGTCGAGGGCGCTCACGGGCTCGTCGGCGAGCAGGATCGACGGCTTCGGCGCGAGCGCCCTCGCGATCGAGATGCGCTGACGCTGCCCACCCGAGAACTGGTGCGGAAACCGCTCCCCCGCTTCGCGACTCAGACCGACCGCCTCGAGCAGCTCGCTGACGCGGCCTTGGCGGCCGGGCAGGCCCTGAGCGACGAGCGGCTCGGCGATGATGTCGCGCACGCGCATCCTCGGGTCGAGCGAGCCCATGGGGTCCTGGAAGACGAGCTGCAGGCTCGAGCGGAGGAAGCCGAGGCGCCGCTCCGGGAGCCCCGAGACCGTCTGTCCCTCGACCTGCACCTCGCCACTCGTCGGCTGGTCGAGGCCGGCGAGCAGCCGCATCAGGGTCGACTTGCCGCAGCCGGACTCGCCGACGATGCCGAAGCGCTCGCCCCGCTCCACGTCGAACGACACCCCCTTGAGCGCCTCGACGACAGGCCCGGGACGCCGGAGCGAGGTGCGCGGTCGCCGGTAGTCGCGGCGCAGGTCGCGGACGGTGATCGCCGGCGTGGTCATGAGGCGCGCTCCTCGTGAGCGGGATGGTGGCAGGCGAACCCCTCGCCAGGGTCAGGACCGGTCCAGGCCGGCGTCGTCGCGCACACCTCGGTGGCGTGGTCGCAGCGGCTGCGGAACACGCAGCCCTCGGGGAAGGCGCCGGCCGCGGGGACGGTGCCGCGGATGGTCGGCAGGCGCCCACCGGGTGGGGCGTCGTCGAGGTCCGAGGCGGCGAGCAGGCCCTGCGTGTAACGGTGTCGGGGCCGGCGGAACACCTCGTCGACGGCGCCGGCCTCGACGACCCGACCGCCGTACATCACCAGCACCCGTTCGCACACCGTGGCCACGACCGACAGGTCGTGGGTGATGAAGAGCAGGGCGGCGTCACGGGCCTCGACTCCCCTGACGATGAGGTCGAGCACGCGGGCCTGGACCGTGACGTCGAGGGCCGTCGTCGGCTCGTCGCACACGAGCAGCGCCGGGTCGTTGGCCAGCGCGATCGCGAGGACGACGCGCTGGCGCTGTCCGCCGGAGAGCTGGTGGGGGTACGCCTTCGCCGCGTCGTCGGGATCGGGCAGCCCCACCTGGTCGAGCAGCTCCACGGCCCGCCGGCGAGCCGTACGCCGATCAGTGCCGCCGCGGCCGTCGCGCCCGCCGCGACCGTCGCGGCCGTCGCGACCCCGGCGACCGGCGTGCACCGTGATGGTCTCAGCCACCTGGTCGCCGACCCGCATGGTCGGGTTGAGCGCAGTCATCGGCTCCTGGAAGACCATGGCCACGTCGCGGCCCCGGACGCCGGCGAGGTCGCGTTCGCGGGCACCGACGAGGTCGCAGCCGACACCGGCCAGCCGGATCGAGCCACTCGCGTCGGCGTCGTCGGGGAGCAGGCCGAGCAGCGCGAGGCTGGTCAGCGACTTGCCGGAGCCGGACTCGCCGATGAGGCCGACGCGCTCACCCCGGTCGATGCTGAAGCTGACGTCGTGGAGCAGGTGGTGCCGGCCGATGCGCACGTCGAGACCGACCACGTCGAGCACCCGTTGGGCACCGTCGCTCCGTGAGCTCGGCTGCGCTGCAACGGCACTCATCGCCGGTCCTCCATCCGCGGGTCGTAGTGGTCCCGGAGCCCGTCCCCGAGGAGGTTGAAGCCGAGCACTGCCAGTGCAATGGCGATGCCGGGCACGACTGCCAGCCTCGGCGCGGCGAAGAGCAGCTCCTGGCTCTCCTGCAGCATGCGTCCCCAGCTCGGCGTCGGTGGTGGCGTGCCGAAGCCGAGGAACGAGAGCGCTGCCTCGGCGAGCACCGCGATGGCGAAGGAGACCGAGGCCTGGACGATGACGAGGCCGCTGACGTTGGGCAGGACGTGGCGCAGGCCGATCGCCCACGGTCCACGGCCCGCCGCCCGGGCCGCCATGACGTACTCGGTGGAGAGCACCTGCAGCGCCCCGCTGCGGACGAGGCGCACGAAGCTCGGCACCGACGCGATGCCGATGGCGACCATCGCGACGAGGGTGCTACCGCCGTAGACAGCGCTGAACATGATGGCGAGGAGCAGTGCCGGGAACGCGAGCAGCAGGTCGATGCCGCGCATGAGGGGCTCGCCCAGCACCCGGGGCGCCATGGCGGCGATGATGCCCAGCGGCACTCCGACGAGGCCGGCCACGCCGACGGCGACGAGCCCGACGAAGAGGGTGGTTCGCGCGCCGACGAGGACCTGGCTCAGCACGTCGCGGCCGAGCTTGTCGGTGCCCAGGAGGTAGTCGGGGTCGCCGATGGGACGCAGCCGCGCGGCGGCGTCGACGAAAGTCGGGTCGTGCGGGGTCCAGACGAACGACACGAGCGCCATCAGCACCACCACGCCGACGATGACGGCGCCGACGAAGAAGCTCGCGCCGGGACGCCGACGCGGACCCGAGCCCACCACGATCGGGTCGGTGGCCACGGTCGGGGCGCTCGGCCCGTCGAGGGACCCGGCAGGGCGGGGCGTGGCGTTGGTGCTCATCGCGTGGCCACCTTCAGTCTCGGGTCGATGACGAGGTAGAGCAGGTCGACGACGAAGTTGACGAGCAGGACGGCGAGCACGAGCAGCATGACGATGTCCTGCACGAAGATGAGGTCGCGGTTGGCCACCTGGTCGAGCAGCAGGCTGCCGAGGCCGGGGATGACGAAGACGCGCTCGACGACGACCGCCCCGATGAGCAGGGTCGCCAGCTGCAGGGCGAGCACGGTGACGACCGGGATCGCCGCGTTGCGGAAACCGTGCCGGCGCAATGCTTGCAGCGCCCCCAAGCCCTTGGCGCGGGCCGTGCGGATGTAGTCCTCGCGCTGCACGTCGAGGATGGCGCTGCGGACGTACCTCGTGAGGACGGCCCCTTGCACGAGGCCGAGCGACAGCACCGGTAGCACGAGCTGGCGCAGGAACTGGGCGGGGTCCTCGTTCGGCGGGGTCCAGCCGTTGGCCGGCAGCCACTGCAGCTTCACCGCGAAGATCGTCACGAGCAGGATGCCTGCGAGGAAGGCAGGAACGGCGACGCCGACCTGCGAGATCGCCGACAGGACGAGCCCGCTCGGTTTGCGGTGCCGCAGCGCCATCACGGTGCCGAACGGCACCGCGATGACGAGCGCGAGCACCATGGCGCACACGACGAGCCACAGGGTGACCTGGAGGCGGTCGACGATCTGCGGCGCGATCGGCACCCGGGAGACGTAGCTGTTGCCGAGGTCGAAGCGGAGGAACCCGCCCATCCACGACAGGTACTGGCTCACGAGCGGCTCGTCGAGCCCGAACTCCCGACGCAGCTGCGCCACGGACGCCTCGGACGCGTTGACCCCCAAGGCGACCCGCGCCGGGTCACCCGGCAGCAGGGCCATGAAGACGAACACGAGCACCGAGCTGACGACGAGGCTCGCGACGAGGGTCGCGGTGCGTCTGAGGACCTGGAGCAGCATCCGTCAGGAGCGGGCGAGCCCGGCGAGGTCGAAGGACTCAGTGATCGCGTTCTTCGGCAGGCCCGTGATGCCCTTCTCGGCGACCATGAGGTTCGGCAGGATGAAGAGCACGTCACCGGCGGCGTCCTCCGACAGCTCGCGGGCCGCCTTCTTCATCAGCGTCACCTGCTGCTCGGGCGAGCCTGAGTCTGCCGCCTTGAGGTCTGCCTGGAGCTGCTTGTTGTCGTAGCGCGTGTAGTACTTCGGGTCGCCGAAGACCGCAGGCAGGTCGCGCGGCTCGACGTGCGCGACGATCGACATGTCGTAGTCGGCGTCGGTGAAGACCGTCGAGAGCCAGACGGCCGGGAACTCGAGCTGGTCGAGGGTGACCTTGAAGCCGGCCTGCTCGAGCTGGCTCTTGACCACCTGACCGCACGAGACGGCATACGGCAGGGACGGGATGCGCAGCCGGACCGGGGTCGTGGCCGCACTCGTCTGCGCGAGAAGCGACTTCGCCTTGTTGACGTCGTGCGGGTAGAGACCCGTCAGGTCCTCGTACCACGGGTCGGTCGGCGGGACCATGCTGCCGGCGAGGGTGCCGCGGCCGGCCCAGCAGGTGTCCATGAGGGCCTTGTGGTCGATGGCGTAGCGCGCGGCCTGGCGCACCTTGAGGTCGTTGAACGGCGCCCTGCCGTTGTTGAACGACAGGAGCACCTCGCCGTTGGTGGTGCCCTCGACGATCTCGTACGCGTCGTTGCCCTGGAACTGCGCGAGCGACTCGGGTGCCTGCACCGTGCCGATGACGTCGATCGTCTTCGTCAGCAGCGCGTTGTTGAGCGCCGTCGGGTCCTTGAAGTACTTCAGGGTGACCTGCTGGAAGAAGGGCTTCTTGCCCCAGTAGCCCGGGTTGGCCTTGAGGCTGATCGAGTCGCCGCGTCGCCACTGGTCGAAGACGAACGGGCCCGTGCCGACCGGCTTGGTCGCGAGGTCGGCCACCGCCTTCTCGGTCATCATGGCGCCGATGCGCGTCGACATCCGGTAGAGCCAGTCGTTGCTCGGCTTGCTCAGGGTCACCTGCAGCTTGGTGTCGCTGAGCGCCTTCGCGTCGGCCACGACGTCCATGGCGGCCTTGAGGGAGATCGTCCAGTCCTTCTTGACCCGGTTGATCGAGTAGACGGCGTCCTTCGCCGTGAAGGCCTGCCCGTCGGTGAACTTCGCGTTGTCGACGAGCTCGAAGGTGTAGGTCTTGCCGTCGGGCGACACGGTCCACGACGTGGCGAGCGAGGGCGTGATCTTGCCGTCCTGGTCGACGGTCACGAGGGTCTCGTAGACGTTGTCGAGCAGGGCCTGCGGGATGGCGGCGCCGTCCTTGGTGGTGAAGTCGAGGCTCGCCGGCTCGGCCACGAGGCCGACCGTCAGGGAGGTGTCGCCGCCGCCCTGGGAGCCGCCGGCACCGCCGGTGCCTCCCGAGCTGGACGAGCCGGAGCCTGCCGAGCAGGCCGCGGTGAGGGCGAGGAGCAGCGCCGCGGACGCCGCCGTGCCGATGCGGGTGGGCTTCATCGTGACTCCATCTCGTGCAGGACCGCTGCGGCCAGCTGCGAGGTGCTCGCGGTGCCGCCGAGGTCGGGGGTGTGGTGCTGTGGGGATCGGAGGGTCGTGGTGAGTGCGGTCCGGATCGCGTCGGCGGGTCCGGAGTGCCCGAGGTCGTCGAGGAGCATGGCCCCGGAGAGCAGGCAGGCCGTCGGGTTGGCGATGCCTCGGCCGGCGATGTCCGGCGCCGAGCCGTGCACCGGTTCGTAGATACCCGGCACGGCGCCACCGGGCTGCACGTTCGCACTGGGCGCCATGCCCATGCCGCCGGCCAGCACGGCCGCGAGGTCGCTGAGGATGTCGCCGAAGAGGTTGCCGGCCAGTAGGACGTCGAGCGAGTGCGGGGACTGCACGAGGCGGGCGGCCATCGCGTCGACGAGGACGACCTCGAGCTCGACCTCCGGGTGGTGCTGCGCGACCTCGCGCACCACGGAGTCCCAGAGCGGGTAGCCGTGGCGCATGGCGTTCGACTTCGTCACGAGCGCCAGCTTCCCGCGCCGCTGCGCGGCCAGCCCGAACGCGTACTCGGCCGCCCGTTCGATGACCCGCCGGGAGTGGACGGCCACCTCGATGCCGATGTCGTGGCCGGTGCCAGCGTGAGCCAGTCCGCCGGCTCCGACGTACTCGCCCTCGGTGTTCTCGCGGACGATCACGAGGTCCACTCCCTCCACGTCACGGACGCGGCTCGGGACGCCCTCGAAGGCGCGCACCGGGCGGACGTTGACGGCGAGGTCGAGCTGCTGGCGCAGACCGATGATCAGGCCCCAGACGAGCTCGTGGTCGGGGACGTCGGGTCGACCGACCGCGCCGAACAGGACGGCGTCGTGACGGCGTACGGTCTCGGCGCCGTCGCCGGGCATGGCGGCGCCCTCGCGAACGAATCGGTCCGCGCCCCAGTCCAGCTCGGTGACCTCGAGGTGCTCGCCGTGGCTCTCGAGCGCGGCGGCGAGGACGGGCAGGGTGGCGGCCACCACCTCGGGCCCGACGCCGTCGCCGGGGATCGCTGCGAGCCGAACCGTCATCGCTCTCCTGTCCGTGCTGGTCGTCGTCGACCCTCGGATCTGCACTGGTCTGACCAGTAGACTTTTTCGCCGTGAGAGGTACCGTTTCTCTCATCAGGCCGGATGTCAAGACCTCGTCCGGCGGCCCAGGCGGCCGAGAGCCGTCCGACGCGGAAGGACGCCCATGCCGCACCCCTCTGGCCGGCCGGCCAGCCTCACCGCCACCGAGCTCGTGCGGGCGTACGCCGTGGGTGACCTCTCGCCCGTCGAGGTGCTGCGTGACGTCGCAGACGTCATCGCCACTCGCGAGCCGGAGCTCAACGCGTTCTGGCAGCTCGACCTCCAGGGCGCCGAGACGTCGGCTCGAGCCAGCGAGGAACGCTGGCGCAGAAGCGAGCCCGCGGGACCCATCGACGGTGTGCCGGTCACCATCAAAGAGAACCTGGGCCGGGCCGGCGTGCCCATGCCGGCCGGCAACGCCGGCGTCGAGCCGGTCGTGCCCACGCGCAGCAGCCCTGTCGCGGAGCGCATCGACGAGTCCGGCGGCGTCGTGCTCGGCTCCACGGTCATGCCCGACTGGGGGATGCTCAGCTCCGGCGTCTCCAGCCTGCACGGCATCACCCGGTCACCGTGGAACCCGGCCCTGACGACCGGAGGCTCGAGCTCGGGAGCCGGCGCAGCCGCAGCAGGCGGCTACGGGCCCCTGCACGTCGGCACCGACATCGGCGGCTCGATCCGCCTGCCCGGCACGTGGCTCGGGCTGACCACGCTCAAGCCGAGCGCGGGCCGCGTACCCCTCGACACCCCCTACCTCGGCCGGGCGGCCGGACCGATGACCCGCTCGGCGCGCGACGCCGCCCTGCTGCTGTCGGTCATCAGCCGACCCGACGCCCGCGACTGGACCAGCCTGCCCCCGACCGACCTCGGCACGGTGCTGCCGCCCGAGCCCCTCGACGTCCGCGGCCTGCACATCGGCCTGCACCTCGACGCCGGGTGCGGCCTGCCGCTCGACCCCGAGGTGCGCTCGGCGGTGGAGGCCGCCGCCCAGGTGTTCGCCGACGCGGGTGCCGACGTCGCCCCGCTCGATCCGTTCATGACCCCACGCATGCTCCACGACCTCGACGAGTTCTGGAGGGTGCGGTCGCTGGCCGACTTCGACGCCCTCGCCCCCGAGGCCCGCGAGAGGGTGCTGCCGTTCATCCAGCGGTGGGTGCTCGCCGTGAGCGACGTCGACGGCCGCTCGGTGCTGCGCGACTACGCCAGCATCATGGCGCTGCAGCAGGCGACGGTCGCGGCGACCGAGGCCTTCGACCTCGTGCTCTCCCCCGTCGCGCCGGTCCTCGCCTTTCCCGCCGAGTGGCCGATGCCGTGGGGCGAGGACGACGAGGGAATGGCCCACATCGGCTTCACCGCGCCCTACAACATGTCGGGCCAGCCCGCCGCGTCGGTCAACTGCGGCTTCACGGCAGATGGGCGCACCATCGGGCTGCAGGTGTCCGGCCGCCGCTTCGACGACGTCGGCGTGCTGCGCGCCGTCGACTGGTTCGAGGAGCATCGAGGCGCGGCTGCGACGCCTGTGTGGCCGATCCCCGCGGCAGGAGACCAGCGTGGCTGACAACCCGTCCGCCGCGCCCACCCCGACCGGCCGCGGCTTCGAGCCGGTGCGCTCGGTCCGCCTCTACGAGCGCATCGTCGAGCAGGTCGAGGAGGCGATCGCGCGCGGCGAGCTGCGCCCGGGACAGCGCCTACCCAGCGAGCGCGAGCTCGTCGTCCAGTTCGGCACCAGCCGGGCCACGGTGCGCGAGGCGCTGCGGGTCCTCGAGAGCAACGGCGTCGTGCGATCACGCCCCGGCGACCCGAACGGCCCGGAGATCCTGCCGTTCACGACCGGCGGGCTGACGAAGCAGATGCGCCGGCTGGCGCGCGCCGACGGGCTCTCCCTCTCGCAGCTCCTCGTGTCGAGGATGATGCTCGACTCGACGGCCAACCGTCTCGCCGCCGTGCTGCGCACCGAGGCCCAGCTCGCCGAGATGGACGCCGCCATCGAGCAGATGCGCACCGCCGTCGACGGCGGCTACGGCTCGTTCAGCGAGGCCGACTTCGCCTTCCACGAGGCCATCGCCCGGGCGAGCGGCAACACGCTCATCCAGGTGTGCAACGGGGTCGTCCGTGACACGGTGCTCTCGCTCATCTCCGACAAGATCGCCCACGCCCGCAACGCGCAGGCGCTGATGAAGCGGTCCCTCGGCCACCACGAGCAGGTGCTGGCGGCGATCCGTGCCGGCGACGGCCCCGAGGCCGGACGGGCGTCCCTGCACAGCCTCTACGACTACTACGCGAGCTACGTCCCCAAGGCCGAGCGCGCCGCCCTCGAGGCCCTGCTCGACGAGTGACCCTGCCCGACGGCCGACAGGGACCGCACGGCAGAATGCGTGGCTCGGTCACGTCGTCGACGACTAGGAGAACAGCCCGTGAGCGTGCAGGTGAAGGTCGCGTCGATCGAGCGTCGCATCGCGGAGGAGCTCGGCGTCCGCGACGGGCAGGTGACCGCGGCCGTGGCCCTGCTCGACGGTGGCTCGACGGTCCCCTTCGTCGCGCGCTACCGCAAGGAGGTCACCGGCGGGCTCGACGACGCGCAGCTGCGCACGCTCGAGGAGCGGCTCGGCTACCTGCGCGAGCTCGAGGAGCGACGCGCTGCCGTGCTCGCCTCGGTCGAGGAGCAGGGCAAGCTCGACGACACCCTGCGGGCGCAGATCATGGGCGCCGAGACGAAGGCGCGTCTCGAGGACATCTACCTCCCCTTCAAGCCGAAGCGCCGCACCAAGGCACAGATCGCCCGCGAGGCCGGCCTCGAGCCGCTCGCCGACCTGCTGCTCCGGTCGCCCGACACCGAGCCGTCCACGGCCGCAGCAGGATTCGTCGACCCCGACCGCGAGGTCACTGACGCGGCCGCCGCGCTCGACGGCGCCCGGGCGATCCTCGTCGAGCGCTTCGCCGAGGACGCCGACCTCATCGGCGACCTGCGCGAGCGGGTGTGGAGGCAGGGCCACGTCGGCTCGAGCGTGCGCTCGGGCAAGGAGGAGGTCGGCGCCAAGTTCTCCGACTACTTCGACTTCTCGGAGCCGCTCGCCAAGCTCCCCTCGCACCGCATCCTCGCGCTCTTCCGCGGCGAGAAGGAGGACGTCCTCTCGATCGAGATCAACCCCGACGACCCTGCCGCCGAGCAGCAGCCCGGCCCGACGGCATACGAGCGGGCGATCGCGCGACGTTTCGGCATCGAGAACGCCGGCCGGCCGGCCGACCAGTGGCTCGCCGACACGGTGCGCTGGGCCTGGCGCACGAAGATCCTCGTCCATCTCGGCATCGACGCCCGTATGCAGCTGCGCCGGGCCGCCGAGGAGGAGGCCGTACGCGTGTTCGCCGCCAACCTGCGCGACCTGCTGCTCGCGGCGCCGGCAGGGGCCCGAGCCACCATGGGTCTCGACCCGGGTTTCCGCACCGGCGTCAAGGTCGCCGTCGTCGACGGCACCGGACGCGTCGTTGCGACCGACGTCATCCACCCGCACGTGCCGCAGAACCACTGGGACCGGTCCATCGCGACGCTCGCGCGGCTCGCGAAGGAGCACGACGTCGAGCTCGTCGCCATCGGCAACGGCACCGCCTCGCGCGAGACAGACCGCCTCGCCGCCGACCTGGTGAAGCGCCACCCCGAGCTGAAGCTGACCACGGCCGTCGTGTCGGAGGCGGGCGCCTCGGTCTACTCGGCCTCGGCGTTCGCCTCGCAGGAGCTGCCCGGCATGGACGTCTCGCTCCGCGGCGCCGTGTCCATCGCCCGGCGCCTGCAGGACCCCCTCGCCGAGCTCGTCAAGATCGACCCCAAGTCGATCGGGGTCGGCCAGTACCAGCACGACATCTCCCAGACGGCGCTCTCGCGCTCGCTCGACGCCGTCGTCGAGGACTGCGTCAACGCGGTCGGGGTCGACGTCAACACCGCCTCCGCTCCCCTGCTCACGCGCGTGTCCGGCATCACCCCCGGGCTCGCCGACAGCATCGTCGCGCACCGTGACGCGACCGGACCGTTCCGCAGCCGAAAGGCGCTCAAGGACGTGCCGCGCCTCGGGCCCAAGGCGTTCGAGCAGGCGGCCGGGTTCCTCCGGATCTCCGGCAGCGACGACCCGCTCGACGCGTCCGCCGTGCACCCCGAGGCCTACCCCGTGGTGCGCCGCATGCTCGAGTCGACCGGGCAGAAGCTCACCTCGCTGATCGGCAACACCACAGCGCTGCAGGCGATCCGGCCCGCCGACTTCGTCGACGACACGTTCGGACTCCCCACGGTCACCGACATCATCCGTGAGCTCGACAAGCCGGGCCGCGACCCGCGGCCCACCTTCAAGACGGCCACCTTCAAGGAGGGCGTCGAGGAGATCAAGCACCTCGAGCCGGGCATGACCCTCGAGGGCGTGGTCACCAACGTCGCGGCCTTCGGGGCGTTCATCGACGTCGGCGTCCACCAGGACGGCCTCGCGCACGTGTCGGCGCTGTCGAAGAGCTTCGTCCGCGACCCGCACGACGTCGTGAAGTCGGGCGACGTCGTCATGGTCAAGGTGCTCGACGTCGACGTGGCCCGGAAGCGGATCTCGCTCACGCTGCGGCTCGACGACGAGGTGCCGACCGACGGCTCGAAGGACGACCGCGGCAACCGCGGCGGTGCCCGCCCGGGGGGCCCGAGCGGTCAGCGCCAGGGCGGCCAGCCCCACCGCGGTGGGGGCCAGCGTCAGGGCAACCGCAGCGACCGCGGCGGCCAGGGCAACCGCCCGCGGCGTGACGAGCCGCCGGCCAGCAGCGCCATGGCCGACGCGTTGCGCCGGGCCGGCTACACCGGCTGACGCGGCGTCACGCCTGCCCGCCCGGCGCCGTCACCCGTTCGGGCCGGCGCCGTGGAAGACGGCCTCGACGTTGTTGCCGTCGGGGTCGCGCACGAAACCGCCGAAGTAGCCGGGGTGGTACTCCGGCCACAGGCGCGGCTCGTGCAGCGACTCGGCGCCCAGCTCGACGGCCTTGGCGTGGAACGCCCGCACCGCATCGACGGAGTCGGCGTGGAACGCGCAGTGCATCTCGCGGTTGGGCTCGCTGCCCTGCCACGCGCTGATCCAGAAGTCAGGATGGCCCTCGGAGCCGTAGCCGATGGCGACGCCGACGTCCATCTGCCTGCTGTAGCCGAGCACCGCCAGCACCTCGTCGTAGAAGTGGGCGCTGGCGGCCAGGTCGGAGCAGTTGATGCCGAAGTGATCGATCATGGGGGCAGGCTAACCATTGTCTTCGCGCCCAGTCTTTGGTCGACTGTCTGTGGTGGGTCCGGCCCATCAGGGGCCGGTCCACGCGACCCGGAGGTGCCCATGAGCAGTTCAACGCAGTCGATCCCCGAGAACGCAGAGGACGCCGATTTCGAGGGATCTCCCGCGGGCGTGCACTCGACGCTGACGGTCGGTGCGCCCGTCGACGAGGTGTGGCGCCACCTCATCAGCTCCCGCGGCACCGAGGCGCTCCTCGGTCCGGGTGTCACGCTCGGCAGCAAGGGCGAGTCCTGGCACAGCGCCGACGGCCCCCACGGCGTCGTGCGCAGCTACCACCCGATGGAACAGATCCGCGTCTCGTGGCACCCGCACGAGGACGGGCCCCTCAGCATCGTCGACCTCCAGCTCAAGCCCGACGGCGACGGCACGCGCGTCGACCTCTACCACGAGGGCCAGGGCATCGCCGAGGACGGCGCCGGCGACAAGTCGCGCTGGGACGAGGCGCTCGGGCGCTTCGCGCAGGCACTCGACTCGTAGGCGACGAGCTCGACGAGTCTCAGCGCACGACCATGACCGGGCAGGCCGCGTCGTGGATGACCCGGTGGCTGACCGACCCGAGGAGCATGCCCGTGAATCCGCCGTGCCCGCGTGAGCCGACGACCACCAGGCCGGCGGTCGAGCCGAGGTCGGCGAGGGACTGACCCGGGTCGCCGTAGAGCACCTCGGTGGTCACCAGCACCTTGGGGTGCCGGGCCCGTGCGCGGTTAGCCGCCCGGGTGACCGACTGCTCGGCGTGGTCGCGCAGTGCGTGCGTCTCCTCGGTGCCGCCTTTGGCCACCTCGGCGTAGGTCCAGGCCTCCATCGAGGCGGAGTGCGCGACGCGGACGACGTGGAGCACGGCACCCTCGCGTTCGGCCACCTCCGCCGCCACGTCCACCGCGCGGGCGGCGCTGTCGGAGTCGTCGACGCCCACGACGACGTCGTGTCCCCTCCCGGGCCGCGGTGGCATCTTCGGCTCGTCGGACGACGAGTCGACCGGTCCGCGCACGACGACGACCGGGCACCTGGCGTGCGCCGCCACCGCGTACGACGTGGACCCGAGGATTCCGGCGAGGACCCGACCACGGCCGCGGCTGCCGACGACGACCAGTTCAGCCTCCTTCGAGGCGTCGACGAGCTGGGCGGCAGGGCTGCCGAGCCAGTACTGCGTCTCCACCTGCGCGGCGTCGAGCGTCTCGGCAGCGCGCACCGCGCCGTCGTCCACGAGCGTCTTGGCCGCATGCGCCAGGGAGGGCTCGAGCTGGCTGAGGTCCATGGCCGGGTAGGCCGGCACGGCCGCGACGTTCACGCTGTGCACGATGGTGAGGTGCTTGCCCCGCAGGCGGGCCTCTTCCGCCGCCCAGGTCAGCGCGAGCCGGGAGCTCGGGGACCCGTCGTAGCCGACGACGATGCCGTACGTGGTGCGAGCCTGGCCGTTCATGGTGCGCCTCTTCCTGGGCTGGACGTTCGCTGTCGCCGGGGCCGCTCGCTCCGGCCACCTCCATCGTCCCGCCCCAGGGTGGGCAGTGGCAGGCGAGTGTGACCACTCAGACAGGGCAGGACGACTCGGGGCGCCCTATCGTCAGTCCCGGGCGGCCGCGGTGGCGCGGTCGTTCGCGCGCTGGATCGCCTCCACGAGCTCGGCCTTGTTCATCCGCGAGCGGCCCTGCACGCCGAGGCGCTTGGCGATGTCGTAGAGGTGCGACTTCGAGGCGTTGGTGTCGACGCCGCCGGCCGTGTCACCGTCGTCGAGGTGGGCCCGCGCCTCGGCGCCGCGGCGGGCGGCCTGCGGGTCGCTCGGGCCCTTCTCGGCCTTCTCCTCCCAGTGGTCGCCGACCTTCTCGAACGAGTGCTTCAGCGACGCGAAGGCCGTGCGGTGGGCGCGCTCCCCCTCGCCGTACTGCTCCACGGCGGCGTCGTGCGTCGCCAGCCACGTGTCCTGCGCCTTCTTCGACGACCGCTCGAGGGTCGAGGGCAGGTCGGTGCCCCTGCTGCTGGCTCGCTTCCTGGCGGGCATGTCGCTCCTCCTGGTGTCACCGACGGGCTCCCTGTGCCGTCGCCCGACAGTCACGTACCCGCGAGGGCGGGCGCGGCGGCATACGCGATGGGCGCATTCCGACGGTGCGTTGCTCGCGACTCGGCAGGGGGTACGCATCACGACGGCGAGGACGTGGCGCCGCACGGCCCCCGCCCGACGGTTGGAGCGATCGATCAAAGGAGATGTGATGAGCGAGGCTGTCGCACAACAGCGCACGGACGGTGCGATCAGGAGTCTGGTGCCGGCGCGAATGGACCGGCTGCCGTGGACGAAGTTCCACTGGTCCGTCGTCATCGGGCTCGGCATCTCGTGGATCCTCGACGGTCTCGAGATCCAGATCGTGTCGGAGTCGGGCTTCCAGAAGTCGCTCGGGATGTCGGCCGCCCAGGTCGGGCTCACGGGCACGATCTATCTCATCGGCCAGGTCGTCGGGGCGCTGACCTTCGGTCGGCTCACCGACCGGTGGGGCCGCCGCAAGCTCTTCATCATCACGCTGGTGATCTACCTCGTCGGGTCCGGCCTGGCCGGTTTCGCGCCGAACATGGGCTTCCTGTGGGTCTGCCGCTTCATCGCCGGCCTCGGCATCGGCGGCGAGTACACCGCGATCAACTCCGCCATCGACGAGCTGATCCCGTCGCACTACCGCGGGCGCGTCGACATCGCGATCAACGGCACGTACTGGTTCGGCGCCTTCTTCGGCGCCCTCGCGAACCTCTACCTGCTCAACCCCGACAACGTCGCCGAGAACCTCGGCTGGCGTCTCGCGTTCTTCATCGGCCCGGTCCTCGGCCTGTCGATCATCTACCTGCGCCGACACATCCCGGAGAGCCCCCGCTGGCTGCTCACACACGGACGCTCCGACGAGGCCGAACGCACCGTCGACGAGATCGAGGAACGCGTGCGGCGAGAAGGCGGCGAGCTGTCCGAGGTCGACGACAGCAGGGCGATCCTCGTCAAGCCCGAGGACGCGATGGGCCCGAAGGTCCTGTGGGACGTCTTCGTGCGCCGCTACGGCAGGCGCACCGTGCTCGGCCTCACGATGATGGTCACGCAGAGCTTCCTCTACAACGCCATCTTCTTCACGTATGCGCTCGTGCTGACCAACTTCTACCAGATCGACAAGGCGGGCACCTCGCTCTACTTCCTGCCCTTCGCGGCCGGAAACCTACTCGGCCCGCTGCTGCTCGGCCACCTCTTCGACACCATCGGCCGGCGCAAGATGATCTTCTTCACCTACACGGTGGCCGGCATCGTCCTGCTCGTGTCGGCGTGGCTCTTCCAGGCCCAGGCGCTCAGCGCGACGACGCACACGATCTTCTGGTGCGTCTCGTTCTTCTTCGCCTCTGCCGGTGCGTCGGCGGCCTACCTCACGGTCAGCGAGATCTTCCCGCTCGAGGTGCGCGGCCAGGCGATCTCGTACTTCTTCGTCATCGCCCAGTGCGCCGGCGCGATCGCACCGGTGCTCTACGGCACGCTCATCGGCGAGGGCAAGGACCGTATGCCGCTGACGTGGGGCTACGTCGCCGGTGCCGTGATCATGATCATCGGTGGCGTCGTGGCCCTCGCGATCGGCATCGACGCCGAGCGCAAGTCGCTCGAGGACATCGCCGACCCGTTGAGCAAGGTGTCGGAGGAGTCGGGAGCCGCGGCATGAACCTCGCCGCGCTGGGGCGCACCTACACGATCGTCGTCGGGGTGAGCCCCACGAGCGGGTCGCCCGGTGCGCTGAGGTGGGCCGTCGAGGAGGCGTCCGTCCGCGGCGGGCGGGTCGTGGCCGTGCGGGCCTGGCGCCCGCACGCCCCCGAGACCGCGACCGGGGGTCGCGTGCCGTCGGTCGTCTCCGACGACAGGGCCCTGGCCGACGAGGAGTCGCGGCTGGCCGAGGACGTCGCGCGGGTGCTCGGGCACGACCACGTGGTCGAGACCCGGGTCGTCGGCGGCAAGCGGCGAGCGGTGATGCTCGAGGAGAGCCGGTCGGCCGACCTCGTCGTCATCGATGCCGGACGCTCGACGGAGGTGGGCGCGCGCTGGCTCGGCAGCCGGATCGCTCGCGCCTCGCACTGCCCCGTCGTGGTCGTGCCGCCGGGTCTCGGCGGCCGCGGCACGGGCGCGTTCGGCCAGGCGGTCGGCAAGCTCGGGCGCTCCGTCGAGCGTGCCGCCGGCACCGCGGGACGCCCCGGCTTCCAGCGCCCACCGGGGCGCTGAGGGGCGGCCTGCGCACGCCCAGGCATGACCTGCCTTCTGGCCCGGATCGACATGAATTGTGCCGATTCGGGCCCGAGGCCTGCCTGTCCCCGCCTAAGGTCGCGACGCGGCACAGGCACAGGGGGAAGAGGGAATGGCGGACGGTGGATCGGCACGGGCGCGAGCGGAGGAGCTGTGGGCACGCGCGGCCGCTGAGCGAGAGCGTGAACACGAGGCCCGACTCAGGGCAGAGGCGTTGGAGACGCAGGCCGGTGCCTGGGCCGCGGGTGCCGAAGGCGAACGGCGCGTCACGCGTGCCCTCCGAGACCTGCCCAGAGGCTGGGTCGTGCTGCACGACCGGCTGCTGCGACCGGGCACGAGCCTGACCAACATCGACCACGTCGTCGTCGGCCCCGGTGGGGTGTTCCTCGTCGATGCCAAGAACTGGGCCGGCGGTCTCAGCGTGCACGACGACAACCTCTGGCAGCACGCCGGCCGCAGCTCGGCCAAGGGCGCCGAGCTCGACAAACTCGCCGGCTTCGCGGGTGAGATGGAGAAGACGCTCGGAGCGCCGGTGGTGCCCGTCGTCGCTCTCGCCGGGGGCCACGGTGCGAGGTTCCGCCCGCAACGGGTTCGCGGCGTCGAGATCGTGCCTCACGCCCGTCTAGCGAGGTGGCTGCGTCGCCAGCCCTTGACGACAGACCCGATCTCCGCGGAGCTCCTGGCACGCAGGATCGACCACTGCTACCCACCAGCGTCAGCAGGGGTGCCCGACGGGCCCGTCTCAACGACCACCCTCACGGTGCCAGCCGTCCTGGAGGCGCGTCACTCGACCAGCCGCAGTCGTGGCAGCCGGGGTTCCGATCGCGGGACGCGGCGTGGACGACGCCGCCCGTCCGCAACAAGGGCCTTGGCCGGCTTCGGCCTGCTCGTGGTTCTCAGTCAGGTGGCGCTGCGCGCTCCACAGCTCTTCCAGGAAGGGCTGCCGCTCTTGGCTTCACCCTCCGGGGGCTCGTCGGCGAGCACCCCAGCGTCGCCGCGAAAGGACTGCCAGGCCCTCACGAGGTCTGTGATCGCCAGGACGACCGGAGCCAAAGTCGTGGTCGAACAGGCACGTCACGACGACGCCTGCGCGTGGTGGCTCAGCAAGCCACGCTTTGCGAGTCAGCGCGCCGACGTGACGGTCAGCACGGGGCTGGGGATCAGGATCTCCCTCAGCTCGACAGCGTCACAAGAGCCGAGGATCGACATGCTTCCCGGAGAGGTGACCGCCTGGTTGCCCGAAGGCACGGCGCTCGCCGGCTGGAAACCGAGCAACAAGGCGGAGCAGCCATTCTCGGTCTCGTTCCGGTTCAGCTACCCCGAGGGCGCCAGTCAGGGAAAAGCCCTGGCCACCGAGGCCGCGGCGGAGCGCACGGTGACGCGGCTGGCCGAGCAGACCGCCATCGCCCTGGCTCGCCGTGGGTCCACGGGCTAGCACGGCTCGGGTGTCTCAGCGCACGACCATGACGGGGCACGGGGCATCGTGGATCACGCGGTGGCTGACCGAGCCGAGCAGCATGCCGGTGAAGCCGCCGTGGCCTCGCGAGCCCATGACGATGAGGCCCGCTGAGACGTCTGCCGCGTAGCCGGCGATCGCCTGGCCGGCGGGCCCGCCGACGACGTTCGTGCGCACGTCGAGTCCAGGGTGGTCGCGTCGGGCCTCGTCGGCGACGTCACGGACCGTCTTCTCGACCTGCCGGTGCATTGACTCGACGACCTCCTCGCGGCCGAGCATGGTGTCGGTCTCGGGCCACGCCTCCAGTCCCCCGACGTTGTCGACCGACACGAGGTGCAGCTGCGCCTCCGCCGCGGCAGCGACCTGGATGGCCGTCTGCAGGGCGGTCTGGGCCGGCTTCGAGTCGTCGAAGGCGACGACGACGGGGTGCGACGGACCGGCATGGACGGCCGCCGGACCACGCACGACGACGGCAGGACAGTGTGCGTGCGCGGTGACGGCATACGAGGTCGAGCCGAGCAGGCCCGACGAGATGGTGCCGTGGCCGCGCGATCCGGTGACGAGGAGATCCGCCTGCGGCGACACGCCGACGAGCTCCGCGGAGGCGTTGCCGACCGCGCTGAGCGGCCGGACGTCCTTGCGGCTCAGCTGTTCCGACGCGATGTCGATGGCTTCGGCGAGAACGCCCCGGGACAGCTCCTCGTAGGTGTGGGCGTGGACCCCGGGGTCGTACGCGCGGAAGGTCGGGGTCATCGTCAGGCCCACGCAGTGCATCAGGGTCAGCGGACGGTCGTCGCGCTTGGCGGTCTCGATCGCCCAGTCCAGGGCGAGGCGTGCTCCGGGGGACCCGTCGTATCCGACGACGATGCCATGGCTCGTGGTGGTGTTCGTGGGGCTGGCTTCGGCGCCCATCGCTCTCCCCTTCCATGCCGGTCGGGGCCGTGTGCTCCGGCCACCTCCATCGTCCCGCTTCGCGGGCGCGACGGCAGCACCCTGTGACCACGTAGACATGCAAGCGCTGGGCGACAGGACCGGCGGCGAGCGCTGGACTGCGCCCGCCGCCGAGGGATCACTTCCCGATCAGGACGCTCACCGAGGTGTTGCCGGTGCAGTCGGGGATCTCGCGGATGGCCCATCTCCCCCGCAGCCCGTTGCCGTCGAAGTTCGACTCGGCGTCACGGTCCTCGACCTCCCCCTCGGAGGCGGTCCAGCCTCGCGTCGAGTAGGCCCGCTGCATGTCCGCCAGGGTCTGGGCGAACGGCTTCGCGGAGACACCGGTGACGACCGTGCGTCCCTGGGTGCGCGACTGCACGCCGGTCACGACGATCCCGTCGGGCAGGACCGCCTGCGCGGGATAGCCCTCTGGCAGGTCGACGGCCTTCGCGTCGGCCGCGCAGACCAGCGCGGCAGGCGTGGAGCCCGACCCGGTCTGGGCCATCGCGTCCTCCATCTCGTCGGCACAGCCGGCCAGCAGGGTCACGGCGCCGACGGTGACGAGCGCGACCAGCGCGCGGCCCGCTCTCACCGGCTCACCTGGGTCTGGCGGCGGTTGTCGGCCTCGTCGGACTCGCGCACGTGCCCGTCGGGGTCGGCGACGACCGCGACCGTGTGGGTGCCCTTGCCCAGGCGCACGCCCGGGAAGCCCACCGTTGCCGAGCGTCCGGCCGCGATGTCGGTGGGCACCGAGGTCGCGACGTTGACCCCGTCGACGAACAGGCGCGTCGTGACGCCCGAGGCCGCTGCCTTGCCGGTGTTGGCCACCGTCGCGGTCGTGGCGTAGAGCCCGCCGGACTTCGCCACCGACATCGCGCTCGGCGTCAGGTTGGGCAGGGCGTCGTACGCGGCGTAGAGGGTGTTGCCGCTCTGCTGCCGCGCGATCGTGGCGTACGCGTCGAAGTTCTGCGCGCCGCCGGGCTGGGCGCACGCGCCCGTGCAGCCGTCTGCGTAGCCGACCTCGACCCGACCGGTCCTGTCGGCCGTCGCGTCCATGAAGTCGAGCAGGTTGCGGTCGTTGCCGCACGTCGTTCCGGCCGTGCAGATCGAGCCGCGCTGCACGGGGTCGGTCGGCGTCGTGTCGACCGTGACCCAGCTCTTGCCCCCGTCGTAGGTGGTCGAGACGTAGAGGTGCCACACGCCCGTGAAGGTCGCTGCGTCCTGGTAGTTGCCGGGCGTCGTCGTGCCGATGAAGGCGAACGAGGCCCGGTCGTCGTCACCCGCCACGACGGCCGGGAAGACGGTGTTGTGGATGCCGAGCGCGGCCCCGACGTTCTGGTCGTCGGTCCAGGTGCGGCCCTTGTCGCGGCTGACTGCGACCCGCGGCGTCCCGTCAGCAGCCTGGTAGCCCATGTAGACGGTGCCCTTGGCCCCGATGCCGACGCTCGGGTCGGAGTCCCCGGCCGTGCTCGCGGGGTCCTTGCGCACCGACCACGTGGTGCCGCCGTCCTCGGAGACCGCGACGGCCTGGTTGCCACCGCACGACTTGTTGGGCACGTAGACCGTGCCGTCGTTCGGGGCGACCTTGACGTGGCCGTGGAGGCCTCCGCAGTCGAGGAGCGAGTACATGGGCACCGCCGGCCCGAACGTCACGCCGCCGTCGTGGCTCGACGCACAGTTGGCGTCGGCGATGTCCTGGCTGCAGTAGTAGACGGCGTTCGGGTAGGTGGAGGTGGGCAGCGGGCCGACACCGTTGGGAGAGAACGGGCCTCCGCCGACAGTCTGGTGGTCGACGCCGGAGTTGAGGCCGCCGCCCTGGCTGGGCGACCACGTCGTGCCGTCGTCGTCGGAGTAGCACATGAGTGAGGTCTTGCCCGCGAGCTGGCTTTCGAAGACGCGGCCGGTCGCCGGGTCGGTGAAGCCGATCGGGTCGAGCGAGGTCGAGCCGCCGGTGGCACAGCCGTTGGCGGGCGTCGCGGACACGTCGGCCCACGAGACCCGCGACGGCGAGACGGTGTCGTCCCACGTCGCCTTGAAGGTGCCGAAGAGCGCTTGGTAGAAGGTCGCGCCGGTCTTGTGGCTGCTGCCGATCGACGGCTCACCGGCATCGTGCGCCTGGGCGAACGACTCCGGGGCGCCGTACTGGGAGAACGTCGGCGGCGTCGCCGTGCCGGGCGGTGGGTTGGCGGGAAGGTCGGTGAGCGTCGCCGTCGCCGTGACGGTGTCACCGAGCGGCGCGAACGGCACCACGCGTACCGTGTAGTCGCCGCTCGTCGGCGGCGCGATGATCACCTCCGGGTCGGAGGACGACGCGGCCGACGCGAGGACGGCCCCGTTCGTGTCGAGCAGGTAGATGTCGAAGTCGGCGGCGGAAGTGGGCCAGCCGACCTTGATCGTGAGCTGGTGCGTGTCGCCGTAGCCGCTCGGCGTGGACACGTGCAGCGCGAAGTCGTCGCACAGCTCCGGTCCGCACGTGACGTCACCCGCTGTCCCCGTGACGTTGGGGGCGGCGAACGGACCTGCGCTCCACTGGACGCTCGTGCTCGTGTCGGACAGCGACCCCGAGTCCGGCGTTGCGGCGAGCGCCGGAGCGGCCACGCCGAAGGCTGCGACGAGCCCGGCCGCCGCGACGAGCGGCAGCGCGCGTGAACGGTGGTTTCTGGATGATGTCGGCATGCGGGGCAGCTCCTGGGTCCGCTGGTGTGAAGAACACCCCCGAGGCGTTCGGTCCGGTGACCGGCGACGCGACTACACGCGCGCTCGCTCGACCGGGACAACGAGTTCGGGTCGGGCCCGGCTACGGACTGCTTGGTCAAGAGGTGGTCAGGAACTGCTGGGTCTCCGCTGGGGCAAGACTGGACGATGGCTGGGAGAAGGCCCCGTGACGCAGCAGACACACGACAAATTCGCGAGAGCCGACCGATCGGCTGCGTGACGGGCCTAGCGTCGATGCATGGCCTCGGGCAGGCGCCCACACCCGGGAGGCGACACCGATGACCCCCGCCGGGACGGGGCCGTCCGGCGCCTCACGCCGAACGACCTCACCACGCTGCTGAGCGACCGGGGCCCGGCCCCCATGAACATCGCGGCGGTCCTCGTCGTCGACGGCGGCTCCCGGCTCGACCCGTCGGTCGTGGTGTCGGCGGTTCGCGATGGGGCGCAACAGGTTCCTCGACTGCGGCAACGTCTGCGCGCCGCGCCCTTCGGCTGCGGCCGCCCGTACTGGCGCGACGACGACCGGTTCGACGTCGCCAGGCACCTCACCTTCAAGCAGGTGGAGAGCGACGAGGCTCTCCTCGACCGTGCCGCCGAGCTCGCCTGCCACGCGCTACCCCGTGACCGCCCCCTCTGGGCGGCGCACTGGGTCGCGGGCCTCCCCGGGGGCGAGGCCGCGCTCGTGTTCGTGACACACCACGTCCTGACCGACGGGATCGGCGGGCTGGCCGTCCTGGCCGCCCTCTCCGACGGCACGCCGGCGATCCCGGTCGCGCACGTGGGCGCGAGCGCGCCGACCCGCCGCGCCCTGGCGACGGAGGCGTGGCATGACCGGCTCGCAGGAGTCAGGTCCGTCGGCCCGCGGCTGCGTCTCGTCCGGTCCGGCCTGCACGACCTCGGGGCACGGCGGGAACGACCTCGCCTGTGCCCGCGCACGGCGTTCAACCGGCCGACCGGCCCGCGCCGACGGGTGGCCGTCCTCGACGCCCCGCTCGGTGACGCGATCGCGGCTGCCCACCGGCACGGCGCAACGCTCAACGACCTCCTGCTGTCTGCCGTGGCGGGCGCGATGGGCCGCGCGCTGGCCGACCGTGGCGAGCCGGTCGACTCGGTGGTTCTCTCCGTGCCCTACTCGTCGCGGACGTCGACGACGCCCGGCAGGCTCGGGAACGAGACCGGGGTCGTGCCGTTCCGGATCCCCGTCGGCACCGATGCCCTCGGCCGGCTGGAGCGCGTCACGGAGCTGACGCGTCAGCAGCGAGGGCGACCGCGGGCCGCCTCGGCCGCCCCGCTCGGCGTCGTCTTCCGCGGACTCGCCCGAGCGGGGCTGCTGCAGTGGTTCGTCGACCACCAGCGGCTGGTCAACTCCTTCGTCACCAACGTCCGCGGCCCGTCCGACCGGCTCACCTTCTGCGGTCGCGAGGTGACGCGACTGCTGCCGATCGCCGTCACGCCCGGCAACGTCGCGGTGACCTTCGACGTGCTCTCGTATGCCGGCACCCTCTCCGTCTGCGTCGTCACCGACCCCGACGTCGTGGCGGACCGGGAACCCCTGATGGCTCACCTGCGGGACGAGGTGGACCTGCTGCTGCGCTGATCAGTGTCGCGGGCGGCCCTGCGCAAGAGCGCATTTCACTCCGCAGCCGCGGCGAGGATCGCGTCTGCCGAGAGGTCGATGTCGGCCTCGGTCGTCGTCGAGTTGGAGACGGAGACGCGGATCAGCCGGAGCCCTCGCCAGGTGGTGCCGCCGACCCAGCAGACGCCCTGGCGCTGCACTCGCTCGATGATGGCGTCGGTCCGAGCCGGGTCCCCGATGCTGACGAGCACCTGGTTGAGCACGACGTCGTTGTGGATCGTCGCGCCCCCCGCTGTCAGCCGCTGGGCCATGCGCTGCGCCAGCGCACACGACCGGTCGACGAGGTCGGCCACCCCAGCGCTTCCGAGCTCCCGTAGCGCTGCCCACACCGCGAATCCCCGTGCACGCCTGGATGACTCAGGGGTGAGGTCGCCGAGGACGAAGTCGGAGACGGCGCCCGAACCAGTGAGGTACGCGGCGGCATACGACATCGTGGAGGCGTGCAGCCCCGCGTCGGCACAGATGGCGAGCCCGCAGTCGTAGGGGACGTTGAGCCACTTGTGCGCATCGACGCCCCAGGAGTCGGCCAGCTCCAGCCCGACGACGAGGTGGGCGGTCCGCGGTGAGGCTGCTGCCCACAGCCCGAACGCGCCGTCGACGTGCACCCAGGCACCGTGCTCGCGGGCCAACGGGATGGCGGCGCGCAGGTCGTCGCAGGCGCCGGTGTTCACGTTGCCCGCCTGAAGGCACACGATGGTGGGACGGCCCCCCAGCGCCTCCAGCGCCTCAGCCAGCCTCGGCACGTCCACGGCACCCTGGGCACCGGTCGCGACCGGGACGATGCTCGCCGTGCCGAACCCCAGCAGCCGCGCGGCCCTGTCGATCGTGGCGTGGCGCTCGACGCCGGCGACGATGGCGACGGGCGGTGCGCCGAAGAGCCCGTCGCGCGCGACATCCCATCCGACGTCGGCCAGCACGCGCTGACGCCCGACCGCGAGCCCGACCGTGTTCGCCGCCTGCGCGCCGGTGACGAAGCCCACCGACGCGGTCGCGGGCAGTCCCAGCAGGTGCGTCAGCCACGCGGCCGCCGCGCGCTCGGCGGCAGCCGCCGCGGGCGACAGGGCCGCGCTGTAGGCGCACTGGTCCCACCCGGACGCGAGCAGGTCGGCAGCCGTCGCCGCCGGCGAGGCGCCCCCGATGACGAAGCCGAAGTAGCGCGGGCCGACGGTGCCAACCAGACCCGGCGTGGCGGCCGCGACGAGCTCGTCGACGACCTCGGCGGGGGCGGTCGGCCCCTCTTGGAGCGGCCCGCCGAACGCCTGCGCCAGAGCTGCCGGGTCGGGGTACGGGTGGACGGGCCGGTCGGCGACGGTCATCCGGTGGCGTGCCCCCTCGGCTGCGGCGCGGGTGAAGAGATGCTCGAGATCAGGCTCCATGTGCGGCACGCTCCTCGCCCTGATGCCCCACGCGCAAGGCCTCTGAGCCGGACGGGCCGCGGGTGCCGCTCGCTGCGAGGTCAGGAGGCAGCCGTGAGCGGGTCGGGCAGCCGGAAGACACCGTCACCGGTGGCGACGTGGAAGCCGAGCAGACGGACACCGTGCCCGGCGCAGAGGTCGATGGCGGTCTGGTGCCAGGCACGGTCGACGTCGTCGGCGGCGGTCCCGCGTGGTCGGCCCCGCGACACCAGCAAAGAGCCCCGACTCTCGGCAACGAGTGGCAGCACGAGCTCGAGCAGGCCGACCAGCCCATCGGGGCCGGTCTCGTCGCCCAGGTCGTGCAGCACGACGGGTTGGACGCCGCGGTGCTGCTCGTCGCAGATCATCAGCCCGACGCAGCCGTTGTCGCGGTCGGCCTCACCGATGATGAGGTCGATGACGTCGCCGGCCATGCGGACGTCGGTGAGCGGGATCTCGCTGGCCCGTGGGGGCAGGTCCTGGAAGGTCATGTCCGCCATCGTGGCCGGGCTGGGGCCTGCCCCGTCGGAGTTGTCCCCAGCTACCTGACCGTGAGCACGACCCGCATCCACGGGTGGATGCAGCACTCGAACAGGTAGGTGCCCGGCATGAGGTGGGCCGTGCTGAAGGCCTCCTTCGCCCCGGCGGTCACGAAGACGTTCACCTTCGAGGGCGGCTTCGGCGCGAGGTCGCCGTTCGGCAGCGTGGTGGCGCACTCCTCGGCCGGGACCGGGTTGCCTGACAGCTGGTTGAGGGGCGCCACGAAGCCGCCGCCGAAGTGCTCGACCATCGTGAAGGTGTGCGTCTCGCCGCCCCTGTTCTCGACGAGGACCGGACGGCCCTCTCGGATCGTGAGCATGGACGGGTCGAAGTTCCATGCCCTGGCGGTCTGCGTGGCGGTCAGCTCAGCGAAGAGCTGGTCGACGGTGGTCTCCCCGTCGCCGACGCACGCGCCGGGGCCCAGGACTGCGTTGAAGGTCGCAGGGTCGCAGTCGTCGTGCATCCTGACGCGCTCACCCCCTTGGTGCGAGGCCTCGGTCGGTCCGGCGAGGGCGAGGGCGCTGAGTGCTGCGAGAGAACCGGCTGACAAGGCGATGCTGATCTTCCTGTGCCACATGTCTTCTCCACTGCGGGGCGGGCGTCGGGGGCAGAGTGCTCTCGAGGGGAGGGCCCGCACGTATCGCAACCCCGCACGCTACGCGCTTCAACGACTGCCTGCCGGTGAATCGGCTGAAGCGCTCGGTGTGGTGGGGCCAGAGTGCGCTTGCGTCCGAATCATCCTGCGCGGACGGAGAATTCGGTTTCCATGCGCACCCACGTTGCCTCTGTCAGCGAGGTTCGAGACCGAGCCGCGCGGCGACCTGGCTGCCTCCGATCTCGCGGACGAAGTCGGGGTCGCCGACGACGACGAGCTGGTCGGTCGCGCGTGACATGCCCACGTAGAGCATCTCCCGCGCACGCTCGGTGTTCTTGGCGTTGACGCAGAGCACGACCGCGCGCCGCTCGAGCCCCTTGCAGCCCAGGACGTGCCCGTAGAACACGTCGTCGTTGTCCCAGAACGACCTCCAGTAGCCGACGTGCCCCTGGGCCTCCTGTCGCTCGACCTGTGCCGGGTGTCGTGACCCCATCGTCAGCAGCGCGACGTGCTGCGGCTCCCAGCCCGTGGCGAGCAGCACGTCGACCTGGTCGTCGGCGACGCCCACCGCGTCGTCGCGGGCGCACGGCACGAAGGTGACCTCGGCGCCGTCACCGCCGCGCAGGTGCATGCGCATGGGCGCCAGCGGGCCGAACGCGCGTGCGATCTGCTGCGTGTTGCGCAGGTTGTGGTCGAGCACGAGCGGCACGAGTGGCACCGGCGGCTGACCGAAGCGGGCGAAGATGCGCTGGTTCTCGTCCGAGTAGACGTAGAGCCCACCCTCGTCCTCGTCGCGCAACGCCTTCATGAGCGGGAACCACCAGTGGTCCGCGAAGTCCTGCGCCTCGTCGACGATGACGGCGTCGAACTTCTTGCCGTCGGGCAGCCCGCTCGCGATCTCGGTCATCCGGGCCGCGAGGTCACGCTCCCAGAAGTCCGCGTCGTTGCGGTCGTGCGACGCGGTGTCGATGCCCCACTCGTTGGCGAGGTCCTCGAACGAGCCCACGAACGCCGGGTGGTGGCGCCGCGGCACCCCGGCCAGCTGGCGCATGAAGTACTGCGACAGCCCGATCGAGTAGCAGACGAGCGCCACGCGTTGCGCCGGCCGGTCGCCCTGTCCCCGCGTCAGGTCCTTCGCCTGGGTCAGCGCCAGGATCGTCTTGCCGCTGCCGGCCCCACCGCGGATCTCCATGCGCGGGATGAGCCGCGTGGCCTTGAGCAGCGCGGCCTGCTCCTGCGTGAGGCGGTCGGCCGTCGCCGCGCGTTCGTCGGCGTCGGCCGCGACGTCCGGCACGGGACGACCCCGGCCCGTGAGGATCTCGACGACGAGGGCTATGTCGCCGTCGCTCGGGACGCGCTGCTCGTTCTCCTGCATGGCGGCGACGTCGTGGATGCGCCCGGCCAGGTCGTCGAGGTCGCGGCTGCCGCTGATCATCCAGCGGGGGCAGTCCGTCGTGGCGAAGTCGTCGGCGAGGTCGGTGAAGGGCACGACTACCGCGTGGCCGAACCGCACCCTGCTGCGGCGGTTCCTCCACCGAGGGTCGGCCTCGATGAACTCACGCAGCGCGTACTTCCCGTCGCGGCACTGCTCGACAGGGCGCACGCGGCTCTTGCGGGTGCCGCCGCCGGACCACCAGTGACCCTGCGCGTCCACCGACACACTGCCGCCCTTGACCTCCACGACCACGATGCCGACGTCGGGCATGAGCACCACAATGTCGAGCTCGTGGTCCTTGCGCTGCGACGTGAGGCGTACGTTGGCCAGCAGGACCGTGCCGTCGGCCACCGTGCCCCGCAGTCGCTCCCACACGACCCGCTCCGACTCGTGCGCGAAGCGCGCAGCCTCCCCCTGTGCCATGGCCGCAGGCTAGCCACCCGGGGGCGCCGAGTGCGGCACATCGGACGTATGCCGTCGAGCGCGCCGACCGGACACCTGCAGGCATTGCGCACCCGGAGGGCAAAAAACCCAAAGCCGTCCGGCAGCACAACGCCGAGCGTAGATTCGAAAGTCGTGTGGGCCGAGCTCCGCATGAACGACCCGGAGGAGGCCCACGCGACGCGCTGGTGCAGAAACCCCTCGGAGGTGCTCATGCGAAAGATCATCGCCACCGGCGGAGCCGCAGCCATCGCTGCAGCCCTGCTGAGTCTGCCAGGAGCCGCGAACGCCGCCCCTTCTGACACCCGCCAGGTCCCGTCCACTGGCACGACATCGATCCGCTCCTTCTCTGCTGGCGCAGACGGGCTGCAACAGCCCGAGCTGCGAGCCGGACCCGACGACGAGGGCCCTGCGGTCCCGTCCACACGACCCGACCCGAACTTCAAGCACGGAATCTTCCCGAAGCACCCGCTCGACGCCCCGGTGGTGGCGTCCAGCGCGGTCGCGGCCTCCAACCCGGACGTCCAGGCCAGCATCCAGGGCCTCAACCACCGCGACCAGCGCCTCGCCAACGGCGGCAACCAGTTCTCGCTCGAGCCACCTGACCAGGCGCTCTGCGTCGGCAACGGCTTCACGGTCGAGTCGGTCAACAGCGTGCTGCGGGTCTACAACGCGAACGCCGTGCCCGTGACCGCCGTCCAGGACCTCAACACGTTCTTCCGCTACCCGGCGGCGATCGACCGGGCGACGGGCGCGGTCGGACCCAACGTGATCGACCCGGTCTGTCACTACGACCCGGACTTCAACCGTTTCGTCGTCGCGATCACGACGCTGTTCGTCGATGACCAGGGCAGCTTCAACGGCAAGAACACGATCGACGTCGCCGTCTCGAACACCGGGGACCCGACCGGGGCGTGGACGGTCTACTCCGTGCCCGCGCAGAACGACGGAACTGACGGGACGCCGAACCACCACTGCACGCTCGACGGCACCACGCCCGGTCCGTGCTTCCAGGACTACCCGCACATCGGTGGAGACGCGAACGGCATCTACGTCACGACGAACGAGTACGACCTCTTCGGCCCGAACTTCAACGCCGCCCAGGTCTTCGCGTTCTCGAAGCGGCAGCTCTCCGAGCACCCGGCGTCTCTCGACGTGACCCTGGTGCAGAACCTTCAGCTCTCCGGCACGCCGGGCTTCACGGTCTGGCCCGCGACGTCACCCGCCAACCAGTACGCCACCGGCGCGAACGGCACGGAGTTCATGCTCAGCTCGGTGGCCGGTGACGGCTCCGAGACCGGCAACCCGACCGGCACGGCCAAGCGCATCGGTCTCTGGGCATTGACGAACACCGCGTCGCTCGACGCGTCGACCCCGGATCTCCGGGTGACGAGCCGTCTGGTCACGAGCCAGACCTACGTCTTCCCACCCACGATGCAACAGAAGTCCGGTGACATCCCGCTCGGCGAGTGCATCAACGACACGACGACGGTCGTCGGTGGCCTCACGGGATGCTGGAACCTCTTCTTCGTCGACGAGCCGGCACACGACGAGGTGCTCTCCAGCCCCGACGCCAACGACACCCGCATGCAGCAGACCTGGTACACCAACGGCGTGCTGTGGGGTGCCCTCGACACCGCGGTGCGCGTCAACGGACAGCTGCGAGCGGGAATCGCATGGTTCTCGCTGCAGCCGTCGATCAACGGCGCCGGCAAGGTCGGCGGATCGATCAAGAAGCAGGGCTACCTGGCCCTCGCCGACAGCGACCTGACCTACCCGGCGATCACCATGCTGCCCAGCGGCCAGGGGGCCATGGCCTTCACCGTGACGGGCTCGAACCACTACCCGAGCGCGGGCTACGTCCCCATCTCGTCCACGGGCGCGGTCGGACAGATCCACATCGTCGGCAAGGGTCTCGGCCCGGATGACGGGTTCACCAGCTACAAGGCATTCGTGGGTGACCCGCCGCGCACGCGCTGGGGTGACTACGGCGCCGCCGTCACCGACGGCAGCTCGATCTGGATGGCGTCCGAGTACATCGCCCAGACGTGCACGCTCAGCCAGTACCTGACGGCCCCGATCGGCAGTTGCGGCGGCACGCGCACCTCGCTCGGCAACTGGTCCACCCGCCTGACGAAGATCACGCCGTAGTGTCCGCCTGACACACGGCTAGAAGCGCATGCCGCCCAGCCTCGCGAATCCGGCTGGGCGGCATACGCACGCTGACGTCGACGTCAGGCGACGCGCTGCTGCGGCGCCGTCTCCTTCGTCTTGCCCGGGTCGCGCTCGACGATGTCGCCGAGCACCTCGTCGATCCGCTTCATCAGCTCGGGCTCGAGCTTCACGCCGGCCGCCTTGACGTTCTCGGCGACCTGCTCGGGGCGGGACGCGCCCACGAGCGCTGCGGCGACGTTGGGGTTCTGGAGCACCCAGGCCACCGCGAGCTGGGCCATGGTCAGGCCGGCCTCGTCGGCGATCGGCTTGAGCCCCTGCACGCGGGTGAGCACGTCGTCGTTCATGAAGCGCTTGATCATGTCGGCGCCGCCCTTCTCGTCGGCGGCCCGGGAGCCCTCCGGAGGCTGCTGGCCCGGCTGGTACTTGCCGGTGAGCACGCCCTGGGCGATGGGGCTCCACACGATCTGGCTGACGCCGAGCTCCTCGCATGTCGGCACGACCTCGCCCTCGATGACCCGCCAGAGCATGGAGTACTGCGGCTGGCTCGAGATGAGCTGGAAGCCGAGTTCCTTTGCGAGAGAGACGCCTTCACGGATCTGCTCGGCGGTCCACTCGCTGACGCCGATGTAGAGCGCCTTGCCCTGGCGCACGACGTCGGCGAACGCCTGCATCGTCTCCTCGAGCGGCGTCTCGGTGTCGTAGCGGTGCGCCTGGTAGAGGTCGACGTAGTCGGTCTGCAGCCGCTTCAGCGAGCCGTTGACCGACTCCATGATGTGCTTGCGAGAGAGGCCGGTGTCGTTCTTGCCGCCCGGTCCGGTGGGCCAGTAGACCTTCGTGAAGATCTCGAGGCTCTCGCGCCGTTCGCCCTTGAGGGCCTCGCCGAGGACCGTCTCGGCCTTCGTGTTGGCGTAGACGTCGGCGGTGTCGAACGTGCTGATGCCCGCCTCGAGCGCGGCTCGCACGCACTGCGTCGCGACGTCGTTCTCGACCTGTGAGCCGTGGGTCAGCCAGTTGCCGTAGGTGATCTCGGAGATCTTGAGTCCACTGTTACCCAGGTATCGGAAGTTCATCCCCACACCGTATGCCGGGTGGCCGGGGGTCACGGAACGGTGAAGTCGCGTCGTGAGACAGGTGTCGGAGGAACTGTCCGGACGGGTACAGACGTTGCGGTGAGACCGGCGGTCCTGCTGCCGGCCTCCGCGGAATCTTGAAGTTCACTTGAACGTTGATCCGCATGAGTGACGCGTGGGCAGAGTGCCCTCGTCTGGACACGAAGGGGGTGCACCCGATGCGGCAGAGGAAGTACGAGGAGTTCGAAGAGGACAACGGCATGATGCTGCGCTACGTCCGTCACGAGAACGGCGGCGGATTCGTGGAGTCGCACGCCCACGTCGACCCGACCGCCTACATCGGGCCATCTGCGTACGTCGACCGCGGTGCGGTCGTCGGAGCCGGAGCCCGTATCGGCAAGGGCGCGTGGGTCGACCGTGAGGCCGCGGTCCACCCGCACGCCGTCATCGGCTCGACGGTGCACGTCGGCGCCGGAGCCGTCGTCGGACGCGACGCGAGGATCGGGGCGCGCGTCAAGATCGGCGCGCACGCCCACATCTGGGACGGCGCGAGGGTCGAGAGCGACGACGTCGTGCGCGAGGGCGCCGTCGTGCATGCCGGTTCACGGAGCCGTCGGGCGGCCTGACCGGCCGTGACAGGGCCCGCCCGCTCGCGGACGGGCCCTGTCACGGCCGGGCGCTGCCAACAAGGTCGCGCACCGAGGTGCACGGCAGCCACGGGTATGCCGCCCGGCTGGCCGACGGGTCGAACCGCAGGTCCGCGCGGTCCATTGCCAGCCCCATCCGGGCCATGCGTGCCAGAGCGGGCCGGAACGGCCGAGCGGCCTGGCCCATGACGTGCAGGGCGACGCGCGGGACGTGACGGGGAGCCACGCCCGGCCGCACGAGCCGGGCGAGCTCGTTGAACGTCAGGTCCTCGGGCCCGCCGACGTCCACCACGTGGCCCCGAAGGCTCGGGTCCGTGGCGGCTCGCGCGACCGCGACCGCGACGTCCCTGACGCTGACGAGGTTCAGCGGGTTCTCGCCCAGCCCGAAGATCTGCGGCCCCTTCCCGTTGCGCGCCGAGGTCTGCATCAGCTCGATCCACATCTCGGCGAAGGCACTCGCTCGCACGATCGTCCAGCCGATCCCGCTGCCGCGCAGGTGCTGCTCGGCCTGCCACTTCATCCGGTGCAGCTCCAGCGGGTGGTCGGGCGACGCGTCCACGGTTGACACGAGCACGACGTCGACGCCCCCGGCAGCCCGGGCCGCGTCGATGAGGGCGATGTTGCCGTCCCGGTCGATCTCAGCCGGCGACTCCCCCTTGGTCGGGTCCAGGCCCGTGGGCCGCCGCGACGACGGTGTCGACGCCGTCGAGGACCGCCATGAGACTGTCCGGCTCGCGCAGGTCGGCTGCGACGAACTGTGCACCGGGAACGGGCGTGCTCGGCGCCGAGCGGGCCACGACCCTCACGTCGTGCCCACCCTCCACCAGACGTGCTGCAACGAGCCGGCCGAGGCGGCCGGTGCCGCCGACGATCGCGATCATGGCCCTCCCCCTCTCAGCGCGCCGGGCCCTGCCGCGGCACGGACCCGGCCACACGGCATACGGCGGCGGCGACGGCGGGGGCGACCGTGGCGTCGAAGACGCTCGGGATGATGAAGCTCGGGTTGAGCTCGCCCGGCTCGACGGTGTCGGCGATGGCCGTGGCCGCGGCCACCATCATCTCGTCGGTGATGTCGGTGACCCCGGCATCGAGCAGCCCGCGGAAGAAGCCGGGGAAGACCAGCACGTTGTTGATCTGGTTCGGGTGGTCGGAGCGGCCCGTGGCGACGACGGCGGCGTGCTCGCCGGCGGCGATCGGGTCGACCTCCGGAACCGGGTTGGCGAGGGCGAAGACGACGGCGTCGGGGGCCATGGTCGCGATGTCGTCGCCGGTCAGCAGGTCGGGCGCGGACACCCCGATGAACACGTCGGCGCCGACCAGGATCTGGCGGAGCGAGCCCGTCTCGTGCCGGGAGTTGGTGTGGTCGGCGATCCACCGACGGAACGGCTCCATGTTCTCGTCACCCGCGTGCACCGCGCCGTCGCGGCCCGCCGCGACGATGTCGACGGCGCCCTGGCTGAGCAGGAGCCGGATGATGGCGTGGCCGGCCGCACCCACCCCCGAGACGACGATGCGGACGTCCTCGATGGACTTCCCGACGACGCGCAGCGCGTTCGTCAGGGCGGCCAGCACGACGATCGCCGTGCCGTGCTGGTCGTCGTGGAAGACGGGGATGTCGAGCAGGTCGCGCAGCCGCCGCTCGATCTCGAAGCAGCGCGGCGCCGAGATGTCCTCGAGGTTGATGCCGCCGTAGACGGGCGCGATGGCGCGCACGATCTCGACGATCTGGTCGGGGTCCTGGGTGTCGAGGCACACCGGCCAGGCGTCAACTCCCCCGAACTGCTTGAACAGCGCCGCCTTGCCCTCCATCACAGGAAGGGCCGCGAGCGGTCCGATGTTGCCCAGGCCCAGCACCGCCGTACCGTCGGTGACGACCGCGACGGTGTTGCGCTTGATGGTGAGGCGGCGGGCGTCCTCGGGGTGCTCGGCGATCGCCCGGCAGATGCGCGCCACCCCGGGGGTGTAGGCGCGGGAGAGGTCGTCGCGGTGCTTCAGCGGAACCTTGGGGACCACCTCGATCTTGCCGCCCAGGTGCAGCAGGAAGGTCTGGTCGCTGACCTTGCGCACCTCGGCGCCGGGGATCGCGGCGATGGCGTCGGTGATCATCCGGCCGTGGGCCTCGTCCGTCGTGTCGCACGTGACGTCGACGACGAGCCGGTCGGTGCGGCTCTCGGCGACGTCCAGCGCCGTCAGGGCGCCACCCGCCGAGGCCACTGCCGTGGTCAGGGCGGCCGTGGCGTTGGACCCGGCCGGGACCTCGACCCGGATGGTGATGGAGTACCCAGGACTCGGTGTGGCCATGACCGTCCCTCTCGCGCGTGCGATCCCGACCAGCCCATCCTCCACCCGCGCGAGCCTCAGCGCGGGTGATGCGTCAGAGCCAGGAACTCGGCCCTCGTGCGGGAGTCGTCGCGCAGCACCCCCAGCAGGCTCGAGGTGATGGTCGTGGTGCCCGGGGCCTGCACGCCCCGGAGCGTCATGCAGAGGTGCTCGGCCTCGATGACCACCCCGACCCCGACCGGCCCGAGCTGTGCCTCCAGCCAGTTCGCCACCTGGACGGTGAGCCGCTCCTGCACCTGCGGCCGCGACGAGAAGTGCTCGAGCACACGGGCCAGCTTCGACAGCCCGAGGATCCGTTCGCCCGGGAGGTAGCCGATGTGGGCCGTGCCGACGAACGGCAGCATGTGGTGCTCGCACAGCGACCGCACCGGGATGCTGCGGGCGACGATGAGCTCGTCGTAGCCGCCGTCGTTCGGGAACGTCGTCAGCTGGAACGGGCGCGGGGTGATGAGCTCGACGAGCGACGCCGCCATGCGTTCAGGGGTGCGTGCCATCGACTCGTCGTCCAGGTCGAGGCCGAGGGCCTCCAGGAGCATGCGGGCTCCGGTGGTCGCCCGTTCGAGGTCGGGCTCGGTCACCGCGCCGGTGCCCCGCCACGGTGGGCGGGCACGGCGAGGCGGCTGCGACTCGGCAGCCGGGGACCAGGAGGCGGGGTTCATGTCACCAGTCCTTTCGGGAGACGGACAGCAGCGCCCCCTTCGGGGCGCGGAGGGCGGTCGTGCGCGTCGGGGCCCTCGAGGTCCCGGTGCGTACGCGTGTGCGTGTGGAGGGCGAGCACGTCCACGCCGTCGTCGTGGCGGCCTGCCAGCCAGCGGGCGGTGCTCTCCCGCGCCCGGGCCACCAGGGCAGAGGTGTGGGTGAAGTCCGCCGGGGAGACCGCCAACGGGCACAACGGCGGCACGACGTGCAAGGTGGCCGGCCCCGAGTAGCCGTTCACCTGCGCCATGAGCTGCCGATGCAGCAGCAGACTCAGCGCCGTGAGGGCGGCGCCCAGCGCCGACGTGGGGCGGCTGCCCGCGCACGGGTAGCCGGACGGCAGCAGGTAGATGTCGCTGACCCGGTGTGTCGACACGTGGTCGAGCACGTCGAGCTCGCCGATCGCGCCGTCCACGAGAGTCCTGCCGTCCCTGCTCACCGCAGGCAGCACCCCCGGGACGGCGGCACTGGCACGGACGGCGCTGACGACCGGCCCGGTGGTGAGCACCAGGCCCCGACCCGTCACGAGGTCGCTGGCCGTGACCTCGACGGTGACCCGGGCATCCTCGAGGTTGCCGTAGCCGAGGTTGCGGCGCAGGACGAGGTCGAGGCCCTCGCCGGAGAAGAGGGACGTACGCGTGCCCCGGGCCGCCCCGAACCAGCGGCGCAGGTCGACGGCGAAGACGTCCTGGCGACGCATCCGGTGCCACAGCAGGGCGAGCGCGCGGAGCCGCTCCTCGTGAGGTCCTGGGCCGCCGAGGTAGGCGGCGTTGACGGCCCCGACCGAGGTGCCGACGAGCAGGTCCGGTGTGATGCCGTGCTCGTGCAGGGCCGTCAGCATGCCCACCTGGACGGCGCCGAGACTTCCGCCACCGGTGAGCACGAACGCGGTGTGGTGGCTGTCGGTGACGACCATGTGCCCTCCCGGACGGTGACGGCGCCCGACCCGGTCTCACGGGGTCGTCGGCGCGGTGCGGACCCTGACGGGTGTTAGCCGAACCAGCCGACCCGCGTCTTACCGCGACTTACCGCGTCTTACCGCCCTGTTCCTGCGTCCCGGGCCCACCCTGGCCCTGCCGGACGCCCGGACGGACCACGCGCCGGGTCTCGTCGACCCGACGCGTGGTCCGGGAGATCGGGTCAGTGCGCCTCTCGGTTGAGGCTGAAGCGAGCGGCGACACCCGAGATCAGCAGAGCCCAGCCGGTGAGGACCAGCGCCGCAGTGGTCGGGCTGAGCATGCCGTGCGCTGCCGAGCCGACGCTGGTCAGGGCGACGGCGGCCCCGGCAGGCAGCCACTGGGCCACGTCCGGGAGGGCACTGGCGAGGATCCCGACCTCGATGACCATGACCCAGGCGATCGCGCCGACGATGGCCGCGACCGTGTTGCGGGTCAGGGCACCGAGGGCGACGCCGACCAGGCCGTAGAGGGCGGACGCGACGGTCGCGCCGACCCAGAGCTGCACGACGTCGACGGGCAGGGAGTGGACTCCGCGCGCACCGTAGATGATGATGGCCTCCGCGTAGGCGATGCCGAAGGTGACGGCGCCGAGGATCGCCCCGAGGCCGAGGACGGTGACGGCCTTGGCCGCGAGCACCCTGGCGCGGCGGGGCTCGCCGAGGAAGGTCTGCATGATCGTGCGGTGGCGGTACTCGCCGGCGACGACGAGCACGCCGATCGCCAGCATCACCATCGAGGTGAGCGCCGAGACAGACAGCGCGTGGTTGACGTGGTCGGTCGAGCCGAAGGCGGGACCGCCCGGACTTGGCACGAGGGCGTTGGACGCGACGGACGCGGCACCAAGGACGAGGGTGACGGCCAGGCTGACCCAGGCGGCGGGCGTGGTGCGGAGCTTGTAGAGCTCAAGGGAGACAAGGGTTTTCATGACCAGGCTTCTTCGGTGTCGTTGGAGTGGATGAGGTTGTGGAAGACCGACTCGAGATCGGTGTCGTCGGTGACGATGTCGTGGACCGGGCCAGCCGCGGCGAGCGAGCCTCGGTGGATGACGACGAGGTCGTCGGCAACGGCAGTAACCTCGGAGAGCAGGTGGCTCGAGAGGAAGACGGTGCCCCCCGCATCGGCGAAGGTGCGCAGGAAGCGGCGCATCTCGCGGATGCCGTCCGGGTCGAGGCCGTTGAGCGGCTCGTCGAGGACGAGCACGGACGGGTCCCCCACGAGGGCGGAGGCGAGCGCGAGGCGCTGGCGCATGCCGAGCGAGAAGCCGCCCACGCGCCGGCCCGCCGCGGGGCCGAGCCCGAAGCGCTCGAGGAGCTGGTCGGCCATGGTGGCCGGGACGCCGGCCTGCATCGCGGTGAGCCGGATGTGGTTGCGGGCCGACCGGTTCGGGTGGAAGCCCTGGTCGAGCACCGCGCCGACGACGCGGGTCGGGTGCGGCAGGTCGGCGTAGCGGGTCCCGTCGACGGTGGCCGTCCCGCTGGTCGGATCGGCCAGGCCGAGCAGGATCCGCATGCTCGTGGTCTTCCCCGCGCCGTTGACGCCGAGGAACGCGGTGACGCGGCCGGGCAGCGCAGTGGCGGTGAAGCCGTCGAGGACGGTGACCGGGCCGTAGTGCTTGGAGAGCTGGTGGAACGAAAGGTTTGGCATGGTGCTGTGCTCCTGTGTCGGGTGCCGGTTTTCGGCTGACACCAACGATCCGGCGGCAGGGCGGGTCGGGTCGTCGCCCTGGCGGCCGAACCTCGGCGTGCGCCCGGGGGTGCACCCGGGGCGTCCTCGGCGGGACGGCATACGCCTCCGGGCGTACGCCCGAAAGCCGATCACCGACGTGCCCGCGCTCCCTACTGTTCAGGTATGGACACGTCGACGCGGCGACGTGCGTGGCGGATCGACCCCCGGGTCACCGACGCGCTCGTCGCGCTCGCCTTCTTCGTCCTGCTGGTCCTGTCGTTCGGCGCCGCCGTCCGCGCCGGGCAGCGCCCCGTCGACGTGGGCGCGTGGGTGCTCGGGGTGCTCCTGACGGCGCCGTACGCCGTTCACCGGCGGGCGCCGTGGCTGGCCCTCGCGGTGACCCTGGGCGCTCTGCTGGCCTTCTCGCTGCTGCACTACGCGCCCTACCCGGGGCTGAGTGCCTTCGCGCTCCTCTTCGGGCTCGCCCTGCACGGCCGGCGCCGTGACTCGCTCCTGGCCCTGGGCTCGACCGCCGGCGCGTTCTCGGTGGCGCTCGTGGCCCAGCCGGCCGGTGTCGTCGCCGTCAACGACGTCATCTCGACGATGCTCGCCACCGCGGTGGCCTGGCTGGCCGGTGACAACCTGCGCCAGCGACGGCTCCGGTGGGCGGCCATGGAGGACAGGGCGCGGCTGCTCGAGCGCGAACGCGAGGACCGCGACCGTGCCGCGGTGGCCGCCGAGCGGCTCCGGATCGCCCGTGAGCTGCATGACGTCGTGGCCCACTCGATGTCGGTGATCGCCGTCCAGGCCGGGGTCGGGCGGCACGTCATCGAGACCGACGCGCAGGCGGCTCGCGATGCCCTCGGCGTCATCGAGTCGACGAGCCGGGACACCCTGACCGAGATGCGACGGATGCTCGGGGTGCTGCGCGACGGGTCCGAGGCCGCGGCGACGCAGCCGATGCCCGGCCTCGCCGACATCCCCGCGCTGGTGGCGGAGACCCGCCGAGCGGGGCTCGGGGTGATGGTGGACTCGACGGGCAGCGTGGCCGACCTGCCCGCGGGCCTCGACCTGGCGGCATACCGGGTCGTGCAGGAATCGCTGACGAACGTCCTCAAGCACGGCGGCCCGGTGGCGCACCTGCGGGTCGCCTGCTCGCGGCATCAGGTCGACATCGAGGTCGCCGACGACGGCCGGCCGGAGGAACGCAGGACCACGGCTGTGGTGCGCCCCATCGGTATCGAACCCGGGACGGGGCAGGGACTCGTCGGGATGCGGGAACGGGTCGAGCTCTACGGGGGCACCTTCGAGGCCGCACCACGACCAGGCGGCGGCTTCCGCGTGCACGCCACCCTGCCGTATGCCGCGGGGTCGCCGTGAGCGCGCCGGTGCGCGTCGTCGTGGTGGACGACCAGGCGCTCGTCCGAGGGGCGTTCCGCGTACTCGTCGACTCGGCGCCCGACCTCGAGGTCGTCGGCGAGGGCGAGAACGGCGCGGAGGCGGTGGCCCTGGTGCGCGACCTCGAGCCGGACGTCGTACTCATGGACATCCGGATGCCGGTCATGGACGGGCTCGAGGCGACCGGCGCGATCGCCCGGCTCGGAGTCGGCACGCGCGTGCTCGTGCTGACCACCTTCGACCTCGACGAGTACGTCTTCGGGGCACTGCGCGCCGGCGCGAGCGGCTTCCTGCTCAAGGACACTCCCCCGGTCCAGCTGCTCGACGGCATCCGCGTCGTCGCCGGCGGGGACTCGCTGCTGGGCCCGAGCGTCACGCGCCAGCTGATCGAGGAGTTCGTGCGGCGGGAGCCGGCCGGTGCGGGTGGCCGTCCGGAGCCGCCGGCGTCGCTCGACGTGCTCACAGATCGCGAGAGGGAGGTGCTGGTGCTGGTCGCGCGGGGGCTCTCGAACCACGAGATCGGCGCGGAGCTGTTCGTCACCCCGGCGACGGCCAAGACCCACGTCAGCCGGCTCCTGATGAAGCTGGGGGCCCGCGACCGGACCCAGCTCGTGGTGCTGGCGTACGAGAGCGGCCTCGTCGAACCGCAGGCTCCCTGAGCGAGTCTCGTCGAGCACAGTGCGGTGGCAGGCGGCCCGGCAGGGTGTCAGATGGAGTCGGGAGGAGCCATGGGCAGACGAGTCGAGCGAGGGCTCCTGGGGGCATGCGCCGCCGTCGTGCTGGTGCTCGGGGCGTGCCAGGGCGGGCGCTCGCCGGAGCTCCCCGGGGCGACGTCGACCTCCCCTCCGCAGGCCACGGCGACCACGAGCACGCCGCCCACGAGCACTGTCCCGCCATCCACCGGCCCGACCAGCCCAACTCGACGCCCGACGTCGAGCGCCCCCCGGCCCACGCCCACCGACACCGCGGGCAGCTGCCCGACCCGCATCCCCGCACGGCTGCTCGGTCGCGACCTCACGACTCTCGGAACCCCACGCAAGGAGGTGGCGCTGACCTTCGACGGCGGCAGCGGCAACGAGGCCGTCGCGTCGATCCTGCGCACGCTGGACGCGGAGCACGTCCCCGCGAGCTTCTTCCTCACCGGCGAGTTCGTGACTGCCTTCCCGGCGAGCGCCAGAGCCATCGCGGCTCGTCACCAGGTCGGGAACCACACCGACCGGCACCCTGACCTGACCACGTTGACGTCGTCGGCGATTCGCGCCGAGATCCGCACGGCAGCGGCCCGCATCAAGGGCGTGACGGGTCGCGACCCCCATCCATGGTTCCGCTTCCCCTTCGGCGCCGTGGACGCGCGCACCATCTCGGTCGTCAACGAGGAGTGCTACGTCCCGTTCCGGTGGACGGTCGACACGCTCGGGTGGAAGGGCACGTCGGGCGGACAGACCCGGTCCTCGGTCATCGCACGAGTGACACGTGCCGCCCGGCCCGGCGAGATCGTCCTCATGCACCTCGGAGCACACCCCACGGACCACTCCACGCTCGATGCCGACGCCCTCCCACAGGTCATCGCCGAGCTGAGGTCTCGCGGATACTCGTTCGTCGCTCTCTCCACCGTGATCGGCCCAGCGCCCTAGCCCCAACGCACACGCGCCCGCGCCTCGCCCAGGCCCACCGGGCCCCGGGTGAGCTCGCACAGTGCTGGGCACCCACAACCTGGCGCGACGGCCCGGATGCCCACGCTCGCCGACGGCCAGTGAGTGGAAACCGAGCCACGAACCGCGAACATCCCGGACGCCGAAACGGCCCGACCCCCAGAGGGGTCGGGCCGTTTCCAGTCCGATCAGCTGCAGCCGCTGGTGCTTCCGCAGCCCTCGCAGACGTAGCAGGAGCCGGCGGGACGCATCTTGGTGCCGCAGGTCATGCAGATCGGCGCGTCGGCCGTGATGCCGCCGAACTTCTCGAGCAGCTCCGCCGAGGAGTGGACGTCACCCGAGGCCTCGCGGGCAGAGGCAGCGCCGGCACCGAACTTCACCTCGACGGGCGCGGCCTTCTCGACCTTGGGCTCCGGCTTCGCGGCCGGGGACTCCTTCCGGGCGACCGGCGTCGACTGCTGGAGCGTCTCGAGCTCCTCGGCCAGCTCGTCGTCGTCCTCGTCGTCGCTCGCCTCGATGGCCTCGTACGAACCGGTCTCGACCTGGCGAGCCCGCTCCTCGGCGGTGTGGATGCCCATGAACGAGCGAGTGTCGAAGTCGAGGTAGTCGAGCGCCAGACGACGGAAGACGTAGTCCATGAGCGACTGGGCCATGCGCACGTCGGGGTCGTCGGTCATGCCGGCAGGCTCGAAGCGCAGGTTGGTGAACTTCTCGACGTACGTCTCGAGCGGGACGCCGTACTGCAGGCCCACCGAGACGGCGATCGAGAAGGCGTCCATGACGCCGGCGAGCGTCGAGCCCTGCTTGCCGAACTTGAGGAAGATCTCGCCGAGCTCGTTGTTCTCGTAGGTGCCGGCGGTGAGGTAGCCCTCGGCGCCACCCACGGCGAACGACGTCGTCCGCGACGAGCGACGCTTCGGCAGGCGACGACGCACGGGGCGGTACTCGATGACCTTCTCGACCTTGACCTCGCTGGCGGCAGCAGCCTTGTCGGCGGCCGCGTCCTTGGCGGTGGAACCACCGTCGGAGAGCGGCTGGCCGACCTTGCAGTTGTCGCGGTAGACGGCGAGCGCCTTGATGCCGAGCTTCCAGCCCTGCATGTAGACGTCCTGGATCTCCTCGACCGTGGCGGTCTCGGGCAGGTTGACCGTCTTCGAGATGGCGCCGGAGAGGAACGGCTGCGTCGCGGCCATCATGCGCACGTGGCCCATCGGGGAGATGGCGCGCTGGCCCATCGCGGTGTCGAAGACCTCGTAGTGCTCCGGCTTGAGGCCGGGGGCGTCGACGACGTGACCCTTGTCGGCGATGTACTCGACGATGGCCTCGATCGACTCCTGCTGGTAGCCGAGCTTCTTGAGGGCCCGCGGGATCGTCAGGTTGACGATCTGCATCGAGCCGCCACCGACGAGCTTCTTGAACTTCACGAGCGAGAAGTCGGGCTCGATACCGGTCGTGTCGCAGTCCATCATGAAGCCGATGGTGCCGGTGGGTGCGAGCACCGACGCCTGGGCGTTGCGGTAGCCGTGCTTCTCACCGAGCTTGACGACGTCGTCCCACGCCTTCGTCGCGAGCTTGTGGACGTCGGAGTCCATCGCGTCGAGCGTCTTGATGTTGTCGTTGGCAGCCTGGTGCTTGCGCATGACCCGCTTGTGCGCGTCGGCGTTGCGGGCGTAGCCGGCGTAGGCGCCGACGACGGAGGCCATCTCGGCGGAGCGCTTGTAGGCGGCACCCGTGAGCAGTGAGGTGATCGCAGCGGCGAGCGATCGCCCACCCTCGGAGTCGTAGCCGTGGCCGGTGGCCATGAGCAGCGCGCCGAGGTTGGCGTAGCCGATGCCGAGCTGGCGGTAGTTGCGCGTCGTCTCGCCGATCGGCTCGGTCGGGAAGTCCGCGAAGCAGATCGAGATGTCCATCGCGGTGATGACGAGCTCGGCGACCTTCTGGAAGGTCACACCGTCGAACGTGTCGTCGTCACGGAGGAACTTCAGCAGGTTGAGCGAGGCGAGGTTGCACGAGCTGTTGTCGAGCGACATGTACTCCGAGCACGGGTTGGAGGCCGTGATGCGACCCGTCTCGGGGTTGGTGTGCCACGCGTTGATCGTGTCGTCGTACTGGATGCCGGGGTCGGCGCACTCCCACGCCGCCTTGGCGATCTTGCCGAAGAGTTCGCGCGCGTCGACCTCCTCGATGACCGAGCCGTCGAGCCGGGAGCGCAGGCCGAAGTTGGTGCCGTCCTCGACGGCCTTCATGAACTCGTCGTTGACGCGGACCGAGTTGTTGGCGTTCTGGTACTGGACGGAGACGATGTCCTTGCCGCCGAGGTCCATGTCGAAGCCGGCGTCACGCAGCGCGCGGATCTTGTCCTCCTCGCGCGCCTTCGTCTCGACGAACTCCTCGATGTCGGGGTGGTCGACGTCGAGCACGACCATCTTGGCCGCGCGACGCGTGGCGCCACCCGACTTGATGGTGCCGGCGGACGCATCGGCACCGCGCATGAACGAGACCGGACCGGAGGCCGTGCCGCCGGAGGAGAGCAGCTCCTTGGAGGAGCGGATGCGCGAGAGGTTCAGGCCGGCACCGGAGCCGCCCTGGAAGATCTTGCCCTCCTCCTTGTACCAGTTGAGGATCGAGTCCATCGAGTCGTCGACGGCCAGGATGAAGCAGGCGGAGACCTGCTGCGGGCTCTTCGTACCGACGTTGAACCAGACCGGCGAGTTGAACGAGAACACCTGGTGCAGCAGCGCGTACGTGAGCTCGTGCTCGAAGATCTCGGCGTCGGCCGCCGAGGAGAAGTAGCCGTTGCTCTTGCCCGCCGCGACGTAGGTCAGCACGACGCGGTCGATGAGCTGCTTGAGCGAGACCTCGCGCGCGGCCGTGCCGACGGCACCGCGGAAGTACTTCGTCGTGACGATGGTGCTCGCGTTGACCGACCAGAAGTCGGGGAACTCGACCCCGCGCTGCTCGAAGATCGTCTCGCCGGTCTTCCAGTTCTGCTGGACGACGTCACGCTTCTCCCACGTCACCTCGTCGTACGGGTGCACGCCGGGCGTGGTGTAGATGCGCTCGATCTTGACGCCCTTGGCGCTTGCCTTGGAGCGTGAGCTGCGGTTACCGATCTCCGTCATTTCGTGCGGCCTCCCTGACCGATGTACTTCTGGTTTGAGTCTTGCTGGTGGCACCGACAGTGGCCGGCGCCAGGTGTTCGTGGAGGGTGGTTACCGCTGGGCGTCGAGCTGTGAGGGAGCACCGGGCTCCTCCCCCAGCGCGTCGCGCTCGGCCCGAAGGAGCGCGATGGCTCCCTCGAAGTCCTCGAGGCTCTCCCACGCCTGGTAGACGCTGGCGAACCTGAGGTATGCGACCTCGTCGAGCTCGCGGAGCGGCTCGAGGACGGCCATGCCGACCTCGTGCGCCTCGATCTCGGCGTTTCCCTGCGACCGGATCGCCTCCTCGACCTTCTGGGCGAGGAGGGCCAGGTCGTCCTCACTGACGGGCCGGCCCTGGCACGACTTGCGCACGCCGGAGAGCACCTTGGCCCGGCTGAACGGCTCGGAGGCCCCCGACCGCTTGATCACGTTGAGGCTCGAGGTCTCGAGCGTCGTGAAGCGGCGGTTGCACTGGGGGCACTGACGCCGGCGTCGGATGCAGGCGCCGTCGTCGGTGGTGCGCGAGTCGATGACCCGCGAGTCGGTGTGGCGGCAGAACGGGCAGTGCACGTCTGGTCACCTTCCCTTCCCCGAGACCCGGTCGTTCAGCGTGGCGGCCATCCCGTATGCCGTCCGCGACGGTCCCGAGAGCCGCCCGGTGTTCGTGGGACCGGGCGAGGCTGGGGACGGGGCTGGGGACGACGTGGGGATGACCTGTGGGTAACCCCCGTCTGACTGGGGACTACATGTGGACGTCTTACATCTGTGTAACTACTAGATGTAGGGGTAACTGTAGGCATGCTGTGACCCCGATCGCAAGCGAATCGAGAACCTCCGGCGCGCCGCGTCGCTGACCTGCACAAACGTCACAGGAGCCCCACACGTCCCGGCGTGTCGGGCCTCGCGCCCGGGCGGCCCCACCCCAACATCTTGGGGTGGGGCAGCGGTGCGAGTCCCCCATCTTCACATCCGGCAGAGCCCCCTGCAGGGCCTGCCAGCGTGTGCCGGCCGCCTCCGTGGCGGCGGGCCGCCCCGGTCGTCGCGACGATCAGGTCAGGCGGCCGATCGCGGGCCGCGTCGCGAACCAGAGGCAGAGCAGCGCCATGGCACCACCGAAGGCGGCAGCCGCCGTGAGCACCGAGGTCACGGCCGCGAGCGCCCCGAAGGCCGGGAGGGCCACGGGCACGAGGGCCATGTCGCCGAGGCTCGAGACGGCCGACACGCGCCCGAGGTGGCTCGGCGCCACCGTCCGCTGGAAGACCCCCGACAGCCACACGGACGCCGTGCCGGCGAGGACGCCGACGGTCGCCATGGCGCCGAGCAGCGCCGCCCGCGAGTCGAGACCGGTCGCGGCGAGGGCCAGCCCCTGGACGACGAGCCCGAGGAAACCAGCACGAGCCGGGCGGGCGACCTTCCAACGGATCGCGGCGAGGCTCCCGACGATCGCGCCCGTCGCGAAAGCGCCCTCCGCGAGACCGAGCCACGTCGAGCCCCAGCCCGAGGCCGAGACGCGCAGCGCGATGCCGAGTGCGATGACGGGACTGACGAAGACGTTGAGGGAGCTGAGGCCCAGCACCAGCAGCCGGGCGGACTCGTCAGCACGCAGGTAGCACGCGCCGTCGCGCAGGCTCGCCGACCACGAGACGCGCGGCGCCCGCGGCAGCCGGTAGCGCGGTCGCACCCCGAACCAGAGGACCCCCGCGACGACGAGGAAGGTCACGGCGTCCAGCACCATGGCTCCGGGCGCTCCCAGCCACGCGACGACCACACCGCCGGCCGGCGCGCCGAGCAGCCTGGCGACGCGGTTGCAGATCTGGTTCCACCCGCTGACGGTGGCGAGGTCCTGGGTGCGGACGAGCTGGCGAGCGAGGGTGGCGCCGGCGGGGATCGTCAGTCCCATGGCCACGCCGAGCAGCACACCCAGCGTGATGAGCAGTGCGGCTCCCCGCGCCCCGGCGACCCAGGCGATCGCGCCCGTGAGGAGGACGACCGCTTGCAGCACCCGACCCGTCACCAGTACGCGCCGGGTGTCGAAGCGGTCCGCGATGACCCCTCCGGCGAGGACGAGCACCGCCTGGGGCAGGGTCTCAGCCCCGAGGACGACCCCGGCGAGACCCGGCGACAGCGTCTGGGCAGCAGTCCACGCGAGCGCCACGACCCACATGGCGTCGCCGAACCACGACAGGGTGACAGCGGCGACCCAGCCCTGGACCATCCGGTCCCGGGTCACGTCAGGTGGCGCCTCGCCGATGAGCTCGGGCGCCTCCGCCAGCTCGGGCGGGGTCGGCACCGCCCGAGCTGACGTGGGTGCCTCGGCCCGGCTCATCACCCGACTGGCCGGCTCGGGAAGACGCGAGCCGAGGCGCGCACCGGCACTCGGTCGAGGTGCGGGCGCTGCAGCGCATCGGCCCGGCACGCAGCGCTCCACTCGACGATCACGTCGGTCAGCCGCTGCGACAGCTCGCGCATCTGGTCGAGGGTCGCCGGCACGAAGGTGTCGGTGGCGGCGGCGGCCCGGCGCACCTCCTCGTCCACGTGCTGGCCTTCGACGAGCCACTCCTGCACGGCCCGCACGTGGTGGCGGAAGTTCTCGGCCTCGGCGGTCGCCGCCACGCGTCGCGCAACGGTGCCGTCGGCGAAGTCGACCGCGTCCCAGGTCAGGTCGCGGGCCCGGATGCGCCACCAGCTCTCGCGCGAGTCGCGGGCGAGCTCGGGCGCCGGCTCGACGAAGCCGTAGCGGTGCAGCACACCGAGGTGGTGGCTGACGGACCCGGCCGCGAGCCCGGTGGCCCCGCTGAGGCGGCCGACGCTCGCCGGGCCGTCGGCAGAGAGGAGCTCGCAGATCCAGCGGCGTGTCGGGTGGTGGAAGGCGGTGAGCGCGTCGAGCAGCGCAGACCCCGACTCGCCGCCCTTCACGGCGGCGCCGGCCGGGCTGGTGGCGAGGTGACGTTCGGCGGCGGTGAGTCGAGGCACGAGTGCCACCCTTGACGGCGGGCGAGACTTTGACAAGGGCTCTTGTATAACTGGCCGTCGCGCAACCGACGACACGGGGCGAGAACCGCTTGCCGCGCTCTCGAACTCGATGCAGTCTTCGTATCGTGACAAACCGGACCACCCTCGAGGACGACCTGGACCGAGCGCAGCGGCGCGACGACGCCCTGTGGCGCTACGACGTGCTCGGTCGGGCACCGGCTCGGGAGCTGCAGGCCCTCGTCGACATCGCCGCCCAGCTCTGCGCCGTGCCCACGGCCGCGATCAACCTCATCACCTCGACGGAGCAGCAGCAGATCGCCACCACCGGCTTCGAGCCGTCCATCTGCGCCCGCGAGGACTCGATGTGTGCCGCCGTGCTCGAGCACACCGACCGGGTCGTGGTGCCGAACGCGAGCGTCGACGAACGGTTCCGCGAGAACCCTTTCGTCACAGGGATCCTGGGCGACGTCCGGTTCTACGCCTCGGCACCGCTGACCACCCCCCAAGGCGTCATCATCGGCCGGCTGTGCGTCTTCGACTCCACCCCCCGAGAGCTCGACGAGGCCCAGGAGCAGGCCCTGGTCGCCATCGCCGAGCGCGTCGTCGACGTGCTCGAGCTGCGGCTGCGCACCCGTGAGCTCGAGGACTCGCTGGCCGCCCTCACCCAGACCCGCGACGAGCTGCACCGCTCGAACGAGGCGCTGTCGGTCTTCGCCGGCCAGGTGAGCCATGACCTGCGCACTCCCCTCACGGCGATCATGGCGAGCACCGAGATGCTCGGCCAGCAGCCGGCCGTCATGGCCGACCAGTGGTCCGAGCGGCTGGTCGCGACTGCGTTCCGGTCCGCCACCCGCATGGCCGGGATGATTGAGCAGATCCTGGCGCACGCACGGGTCGGTGCCGAGCTGCACAAGGAACCGAGCGACCTGCGCGTCGTGATCGGCTCGGTGCTCGAGGACCTGGCGCCCACGCTGACGGCGAAGGCCGCCACCGTCGAGGTCGGCGAGCTCCCGACCCTCCCGGCCGACGCCCAGCAGCTCTACTCCGTGCTGCTCAACCTCGTCTCCAACGCCGTGAAGTACGCCCGTCCCGACGTCTCGCCGATCGTCGGCGTCACGGCGGAGCGCCACGGACGGATGTGGCGGATCTCGGTGCGAGACAACGGCGTCGGCATCGCGCCCGGCGATCGTGAGCGCGTGTTCGAGCTCTTCAGCCGCGTGGGCACAGCAGGCGACGGCAGCGGCATCGGGCTGGCCACCGTCAAGCGGATCATCGAGGCGCACGGCGGCTCCATCGGCATCAGCCACTCCGACCGTCCCGGGACCCTGGTCTGGTTCGAGCTGCCGGCCACCGACGAGACCGAGACCGTCCAGAAGGCCTGACCGGCTGTGCCGCTCTGGCCAGCACCGACCACGCGATCCCGAACGCGACGGGTGCACGCAGCTCGATGAAGCCGCCCTGGACGACCAGCAGCACGAACGTCCAGGCGGCGGACCCGTCGTCGATCGCGGCCGCCAGCGCCACGGCGCCACCCCGCGCGCCACTGTCGATGACCACCCCCGCTGCCGTCACGGCGAGCTGGGCCACGGCGGCCAGGCCGGCCCAGCGCAGCCGCGCGCGGGTGGTCCGCGGCGGTGCGCCGGGCTGCACCGGCCCGAGGAGCGCCGGCGGTGGTCGCTGTCGGTCGAGCGCGACGGCGATGACCACCCCGAACGCCACGACGCCCAGCAGCAGCGGGGACGACACCGCGACGACCGCCGCGTCTGCCGCTGCTCCGGCGCCGTAACCGGCCCAGGCGACGAACACCGGAGCCACGGCTTGCACCAGCACTGCCGTGAGGCATGCCCTCACGACCATGGCGTCCCCGCGCGGGGGCGCCGCCGACTCGATCACGGGACCAGCCTCGGCCAACGCAGCGGGTCTGAGCCCAGGCTCGGCCCCGTGGTGGTGCAGGCTCGCTCGTCGGCGCCCTGCAGGATGCGCAAGTCGGGACGTCCGGCGGCGACGGCGACGAGGTTGTGCGCGCTGTCGGTGCCCGCTCTCAGGTAGTCGGAGTGCCCGGCCGACGTACGGCCGACGTCGACGAAGCTGGACCGCGGTCGCATCCAGTGGTTGCACCCCGTGCCCGGCTGCTTGGGTGCGAACGTCGAGAGCCGCAGGGCGCCCCCGACCTCCTGCGGCCGTGTGCCGTGCACCATCCAGCCGTAGCCGAAGACGTCGTCGCCGATCGCGCCGAGGACGTTGAGGGCTCCCGGTCGGAGGGCGGTTCGCGCGAGGTCGGTGAAGGGCATCCCCGGAGCACCGAACACGGCGATGTCGTCGATCCGGCTGGTGCGCAGGCTGGCGAACCCGGCGAGCGTGCCGCCGTAGGAGTGCGCCCACACGGTCTGGTGGGCCGGGCGCTGACGGGCGGCGTCGACGCCGGTGACGAAGTCGGCGAGTGCTCCCGCGTTCTCGCGAGCGACCTTGGCGTTGAGGACGTTACGGTCGATCGACGACACGATCTCGTCCACCTGCGGGGCGTCGTAACCCATCCACGTGATGACAGCGACGTCCTGCCCGCGAGCGATGGCGCGCGCCTCCGACCGCATGCGCACGAACGTGTCGTCGTAGCGGCGCAGATCGGCGCCGACCATCGTCGACAGTCCGCCGACGAAGGTGACGACGTGCTCCGCCCGGTCGACGTCGCCGACGGCGACGACAGCCCTGAGGTCGCGCTGGCGCGTGTCGACGAGCAGCAGCCGCCGAGGCCCTCCGTCTCGACGGGCGAGCACGTCACGCACCGCGCGTATGCCGTCCACCTGCTCGTGCGCCCGCGAGCGCTCCCGGGCGTTCCAGGGCGAGCCGTCGCGCCGCGCGTCCGACTCGCGGGCGACGGCCGCTCGCTCGGCGCGGTCGAGGAGCAGCAGGTTCGCCTCGTGACGGGCGGCGGCCGGCACGCCGTCTCGTGGACCGACCCACTCGGGTCGCCCGCGGATGGCCTGACGCTGCTCCTCGTCGGTGAGCGAACGCCACCAGGCTGCCGAGGCGAACACGCCGGCCGTCTGTGGCGGCGGCGCCAGGACGTCGCTCGGGGCCAGGTGGGACGCCGCGAGCCCCGGGCCGACCGCCCCTGTCGAGCTCGCTCCTCGCGCCGCGACGAGGAGTGAGTGCTGGAGCTCCTCGTCGGTCCTGGTGGCTGTCTGGGTGGCCTGTCGGAGGCAAGCGACGACCTCGCTCCTCAGCAGCTCGTCGAGCCGGGCCCGGTGCGCCTCGCCGACCGGGTCCCCCAGGGAGGCGCGAACGGGGAGGAAGAGCCGACCGTCCTCGTCGACCCAGGCGCCCTCGTCGGCCGCCCGACGGTCGGCACGATCGACGAGGTCGAGCGCACTCTGCAGCCGGTGCGACGCCTCTCCCACGGCGTGGCCCGCGGCCGCGACGCTGCTCGCGAGCTGCCCGAGCCCAGCCACGACCGTGCCGTAGCGGTCGGCCGCGGCCGTCGCACCGGCCCCCGACCACCGGGGCGCGGCCGAGCGTCGCCAGAGCACCAGCTCGGACAGCACGACGAGGCGGCGGCGTCGCTCCTCCAGGCGCCGGCTCACCTCGAGCAGCAGCTGGGGACGGCCTGCGCGGACATCGCGCACCCGCAGGGCGCCGCCCGCCGCAGCCGCCGTCATCGGGCGCTGCGCCGGGGGTCGTCGCGCCGCAGGTCGTCCCCCGTGCCGAGTGCCTGCTGGACCACGCGCTCCACGGCGTCGTAGCCGTCGGCCGCCAGACTCACGCACCGGCCGAGCTCGCGCAGCTCCCACTGCGCCGTCGCCAGTCGCGCCTGCCACGCCGCAGCCACCTGCGACCTGCCCGAGGCGCAGCGGCCGCCCGGCAGCCCCACGGCGACCGGCCGCAGGTCGTCGGCGAGCCCGAGCCGCCGCACCTCGGCGAGCACCTCCTCGATCGTGGCGACGCCGGCGCGCAGCGTCCGGATATCGATCTCGTACCTCATCCCCTGCTCCCTTCCCGAGAGCAGCCACGCTAGGTCGCGGTCGCCGCGCCCGGTGCGCGTCATCCACAGCCCCGGCAAAGGGCACCAAAGGGCCGGCAAAGGGCCGGCAAAAGGGGCGGTGACACAGCAGAACGCCGCACCCCCTCCTCAGGGGTGCGGCGTCCGGGCGGGAACGGCGGGGTCGAAGCGCCGCTTCCGCCAGCCGCTGGAGGTGGAGCCAACGCGGCCGATCGGAAGGGTCGAGGCACGCGGCCGCCAGCCGGACGGCATACGCAAGGGGCCTCGGACCCGGGAGACTCCGGGCGTCAGTGACCCGGGATGACGAGCTGCTGCCCCACGTGGATCTCGGTGGTGCTGAGGCTGTTGGCGACCTGGAGCTCGACGACGCCGTCGGTGACGGGCAGCTGCGGGAGCTCGCGGGCCGCGATGCCCGACAAGGTCTGGCCCGCGGTGACGGTGACGGTACGGGGCTCGCCCGAGGCCGAGGCGAGCTGGCCGGCGAGCCCGACGGCGAGCAGGGAGACGACTGCGGCGACGAGCAGGGCGACCACGAGGCGGCCGAACCGGGTCAGGCGCAGCGGCGGCTGGGCTGCACGGGCTGCACGGGCGGCACGGGCTGCACGGGCTGCGTCGCGCCCGGTCGGCACGAGGACGAGCTGCGGGCGTGCGGCGGGCCGCGGCTCGCTGGTCTGCTGCTGACGAACGGCCTCGAGGACGATGGCGCTCATGGTGACCTCCCCTTGCTGCTGATCTGGCGAACACGTGTTCGATAGAACGTCTGTACGATTTGTAGCACGTATGTTCGAGGAAGTCGAGACACGCATCGAACAGGTGTTTGGCAACTGTGTTCGAACCTCGTTACTCTTTCCTCACACCACACACCTCACCAGCCACCACTGACACTGGGTCCCGAGCGGTTTCCCGAGCCGCTTGCGACCCGCGTTCAGCAGACGGTCTGACGAGCCGACGAAGGGGACACCATGGGCGTGACCGAGCTTCCCGACCGCGAGACCGGCGACGGGCTGACCGTGCGTCAGCGGCGAGTGCTCGAGGTGATCCGCAACTCCGTCGACCGCCGGGGCTACCCGCCGAGCATGCGCGAGATCGGCGACGCCGTCGGCCTCGCAAGCCCCTCGAGCGTCTCCCACCAGCTCAACGCCCTCGTGACCAAGGGCTACCTGCGACGTGACCCCAACCGGCCGCGCGCCCTCGAGATCGTCTCGCCCGACGCGACGGCGGAGGAGGCCGGCAGCCGCAGCGGCACCCATTACGACACCGAGACCGACTCGGGCGACGCCCGCCCCGAGGCCTCCTACGTCCCCGTCCTCGGGCAGATCGCCGCCGGCGTCCCGATCACGGCCGAGGAGGTCGTCGAGGACGTCTTCCCGCTGCCCAAGCAGCTCGTCGGCGAGGGCGACCTCTTCCTGCTCAAGGTCAACGGCGACTCCATGGTCGACGCGGCGATCTGCGACGGCGACTGGGTCGTCGTGCGCCAGCAGCAGCACGCCGAGAACGGCGACGTCGTCGCGGCGATGCTCGACAACGAGGCCACGGTGAAGACCTTCAAGCGCGTCGACGGCCATGTCTGGCTCATGCCGCACAACGAGGACTTCTCCCCCATCGACGGTGACCACGCGACGATCCTGGGCAAGGTCACCGCCGTCCTGCGCCGCATCTGACGGGCCGCCGGGGCTGCGTCCGACAGGCGCATCGCCCCGGCCCACGCCAGACTCTGGAGACGTGAGTCCTGCAGAGGAGACCACCATGGCCGCCGGGCGCACCCGCGATGTCGTCTACACCTACCGCTACCTGCGTGGCGCGATGATCGCACTCCTGCTCATGCTGCTGCTCTCGGTCGGCTACCAGTGGTGGTGGGAGACCGACCACAGCTGCTGGCTCGGGTCGATCAGCGCGTACTACTACACGCCCGCGCGCACGGTCTTCGTCGGCTCCCTCTGTGCGCTCGGGGCCAGCCTCATCGCCTACAAGGGGCACTCGTCCGAGGAGGACGTATTGCTCAACTTCTCGGGCTTCATGGCGTTCGTCGTCGCCATGGTCCCGACGGTGCCCGACTTCGGCTGCGGACCCAACGCCTACACCCAGACGCCCGCCGAGATCGCGGCGGCGGTGCGCAACAACATCTGGTCGCTCGTCGTCGTCGCGGCCATCGGTGCCGTCATCGTGGCGGCCCTGAAACGGGGCGCCATGGTGCGCGACGCCGCCGCGCGCCCCACTGCGCGCTCGGTGGTCGTGACCCTGGCCTGCGCCGGTGTCCTCCTCGTCGAGCTGGCCCTCTTCCTCGTCCTGCGCGACCGCTTCATCGCGCTGAGCCACGGCATCGCGGCGGCCACGATGGTGGCCGGCGTCATCGCCGTCATGGTGCTGAGCGCGCTGCGCACCGAGGAGCGGCACCGGGCCGTCGGTGACGACTCCGGTCGCGGTTACCGCCGCATCTACCTCGCCATCGCCGTCGCGCTCACGGCCGCCCTCGCCGCGACGGTCGTCGCGGCGCTGACCGTGACGGGCTTCGCCCACCTCGTCCTCGTCGCCGAGGTCGTCGTCATCGTGCTCTTCGCGACGTACTGGGGCGTCCAGACGAAGGAGCTGTGGGACCTCGGTGAGGTCTCCGCCGACGAGGCTCGCGACGTCGGCGCCCGGGCGGAGTGACGGCCGCATCGACGGTCCTCCTGGGTCCAGGTCAGTGGCCGAGCGCCTTGCGCAGTGCCGTCAGCGTCTGGCCCAGCGGCGCGTGCAGCCGGATCGTCGCCTCCGCGTCGCCGCGAGTGGCCGACCGGGTCACGATGGCGACGGGGACGTCGCGCTGGTGGGCCCGCCGCACGAAGCGGTAGCCGCTCATCACCGACAACGACGACCCGAGGACCAGCACGGCCCCGGCCGCCTCGACGAGGCCGAAGACCCGCTCCACCAGGGTCTTGGGCACGGACTCGCCGAAGAAGACGACGTCGGGCTTGACGGTGTCGTTGCCGCAGACGAGGCACCGCGGAGCGTGGAAGGTCTCGACGAGCGCGTCCGCGAGCACGATGTCGCCGTCGGGCCGCACCTGCTCGCCCCACTGCGAGCCCACCGAGGCAGCCGCCTCGGCGAAGCGGGCCATGAAGCCGGGGTTGGCCTCGGTCATCCTCTCGTGCAAGCCGATTCGCGACGTGTACTCACCACAGGTGAGACAGACCGCGCGCTCGAGCGAGCCGTGCAGCTCGACGACGTCCGTCGCTCCTGCCGCCTGGTGCAGACCGTCGACGTTCTGGGTGATCACCGGACCGACGTAGCCCGCGCGCTGCAGGTCGGTGACGACGCGGTGGCCCTCGTTGGGCGACGCGGCGTTGAACCGCTGCCACCCGATGTAGCTGCGGGCCCAGTAGCGGCGCCGGGCGTCGCTGCTACCGGCGAACTCGCCATAGGTCATCGGCTCGACCCGTCGGGTCCCGTCGGGCCCGCGGTAGTCGGGGATGCCCGACTCGGTGGAGAGGCCCGCCCCGCTCAGCACCGCGACACCCCCGCCGCTCACGAGGTCGACGAGGTCGTCCAACGTGCCGAGGTCGTGCGTCTCGAGCGGCAGCGTGCGCGACGTCGAGAGGCGTGTCGTCGCGCCGGCGCTGCCGGTGGGGCGAGGAGGTATGCCGGTCGGCTGGTGCACCCGGTCAGCCTACGTCTCCGAACCGGCGTCACCCGAGCGTGCAGAAGTGACGGAAAACCATAATCACCGGTTATGATCGGTCCATGATCGATGCTGCGGGCCTACGGGTCATGAAGGCCATCGCCGACGAGGGAAGCTTCACGAGCGCCGCCAACGCCCTCGGCTTCACCCAGCCGGCCATCTCGCAGATGGTGCGACGTCTGGAGCAGCGCACCGGCACGGTGCTCGTCGAGCGCTACGGCCGGCAGGTCCGGCTCACGGAGGCCGGCCAGGTGCTGGCCCGTCACGCCGTCGGGGTCCTCGCCGCCCTCGACGCGGCCGAGGAGGAGATCACCGCGATCGCCGGCCTGCGCGCCGGTCGCGTGCGCCTCCAGGCGTTCCCCAGCTCGTCCGCCACGCTCGTGCCGCGAACCCTCGCGATCCTCAAGTCCAAGCACCCCGACATCACGGTGACCTTCACCGAGGCCGAGCCGCCCGAGTCGCTGGCCGCCCTGCGCAACGGCGACTGCGACGTCGCCGTCGCCTTCGCCTACGAGGGGGGCGACCTCGGCGAGCTCGAGGAGGACCTCTCGCTCCTCGTGACCCGCCGCCTCATGGACGACGAGGTGCGCCTCGTCGTGCCCGGCTCGCACCCCCACGCGGGCGACGCGGCCGCGGTGCTCACCGACTTCTCCGGCGACGAGTGGATCGCCGGCTGTCCGCGGTGCCGGGGCCACCTGCTCTCGCTCGCCGACACCGCCGGCTTCCGGCCGAACGTCGCCTTCGAGACCGAGGACTACGTCGCCCAGCTCGGCCTCGTCACGGCCGGCCTCGGGGTGGCCCTCGTGCCCGACCTCATCCTCAACGCGGCCAAGCACGACGACGTCGCGACCCTGCCTTTGTCGCCGGCCTCGCGACGACAGATCCTCGCGGTGACGACCCCCGACCTGCAGCGCGTGCCTGCCGTGGCCGCGGCGCTCGACGCCCTGTGCGAGGCCGCCGGCGCCGACCCCGCGACCTCCACCGCCGAGCTCGTGGGTGCGAAGGCCTGACCCTCCGGACACTCCCGCCGGTCACGACGCCGCGCCAGACGTCGTCGTGACCGGCAGAATGCGGTCATGACACGGGTCGCTCTCGCTGCCACCGGTCCCGCACCCCTCGAGGCAGGCCTCGAGGCGGCGGCCGACGGCGGCAACGCGGTCGACGCCGCCATCGCAGCGGCGCTCAGCGCGATGAGCACCGAGCCCGGTGTCGTGAGCCTGATGGGCGGCGCCTACGTCAACGTGTGGCCCGCCGGCGCCGATCCCGTCGTCGTCGACGGCAACGTCGAGATGCCGGGCCGTGGCCTCGACGCGTCGGCCTTCGGGCACGGCGTCCGCGAGGTGCGCACCGACTACGGCGGCGGCGTGACCATCGGCGCCGGACACGGCTCGGTCGCGAACTCCGGTGCCCTGCAGGCGCTCTCGCTCGCTCGCGACAGGTTCGCCGTGCTGCCGTGGCGACGGCTCGTCGAGCCGTCGGCCCGCGCCTGCCGCGAGGGCTACCGCATCGGCGCCGCTGCCGCCCTCTACCTCGGCATCGTGCGCGACACCCTCTTCGGCGACGACGCCGAGGCCCACGCCCTCGTGACCGGCGCGGACGGCGGCGCCGTGCAGCCCGGCGAGACCTGCCTCAACGTCGACCTCGCCGACATCCTCGAGCTGCTCGCCGTGCAGGGGGTGTCCCTCTTCACGACCGGCGCCGTCGGTCGGGTGCTCGTGGACGACATGGCCGCGAACGGTGGGCTCGTCACGGCGGCCGACCTGACGGCATACGAGGCGGTGGTGCGCACCCCGACGATGCGGTCGGTGGGCACGTGGAGCGTCGCCCTCAACCCGCCTCCGTCGGTCGGCGGCCCGATGCTCGCCGCGATGCTCGGGCAGCTCGCCCGGCACGAGCACTGGACCTGGCCCGAGGTCATCGACATCCAGCGCCACGTGCTCGCCTACCGCCTCTCGGTGCACGACCGCTCACGCGACCTCGACGCGGACGGTCACGCCCTGCTCGAGTCGGTCGAGCGCCACGGCCTCGCCGGTCTGCCGACCTCGGCGTCCACCGCCCACGTGTCCGCGGTCGACGAGCACGGAAACGCCTGTGCCATCACCATGTCCGCCGGCTACGGCGCCGGCATGGTGATCCCCGGCACGGGCATCCTGCTCAACAACGCACTGGGCGAGCCCGAGCTCAACCGGCTGGGTCTGCACGCGGTGCCTCCCGGCACACGACTCGCGTCGAACATGGCGCCGACGACTGCGCGAAGCGCCGTCGGGGCCGCTCTGGCGGTCGGCTCCCCCGGCGCCGACCGCATCACGACGGCGCTGATGCAGGTGCTGGGTCGCAGCCTGCTCCTGGGCGACGACCTCCAGCACGCCATCGACGCCCCTCGGCTGCACGTGCGCTTCCTCGAGGACGGTTCGCCGCGGGTCGAGCACGAGCCCTCCGAGGAGATCGCCGCCGCTGTCACGGCCCAGGGGCTGCCCGCGCACCGCTACCCGGGCCCGCACATGTACTTCGGCGGCGTCGGCGCGGCCCTCCTCGGAGCCGGCGGGCTCGTCGCGGCGGGCGACGCGCGGCGCGAGGCCGCCGTGGGGGTATCTCCTTGACGGACCTGCCCGGCGCGCAGGATCGCCCGTCGGCACCGGGCACCCGCATTCTTCGCGAACGCCACCCATCCGACGAGCAGCCCGCGCCGAACCCTTGTGCGTCGACCCCTACGAGAGGCCTTCTTCGATGACCATGACCGACGACCGCCCCGACGCCGGCTCCTCCACGTCGGCAGCGCTGACCCGTCCTCGGCCCGACTCTGTCGCCGCCCGGGTGGCGGCCGTCGTCTCCCCCCTCTTCGGGGGACGGCTGCCGGTGCGCCTCAGGGCGTGGGACGGCAGCGTGACGGGGCCCGTCGACGCACCGACGGTCGTGCTGCGCGACCCCGCCGCCCTGCGGCGTCTCGTGCGCCACCCCGGCGAGCTCGGCCTGGCCCAGGCGTACGTCACCGGCGAGCTCGACGTGGACGGTGACCTGCTCGACGGCTTCCGCCGGGTGTGGTCCACGGCCCGCACGCTGGCCGACGGACGCCCCTCCCCCGCAACGCTCGCATCGGTCGCCCGGGCCGGCATCAGGACGGCGCTCGACCTGGGCGTGGTGGGCCTGCCGCCGGAGCCCCCGGCGTCGCAGGCGCGGCTGCGAGGACGGCTGCACACCAAGTCCCGCGACCGCAGCGCCATCGAGCACCACTACAACCTCTCCAACGAGTTCTACGCGCTCATCCTCGACCCGCACATGGCGTACTCCTGCGGGTACTGGACCAGCACCGAACCCGGCTACACCGTCGAGGACGCCCAGCGCGACAAGCTCGACCTCGTCTGCCGCAAGCTGGGCATAGAACCCGGGGGGCGCCACCTCGACATCGGCTGCGGCTGGGGCTCGCTCTCGCTGCACGCCGCCGAGAAGTTCGGCGCACAGGTCGTCGGCGTCACGATCTCGAGCGAGCAGAAGGCCTTCATCGACCAGCGCATCCGCGAGCGCGGGCTCGCGGACCGCGTCGAGATCCGCCTGCAGGACTACCGCGAGGTGCCCGACGGCCCGTTCGACACCGTCAGCTCCATCGAGATGGGCGAGCACGTCGGCCAGCGCAACTACCCGACGTTCACCCGGCAGATCGAGCGGCTGCTGCGCCCGGGCGGGCGCGCGCTGATCCAGCAGATGTCACGTACCACCCGACCGGGCGGGGGGCCGTTCATCGAGGCCTTCATCGCTCCTGACATGCACATGCGGCCCGTGGGCGAGACCGTCGACCTCATCGAGCAGGCCGGGCTCGAGGTCCGCGACGTGCACGCGCTGCGCGAGCACTACGTGTGGACCGTGAACGCCTGGTACGACACGTTCGAGGCCAACTGGGACCGCGTCGTCGACCTGGTCGGCGAGGAGGTCGCCCGCGTGTGGCGGCTCTACCTCGTCGGGGGCGCTCTCGCCTTCGAGGAGGGCCGGATGGGGGTCGACCAGATCCTCGCGGTCAAGCCCACCGCCGACGGCCGCAGCGGTATGCCGCCCGTCCGGACCTGGTGACGCCGTGAGCTTCCTCGGGGTGGTGCTCTGGACGGCTCTCACAGTCGTCGTGGTGCTCGGCATCACGTTCGCGGTCGCACTGCGCGTCGGCAAGCAGGCGGTCATCGACGTGACGTGGGGGCTCGGGTTCGTCGCGATCGCGCTCACGGCGTTCCTCGTCACGGGCGGCCAGGGCGACCCGCTGCGCCGGTGGCTGGCGCTGCTGCTGACTGCGGCATGGGGGCTGCGGCTCGCCACGCACATCTACCTGCGCTCGCGCGGCAAGGGCGAGGACCCGCGCTACGAGGCGATGCTCGCGCGAGCGGACGGTAGCCCCAACGCCTACGCGCTCCTCCACATCTACCTGCCGCAGGGCCTCATCATGTGGTTCGTCTCGCTGCCCGTGCAGGTCGCCATGGTGGTGAGCGACGGTCTGTCGTGGGTGCTCTGGGTCGGCGTCGTCGTGTGGGCCGTCGGCTTCTTCTTCGAGTCTGTCGGCGACCTACAGCTCACGCGCTTCCGCGACGAGCCGTCCAACAAGGGCAAGGTGCTCGACACCGGCCTGTGGCGCTACACGCGCCATCCCAACTACTTCGGTGACGCGTGCGTCTGGACGGGCCTCTTCCTCGTCGCGGCGAGCGCGTGGCCGGGTGTGCTGACCCTCCTGTCGCCCGCCGTCATGGTCTGGAACCTCTACGGCGGTACGGGAAAGAAGCTGTTGGAGAAGGACATCGGTGACCGACGGCCGGAGTATGCGGAGTACGTGCGCCGAACGAGCGGCTTCTTCCCGATGCCGCCGAAGCGGGCTCGCTGAGTCACAGCCGGGACCCTTCGCGGGCCGCCACCGCGAGCCGGCGCGCGTCTCGGCCATGATGGGCGCATGCGCCCGCCCCTTGCCGACCTCCTCGACCTGCAGCCACACCCCGAGGGCGGCTGGTACCGGCAGACGTGGGTCGCCCCCGAGACGGTGACCCTGCCGGACGGCCGGACGCGGGCCACCGCGACCCTCATCCACTTCCTGTTGCCTTCGGGCGAGTCGTCCGCGTGGCACCGGGTCGCCTCGGACGAGGTGTGGATCGCGCACACCGGTTCGGTGGTGCTCGAGCTCGGCGGCGCGGGCGCGGCTCCCGAGAAGACCGGGCAGTCGGTCGTCGGGCTCGACCTGGCGGGCGGCGAGGTGGCGCAGGCGGTCGTGCCTGCCGGCGTGTGGCAGCGCACCGTGCCCGGCGACGGGGATGCGCTGGTCAGCTGCCTCGTCTCCCCCGGCTTCGACTTCGAGGACTTCGAGCTCGTCGAGGACGCCGGTGTGCGTCGCGCCCCGGCAGGCCCGGAGGATGAGCCCCTCGACCCCGCGGAACCCACGAACCCTGCCTGAGCCCGCCCGGTCAACCCGACACGGCGGACACCTCCGTGCCGTCGGTGACGATGGCGACGTCACCCTCGGTGTCGGTGCGGTGAACGGCGAAGCCTCTCTGCTGCAGGGCGTTCATGAGAGCCGGTGCCGGGTGGCCGTAGTCGTTGCCCTCGCCGACGCTGATGACGGCCAGACGCCCCGCGACCTGGTCGAGGAGGCGGTCGTCGCGGTTGCTGGAGCCGTGGTGGGCCACCTTGAGCACGTCGATGCTCCCCCAGCGCCCCGGATCGAGCAGGGACTCGCGGTACACCTGCGCGGCGGCCTCGCGCTCGATGTCGCCCGCGAGCAGGACACTGACGCCGCGAACGTGCATCGTCAGCACCACCGAGCCGTTGTTGGGCACCGATCCGGCGTCGATGCGACGAGCCGGCCACCAGACCTCGGCTCTCACACCGCCGACGGTGAGCGACTGCCCTGCCCGCAGCTCCCCCAGCGGCGTGTGGTGTGCGGCGGCCAGCTGCGCGACGCGCCGTGCCTCTGCCGGCGGGTCAAGCACGGGTGAGGCTCGGATCTCGGCGACCGGACGCTCGAGAACCGCGGCGAGGCCGCCCACGTGGTCCGCGTGGTAGTGGGTGAGCACGACGAGGTCGACGACCTCGGCACCGATGCGGTCGAGGCACTGGCGCATGGGCTCGGGGTCCGGACCGGCGTCGATGACGACCACGTGTCCGCCGCCGCTGTCGGCGACCAGCCCGTCGCCCTGCCCGACGTCACAGGCGATGAGCACCCAGCCCGGAGGCGGCCACGAGATCGACGTCGTCGGAGCCGCCATCCCGGCGGTCAGGACCACCACGGCGACCGCGACGGTCGGGCGGTGCCGCGTACGGTGCCAGGTCCACGGCGCGAGTGCGACGGCCGCTACGGTGATGACGCCGAGCAGGACCGCCGCAGCCGCCGAGTCGCCCCACGTGATGCTCCCCAACGGCAGCCCGGAGCACCAACGGGCAACGCCGGCGATGGCCTGCGCGGGCACGGCCGCGCCCCACGCCAGCCAGGCGGCTCCGGTCGTCCACACCACCGACACGATGGCCACGGCCACGCCGACGAGCGTCGTGGGCGCCACGAAGGGTGCCGCGAGCAGGTTCGCGAGCACCGCGACGACCGAGACGCTGCCCTGGAGCGGCACGACGACTGGCGCGCACACGGCCTGCGCGGCCACCGGGATGGCGAGGACCGGCCCGAGCGGTTTGAGCGGGCCGGGCAGCACGCGCGCGAGCGCGCTCCCCCAGGGCGGTGCGAGGACGAGCAGGCCCAGCGTCGCCAGGCTCGACAGGGCGAAGCCGTACGAGCGGGAGAGCCACGGGTCCCACACGAGCAGCACCACGAGGGCGCCGGCGAGCGCCGGGACGCCGGCGCGACGCCTCGAGCTCGACAGCGCCAGCAAGCCCACGAGACCCATGACGGCTGCGCGCACGACGCTCGGCTCGGGCCGTGCGAGCACGACGAACCCGAGCAGCGCCACGACCGCGACCGGCGGACGCCAGCGCCGTCGCACCCCGACGAGGCCGCACACCCACATCACGCCGGCCAGCACGAAGGTGACGTTGCTGCCCGAGACCGCGCTCAGGTGCGACAGCCCGGTGTCGAGCATCGCGGTCGTCAGGTCGGGTGGGGTGTGCGAGGTGTCGCCCACGACGAGCGCCGGCACGAGCCCGCGCGCGTCTGCCCACAGGGAATCGGTGGCAGCCCGGAACCGCTCCCGCACGACGTCGGCCGCCGCGAAGACGCCGCCGGCGTGCGCGACCACCGCCACCGGCCCCTTGGGAGCCGCCACGGCCACGACGTCGTCGCCCGGCTCGGCCGCCTGCAGTCGCGCGACGACCTCGATCTCGTCGTGCCAACGCAGGCCCGACCAGGCCGGGCCGCCGCCGATCACGAGGACCGGCGACGCCACCGCAGTGACGTGCCCACGGCCGCGGACCTCGGAGACGTCCAGACGCACGACGCTGAGGACGGGTCGACCGTCGCCCGACCCTCCCGCTCCACGGTCGGTGCGCACCGGACGCGGCTCCGCGGCCACCGTCGCGTGCAGCGTCACGACGGCCCGTTCGGCTGCCAGCGCGCCGAGGGGTCCCGCTGACGCGACGGCACGGTGCCCGGCAGCGGCGCCCAGCAGGAGTGCCAGCACGGCGCCCGTCACCGCCCAGCCGCGCAGCGTCGTGCGGCGCCGGGCGAGGACCGCGACGGTGCCGGCCCCGACGGCGGCCAGGGCCACGAACCGGGGCGACGCGACGAGCCCCCAGAAGGCGACGACCGGCCAGGCCACGAGCACCGGCACGAGCAGCCGCAGGTCAAGGGCGCGGGCGGACCGCGGTCGCACCCGGCGCACGGTCGGACGGCCGGTCAGCACGACGAGCGACGGCCCTCGCGGCCGCTGCTCCCTCGCCACGCGGCGGCTCCGCTCCTCCGTCACAGCGTGACCAGCGGCCGGAGCCGCGCCAGCAGCTTGTCGCCGATGCCGCTGACCTCGCCCAGCTCGTCGACCGACGTGAAGCGACCGTGCTCGGCGCGCCAGTCGATGATCCGCTGGGCCAGCACCGGGCCGACACCCGGCAGCGCGTCGAGGCCGGCGGTGTCAGCCGCGTTGAGGCTCACGGGAGCCCCGGAGGACGCTCCTGCGCCTCCGCCGGTCGCGGATCCAGCACTTCCGCCCCCGGAGCCGGCACCCGTGCCGGTGGCCGCCGACTCACCGGGGCGAGGCACCCGGATCTGCTCCCCGTCCGTGACCGGGCGAGCCAGGTTGAGGGCGCTCAGGTCGGCGCCCGCCCGCGCCCCACCTGCCTGCTTGATCGCGTCGGCCACCCGGGCGCCTGCCCTCAGGCGCACGAGCCCCGGGCGCAGGACCTGACCCACGACGTGGACGACGATCTCGGCGCTCGCGGTTGAGGCACCGGCACCGGCACCGGCACCGGCACCCGCACCCGGAGCCCCCGTCACCGCTCCGGTGGACGGGACCGTGGCCGCAGCGGCGGTCCCGCCGACGACCTGGACCGACCGGGACGGACCGGGCGCCACCTCCGGCACCGCGGACCGCTCGGCCCAGAGCACGCGCACCACGAAGGCGCAGCCCACCGCGACGACCAGCGCCAGCAGCGAGACGAGCGCCGCGCTGCTGACTGCCCGCCGCCCCGACCGCAGCTCGTCCGGAACCGTCAGCAACCCGGGTCTCCGCGCCCGGCGCAGGTCGGCGTCGAGACGTGACACCTCGTCGTCGGTCGCCCGCGCCGTGAGGCGGCGGACGGCCTCCCCCACCGCCTTCGCCGACCCGGAGCCGGAGCGCGTCGCCACGGACGTGGTTTCGGTACCACCCGGAGGACCGGGCACCCAGCCAGTGTCGACGTCGGGTCGCTCCCGCCCAGCGGGAGCATCCGGGTCGAGTCCGCCGACCGGCTCCAGCAACCCGGCGCCCTCGTCCCTGCCGTGACGACCGGCCCCGAGGACCCGTGCGGCGCGCTCGAGGTCAGGCGGTCGCTGGGAGGGGCGGAACGGCATACGTCGACGGTAGGAAGCCCACCACCCGCACGACCCGACCCACCAGGCCGCTGGGGACAACGCCGACAGCGGCCGAGGGGGTGTGGACGGCCACAGCCCGAGACACCCCGCGCGTCGATTCACGCCTGCGCCGCCCGCTGGGCCAGAATCTCCGAATGGCCCGCCACATCATGACCCTCACCTGCGACGACCGACCCGGCATCGTGGCGGCTGTCTCCGGAGCGCTCCTGCAGGTCGAGGCGAACATCGTCGAGAACCAGCAGTACTCCGACGAGGACACCGACCTCTTCTTCATGCGCACCGTCTTCGACGCCTCGGCCGCCGACGTCGAGCAGGTGCTCGAGGCCATCCGCGAGAGCCCCGCCATCGCCCACCAGCACCTCGCCGCGCGGCCCGAGGACGAGCACTGCCGCACCATCATCCTCGTCAGCAAGTTCGACCACTGCCTGCTCGACCTGCTCTACCGCTGGAAGTCCGGCGACCTGCCCATCGACATCGTCGGCGTCGTCTCGAACCACGAGGACTGCCGCGCACTCGTCGAGTACTACGGCCTGCCGTTCACGGTCATCCCCGTGACGCCCGAGACGAAGGCGGACGCCGAGGCCGAGCTGCTGCGCATGGTCGACGCGAACGACGTCGGTCTCGTCGTGCTCGCCCGCTACATGCAGATCCTCAGCGACTCGCTGTGCCGCGCGCTCGAGGGCCGGGCGATCAACATCCACCACTCGTTCCTGCCCGGCTTCAAGGGCGCAAAGCCCTACCACCAGGCGCACGACCGGGGCGTCAAGCTCATCGGTGCCTCCGCGCACTACGTCACCGCCGACCTCGACGAGGGCCCGATCATCGAGCAGGACGTCGTGCGCGTGACGCACGCCGAGACGCCCTCGCGGCTCGTCGCGCTCGGGCGCGACGTCGAGCGGCGGGTGCTGTCGCGCGCGGTGCGCGACCACGCCGAGTCGCGCGTCTTCCTCTCTGGCCGACGCACCATCGTCTTCTGACCCACCGGGGGCGTATGCCGTCGGGCGGGGGCGCGTGGCCCGCACCGGTAGCGTGCGGGCCATGAGCGACAGGCAGTTCGTCGTCGGGCGCCCCCACTTCGGGCGCTTCACCCGCACGCCGGAGGAGAATGCGCAGGCCCTGACCGAGGCCCGCGACGCGCTCACGACGGCCGTCGCCGCCGACCTCACGGAGCCCGGGGCTCCCGACCTGCTGGACGCCACGGTCGACCTGGCCGAGGCGCTCACCGTCGCCGGCCACGAGCGCGAGGCGGTCGCCCTGGCCGGACCCGCCGTGCAGCTCGCTCGCGACGCCGGCCGCGCCGAGAGCCTCGGCTGGGCCCTGCTCGCGCTCGCCACGGCCGAGCACTACGCCGGACTCGCCGCCGAGTCCGAGCCCCACTTCGAGGAGGCGCTGGCCCTGGCGCGCGACGGCGCGGACCGCGAGCTCGAGCACTACGCGCTGCACCACCTCGGCCGGTTCCTCGTGGACGAGGGGCGCACCGACGACGCGGTCGAGGCGTTCACCGCGTCTCTGGCCATCCGCGAGCAGCTCGGCGAGCCGAGGGCGGCCAGCACCCGGGCCGCCCTCGAGGCGCTCCTCAGGTCTCGTCGGTGAGGTGCCGCTGACGCCACCAGCCGACGACGTTGTTCTTGTGGCGGGCGAGCACGACCAGCCCGATCGCCGTGAGCCACAGCCCGGTCCAGACGTCACCGGGCGCGTGCCCGGTCCAGATGACGACTGCGACCGCGAGCATCGCTAGCGACCCGAAGATCGACCCCGCCGCCACCCAGCGCGTCAGGGCGACACCGAGGCCGAAGACCACGACCACGACGAGCGCGACCCACGGGTGCACGCCCAGCAGGGCGCCGAGCGTCGTGGCGACGCCCTTGCCACCCCGTCCCTTGAGGTACGGCGACCAGATGTGGCCGAGCACGGCGGCGATGCCGGCGGCGTACGCGGCGTGCGCCCCACCGAACCAGTGACCGGCGACGAACGCCGGCACGAGGCCCTTGAGCACGTCGAGCACGCCGACGACCACACCCCACTTGCGCCCCAGCACGCGGCCCGCGTTCGTGGCCCCCGGGTTGCCGGAGCCGGACGAGGCGAGGTCCTTGCCGAGGAGCCGCGCGATCACCGTCGCCGGGTTGAACGAGCCGACGAGGAAGGCCACGACGACCACCCCGGCCCAGGCGAGCACGGTGCCGGCGCTCACGACCCGGCGTGCCCGTCAGCAGTGACGCTCTGCTCGGGCAGGGCCTCGCCCGGCCGCGGCGACACGGCGATGGCCACCGTGCCGGGCCCCACGTGCGCCCCCACGACCGCACCGAGCTCGACGACGACGACCTCCGGTGAGCCCGGCACCAGCTCGCGCAGCTCCGCGGCGATCTGGTCGGCTCGCGCTGCGGCGTCGAGGTGGTGCACCGCGATGTCGGCGACGCTGCCGCCCTTCTCGACGTGCTCGACGACCATGGCCTCGATGCGGGCGACGGCCCGCGACGAGGTGCGCACCTTCTCCACCGGGACGATGCGGCCACCGCGCACGGCGAGGATCGGCTTGATCGAGAGGGCCGACCCGAGCAGCGCCGAGGCGGCACCGATGCGCCCGCCCCGTCGCAGGTGCTCGAGCGTGTCGACGTAGAAGAGCACGCCGGACGGCTTCAGCCGCGTGCTGATCACCTCGAGAACCGTTGGCACGTCGGCTCCCCCGGCTGCAGCCTCTGCCGCCGCGATGACTGCGTAGCCCATCGCCATGCCGATCGTCTCGCTGTCGACGACCTCGACGGGGACGGGTGCCTCGGCCGCAGCGAGCCGGGCGGCCTCGACGGTGCCCGACATCTGCGACGACAGGTGGACCGAGACGATGGCGGTCGCGCCGTCGTCGGCAAGCCGCTGGTAGGTCTCGGCGAAGACCTGTGGGGTCGGCCGCGAGGTCGTGACGATCGTGTAGTCGCGCAGCGCTGCCGCGACCTGCTGGGCCGTGATGTCACGTCCCTCGACGTGGTCGCGGCCGCCCACGACGACGTGCAGCGGCACGACCTCGATGTCGTGCTGCTCGATGGCGTCAGGGGACAGGTATGCCGTCGAGTCGGTGACGATCCGCGTGGTCACGGCGCGCTCCTTCCGCAGGTCGGCCCGTTGGCTGGTCCCAACCTAGCGGCGCCGCTCCCGCGCACGCGGCAGCCCGCGCCTCGTCGGGCCTCGATCGAGAGAGCCGTCGATCGAGAGAACGCTCCGTTCGTCACGGAGCGTTCTCTCGATCGGGGAAGGGGACGACGTCAGAGGGGGACGACGTTGACGAGCTTGGGGGCGCGGACGATGACCGTGCGCACGCCGGCCCCGGTGGCGGCCCTGACCTTCTCGCGGCCGAGCGCCAGCTCACGCAGGTCGTCCTCGGAGATGTCGGGGCTCACCTCGACGCGGTCGCGCACCTTGCCCTTGATCTGGATGACGCAGGTGACCTGCTCCTCCACGATCTTGGCGGGGTCGCTCACGGGGAAGGCGGCATACGCCACCCCACCCTCGTGGCCGAGGCGCTGCCACATCTCCTCCGCGATGTGCGGGGCGACGGGGGCGAGCATGAGCACCATCGCCTCGACGACCTCGCGGGGCGGCACGTCGAGCTTCGTCACTGCGTTGTTCAGCTCGATGAGCTTGGCGATGGCGGTGTTGAACCGCAGCCCCTCGAAGTCCTCGCGCACGCCGGCGATCGTCTGGTGCAACTGGGTCGTCAGTGCCTGGTCGACCTCGACGTCGGCGACGCGCACGTCACCGGTGGCCTCGTCGACGACGTTGCGCCACAGGCGCTGCAGGAACCGCTGCGACCCGACGACCGCCCTGATCTCCCAGGGCTTGCTCAGCTCGAGCGGGCCCATCGACATCTCGTAGACGCGGAAGGTGTCGGCGCCGTAGGCGTCGTACATCTCGTCGGGGCTCACGGAGTTCTTGAGCGACTTGCCGATCTTGCCGTACTCGCGGTTGACCTGCTGGCCCTCCCACGTGAAGGTCGGCTCCGCACCGTGCTCGCCGGGCGTCTCCTCGACCTCGGCGGCCGGGACGTACTGTCCGCGGCTGTCGGTGTAGGCGTACGCCTGGATGTAGCCCTGCGAGAAGTACTTCCGGAACGGCTCCTCGCTGCGCACGTGGCCGAGGTCGTAGAGCACCTTGTGCCAGAAGCGGGCGTAGAGCAGGTGCAGCACGGCGTGCTCGACACCGCCGACGTAGAGGTCGACGCCGCCCGGGTCACGCGTGCCCGTGGGCGCGCCGTCGACCGGCTCGTCGTGGCGGCCCAGCCAGTACGCCTCGTTGGCCGGGTCGACGAACTCGTCGTGGTTCGCGGGGTCGAGGTAGCGCAGGTAGTACCAGCACGAGCCGGCCCAGTTGGGCATCGTGTTCGTCTCGCGGCGGAACTTCCGCAGGCCGCGTCCGTCGCCGAGGTCCTTCTCGACCTCGACCCACTCGGGCACGCGCGACAGGGGCGGCTCGGGGCTGCTCTGGGCGTCGTCGGGCTCGAACGTCTTCGGGCTGTAGTCGGGCACGTCGGGAAGCGTCAGCGGCAGCTCGTCGTCGGGCACGGCATACGCGACCCCGTCCTCGTCGAACATGATCGGGAACGGCTCGCCCCAGTAGCGCTGGCGGCTGAAGAGCCAGTCGCGGATGCGGTAGCTGATGGTGCCCTCGCCGATGCCCCTGGCCTCGAGCACCTCGATGATGCGCGCCTTTGCGTCGGCGACGTGCAGGCCGTCGAGCGAGACGAGCTCGTTGCTCGAGTTGATCGCGACGCCGTCGCCGAGGAACGGTTCGTCGTCGGGGTGACCCTCGGCCGGCTGCACGGTGCGGACGATCGGCAGGTCGAACTTCTCGGCGTACTCCCAGTCGCGCGTGTCCTGACCGGGCACGGCCATGATCGCGCCGGTGCCGTAGCCCATGAGGACGTAGTCGGCGACGAACACCGGGATGCGCTCTCCGGTAACGGGATTCGTGGCCCACGAGCCGGTGAAGACGCCGGTTTTGTCCTTGCCCTCGGTCTGGCGCTCGACGTCACCCTTGCGCGACGCGGCGAGCTGGTATGCCGCCACGGCCTCCTTCGGGGTCGCGCTCGCGTCCTCGTCCGCCCCCTTCCAGGCCTCCTTGGTCCCCTCGGGCCAGGAGCCCTGTGGCACCAGGACGTCGACGAGCGGGTGCTCGGGGGCGATGACCATGAACGTCGCGCCGAAGATCGTGTCGGGGCGGGTCGTGAAGACGTCGATGCCCGCCTCCTCGCCCGATGTGGTCACGGCGGGGAAGGTGACGCGCGCGCCCTTGGACCGGCCGATCCAGTTGCGCTGCATGAGCTTGACCTTCTCGGGCCAGTCGACGCCGTCGAGGTCGTCGGCCAGGCGGTCGGCGTACGCGGTGATCCGCATCTTCCACTGGCTGAGGTTGCGGCGGAAGACGGGGTAGTTGCCGCGCTCGGAACGCCCCTCGTTCGTGACCTCCTCGTTGGAGAGCACCGTGCCGAGCCCGGGGCACCAGTTGACCGGCGCCTCGGACGTGTAGGCCAGGCGGTACCCCTCGAGCACCTTCGCCTGCTCGGTGGCGGACAGATCGGCCCACCCACGGCCCTCGGCGTCATCGACGGCACGACGGCCCGATGCGAAGTCCTCGACCAGCTCGCTGATGGGGCGGGCCCTGCCCTTGCCGCCGTCCTCGCGCACCGCGTCGGCGTCATACCAGGCGTCCCAGATCTGCAGGAAGATCCACTGGGTCCACTTGTAGTACTCGTCGTCGATCGTCGCGAAGGTGCGGCGGTTGTCGAAGCCCAGCCCGAGGCGGCGCAGCTGGCGCTTCATGTTGGTCATGTTCTCCTCGGTGGTCTTCCGAGGGTGCTGCCCGGTCTGGACGGCGTACTGCTCGGCCGGCAGTCCGAAGGCGTCGTAGCCGAGGGCGTGCAGGACGTTCTTGCCGAGCATCCGGTGGAACCGGCTGTAGACGTCGGTCGCGATGTAGCCGAGCGGGTGGCCGACGTGCAGGCCGACGCCGCTCGGGTAGGGGAACATGTCGAGCACGATGAGCTTCTCGCCGCGCGCGGCGACCTTTTCGGGCTCGGCCCACGGACCGGCCGGGTTGGGGGCGTTGAACGTGCCCTCCTCCTCCCAGCGGTCCTGCCAGGCCGTCTCGATCTGCTGAGCCATCGCGGCCGTGTAGCGGTAGGGAGTCTCGTTCGTCTGCTCGCTCATGTCGTCTCTCTCGTCGCTGCTCGTCGGGCAAAAGAAAACCCCTCGCACAGGAGGGGAAGCCGCGTTGATGTCGGGAGTCCCGACCTTCGTCAACGCGGCTGCGGAAGGAGCAGCAGGCCAGCCATGCGCCCAAGGTTAGCGCAGCCGTATACGCGCCCGCGTGGAGGTTTGTGGTCGCCGGGGCAACGGCAAACCTCCACGGGCTCCGGTCGGTTACGTCTAGCGGAAGAGCGCGACGACGATGAGGGCCTGGGCCAGGTGGTAGGTGACGATGACCGTCACCGGCGCCCAGCCGCGCGCCTGCACGAATCGGTCGTGTCCCAGGACGGCGTCGGAGGTGACGAAGACGGCGCACCCGAGGAGCAGCAGCCAGTCCCCGCTCCACGCGGCGACGAGCAGCAGAGCACTGAGGACGAGCTGGTAGACGAGCACCGGCACCTTCTGCTCGCCGGAGTGGCGCACGATGTCGCGCCCCACCTTCGCGTGCAGCAGCACCACCGCGGGGGCTGCGACGAGGAGCAGCCACGGGAAGCCGCCGGCGGGAGCCATCCCGACGATCGCCCAGATGTAGGCGACGTGGGCGAGCAGGAACGCCCCGAGCCCCACGAGGAACCGGGTCTCGGTCGAGTCGAGGAGCGCCACGTCGCCGACGAGGCAGAGGGCGAGCGCCACCACGACCGGGAGCAGCTCGGGCGAGCCCGGCACCCGTCCCTCCCAGTGGAGCGACCAGGCGACGGCCATGAGCAGCACGACGACGAGCGGCTTCGTCACCCGCTCGACGACCTGCTCGCCGCGCAGCACCGAGCGCCAGTTCGTCACTGCGGTCACGGCTAGCGCCACGCCGAGGACCCAGAGGTGTGTCGTCACGGGGCAACGCTCCCAGCCTTCGGCCGCTCCCGCCTCACGGACACGCGGCGCGGGTTCACCACCTGTCGAGACGAATCGGCAGACGAGTCGTTCTCTGCCAGACTCGACCAATGCCCATGCGCAAGTTCCAGCACACCGTCTCGGCCGACGACACTGCTGCCCAGGTCGGCAGCGGTGACCTCGACGTCCTCGCCACCCCTCGCCTCATCACGTGGTGCGAGAACGCGGCCTTCCAGGTCTGCAAGCAGAACATCGACGCCGACCACACCACCGTCGGCACGATGGTCAAGATCGAGCACGTCAAGGGCAGCCCGGTCGGCTCCGAGGTGACGGTGCACTGCGCCGAGCCCATCAACGACGGCCGGCGCCTCGTCTGTCACGTCACCGTCACTGACCCGGAGGGCGAGGAGCTCGCCAAGGGCGAAATCCACCGCGCGGTCGTCGATCCTGACCGCTTCATGAGCAAGTGCCAGCGCGTCCTCTGACGCGCCGGCCTCAGCGGCGACGCAGCCGCTCGATCTCCGCCGCCACCTGCGCCTCGGTCGGCTCCTCGCGCACGTAGACCTCGTAGAAGTTGGCGACGAGGCCGATCCCCCATCCGGCGAGCACGAAGACCGGCCAGAAGAAACCGTGGGTCGTCATGGCCCACACGACGACCACCACCGCGTTGACGAGGCAGTAGATCAGCAGGTGCGCCCGGAAGTCGGCCTTCTTCTTGAGCCGGTCGAGCGCTCTGCCACGCAGGTCCCCCTCGGCGACGGGGGTCTCGGCGGAGCGGTCGACCGTGGGGTCGGGCGTGCCGGAGGTGGGTTCGACCGGAAGCTGGTTCGCGGTCATGGTCGTCACCAGTCCTTCTCGGGCCGCCGCGCGCGTTCCACGCGGCTCCCTCCCTCCAGCGTAGGCACGGCGAACCCGCCCGGCTGCCGGTCGTGCGGCGGATCACCCCGCTGCCGGGCGCGGGCCGTCAGAGCACGTACGCGTCGCCGTCGCGTCGCAGGCCGAGGCCGGAGTAGTAGGGCTCGACCATCCCCCGGGGCGGCAGGAAGCGCCGGTAGCCGCGCTGCCGCAGCAGTCCCTCCTTGCCGAGGATGAACTCACCCGGCGACAGGTCGCGGTAGCGCGGGGTCACCCAGTCGAGGAGCAGCTGCGCGGTGCCGTTGCCCGCGTCGCGGCCGATGACGACACCGACGGTCTCGTCGCCCTTGAGCACGAGGTAGCTGACGTCGCCGGAGAAGGGGTCGTAGACGAACTCGGGGTTGAAGCGGCGGATGTCAGCCTCGTGGACCCGCAGGACGTGGCGCAGGTAGGTGTCGTCGCCTGCGACCTGGAGCACCTCGAAGGCGCCGGCGTCGTGCTTCTCGCGCGACATCCGGGCGAGGTAGAAGACGTTGATGGCGGCGAGGACGACGTTGAGCCCCACCATCGGCCAGACGTGGTTGACCGTGTTGTAGCCGATGAGGACGATGCAGCCGACGAGGTTGATGACGCGCAGCCGGTGCAGCTGCGTCTGCAGCAGCGACCAGACGAGCACCGCAGACCCGATCCAGCCGATGACCTCGAGCCACCACGAACCCATGCCGCGACACTAGTGCGACGCGAGAACGGCGGCGAGTGCCCCGGACCCGGAGGTCGGCGGGGCACTCGCCGGCACGAAGGCGTGGAGCCGGCTCAGGCGTCGGGCGCGACGAGCTCGGGCAGCATCGCCTCGAACTGCGCGTCGAGGGTCAGCGACGGCAGGACGTGGCCCTGGTTCTGAGCGGCCTTGGCGACCGACCAGCCCCACGTGGACGCCGCGAGGCGCTGGTTCGGCGTGCCGTGGTGCCCGGGCTTGTCGAAGTTGCAGTCGCCGACCTGGAAGAACGACTGCTCCGCCTCGAGCACGCGGGCCGCGTTGAGGGCGAGACCGCGCTTGTGCGTCACGAAGTACGTGCCGAACGCGTCGGCCATCAGCTCGGTGCGGCGGGTCGCCTCGGCGCCGGTGAGGGGCGAGGCCGTGAGGCCGGCGTCGTACTGCACGTGGTGGGCGTACTCGTGGCCGAGCACTGCTCGCGGGCCGACGTCGCCGACCCCGATGGCCTGCAGCGCGGCGAGCATGCCGTCGCCGAAGACGAGCTTGTCGGGGAGGCGGCGCAGGACCGGGTCGGTCTCGCCCGCCGCGGTGAAGGCGAAGGCGTTGAGCGTGAAGATCGGGCTCTGGCCGCCCTCGAGACCCGGGTCGGTGGCGACGAGCTCGACCACGGCCCCGGCGATCGCGTCCGCCGGGGAGCGGGGCACGCCGAAGGCGACCTGGAGGACCTGGCTGACGCGGGCAGGGTCGGTCATGACGTCGCCGTGCATCGCCATGAGCTGGATGTCGGACCCATCGGTGTCCCAGAACCTCTGGGCGGCCCGGAACGACTGGGACAGCTCGTTGGCGTAGGCCTTGGGCAGCGCGTAGCCGGGGGCACCCTGCGCCCCGAACAGGATCGCGTCGTAGGTGGCGTAGTCGAGCGCACCCACGCCGGCGAGCGCCGCGAAGACCTCCGGGTCGACCTTCGCCAGGACGCCGCCCACGTACGCGTTGAGCCGGGTGGGCGCGCACTGGTGCTGCGTCGGGTCGATGACGCGCTCGACGACCTCCTGCGCTGCGGACCGCTCGACGCCGAACCGGTCGAGGGCGGCAGCCTGGCGCGCCTCCCAGTCGGCCGGCCGGTTGGCCTCGATGGTCGCCAGCAGCCGTGCGGTCGTCGGGTCGTGGGTGGTGGCGCCGGTCGCCGACGGTGCCGCTGCAGCAGTGGGCGCGATGGTGGTGGCCGCCGACGCGACCGTTGCTCCGGTGGCCCCCGAGATGGCCAGCGACGTGACGAGAGCGATCGACCAGGTCGTGGTCCTGCGCACGTGAGAGTCCCTTCGTGTCGTGCCCCGGCCGACTGCCGTGGGCGACGCGACCATCATCACCGGCAGCGGCGACACGCACCACGGAACGGCCCAAACAACGCACTTCGGACCACGACCCGAGCAGACTCGTCAGCCGGGCGGCGCCTGCGACCCCGCGCCATCCTCATGACCGACGAGCTTGAGTCCGATGACCGCCCCCACGATGCCGGTGAGCAGCAGCACCCTGACGAGCGACGGCTCCTCGCCGCCGGTGGCCATGGCCCATGTGACGGTGAGGGCGGCACCCACACCGGTCCAGACGGCATACGCGGTGCCGATGGGGATGGTGCGCACGGCGCGCGCGAGCCCGACCATGCTGAGCGCGCCCGCGACGAGGAAGACGACGGAGGGGACCGGACGGCTGAGGCCGTCGGAGGCCCCCAGAGCCGAGGCCCAGACCGCCTCGAGCACCGCGCTGGCGAGCAGGACGAGCCACGGCATCACGCCACCGCCTTGAGGCCGGCGACGCAGCCGACGAGCACGACGAGCAGCACCGCGCGGGCCGCGCCGAGACGTTCCTCGCGCCGGGCGACGGCGAGCAGCACGGTGCCGAGGGCACCGATCCCGACCCACACGGCATACGCGGTGCCGGTGGGCAGGCCCGTCATGGCCCACGCGAGCCCGACCATGCTCAGCACGAGGGAGACGGCGAACAGCAGCGTCGGGCGGCGGCGGCGGAAGCCGTCGGAGGCGGCGAGCGCCGTGGCCCAGACCGCCTCGAGCGCGCCGGAGAGGATGAGGACGAGCCAGTGCATGGCGTTCCGATCTGGCCGTCTTGTCGCTGGGCGGGTACGGCTCCCTCGTCCGCGAGCGCGGCTGGCGCGCTCGCGGACGATTCTACCGAGACGTCGCCTTCGGGTCGAAACGACGTATCAGACCGGCCCGCCCGGCGTACTGTCTTTCGCAAGCGCGTACCTGCGGACAGAGGACCGCCATGGGTCGTGAATACCTCGACTTCGACGTCGCCGTCACCCGTGAGGGCCAGGGGTATGCCGTTCGCGTCCTCGCGTCGCCCGTCGGCGAGGCGTCGGCGCCGTTCACGCTCCCGTTCTCGGCGACCGACCTCGCCCAGTTCATGCTCGCGGTCGGGCCACCCCGGGTCTCCTCGCGCCGGCTGGCGCCGGCCGAGGCCCGCGTCGTCGACGTCAAGGAGTACGGCCGCCGGCTCGGTGACGCCCTGCTCGGTGGTGACGTCGGGCGGGCGTTCCGCGACAGCCTGTCCGCTGCCGGCGCCCAGGGCCGGGACCTCCGCCTCAGGCTCCGGCTCGACGCCGTGCCCGACCTCGACCCGGTGCCGTGGGAGTACCTCTACGACTCCGCGCTCGGTCGCTTCCTCACCCTGTCGCAGGAGACCCCCGTGGTCCGGCTCATCGACTCGCTGGAGCGGCCCCCGGTCGTGACCGTCGACGCGCCGTTGCGCGTCCTCGTCATGGTGTCGAGCCCCAGCGACATGCCTCCGCTCGCCGTCGACCGCGAGGAGCAGCTGCTGAGGGCCACCACCGGCGACCTCGTCGCAAGCGGCCGGCTCACCGTCACGGTGCTCGACGACGCGACCCTGACCGGTTTGCAGCGTGCCCTGCTCGACGACTACCACGTGCTCCACTTCATCGGGCACGGCGGCTTCGACCAGGAGGCGCAGGAGGGCGTGCTCGTGCTCGAGCGCGAGGACGGCACCGCGCACCGGGTCTCGGGCGCCCGCCTCGGCACGCTGCTGCACGACGCGCGGACGATGCAGCTGGCGGTGCTCAACGCGTGCGAGGGGGCCCGCACCTCGGGCCGCGACGCCTTCTCGGGGGTCGGGCAGGCGCTCGCCCGACAGGGGCTGCCCGCGGTCGTCGCGATGCAGACCGAGATCTCCGACCGCGCCGCACTCGTCTTCAGCCACGAGTTCTACTGGTTCCTCACCCGCGGGCTCGGCATCGACGCCGCGATCTGCGAGGTGCGCAAGGCGATGGCGGTCTCGGACGAGGCGTCGGAGTGGGGCACTGCGGTGCTGCTGCGGTCGGGCGTCGACCAGCCCTTCAGCTTCACCGCGAGCGCCACCGACGCGGCCGACCGTCCGGAGAGCCGGCTCGAGTCCCTCTACGACGCCGCGCAGGGTGCCATCAAGGCCAACGCCCCGAGGATGGCGCTGCCGCTGCTCGAGCAGATCGCCCGTGTGCGCCCCGACTACCAGGACGTCACCCAGCTGCTCGAGCGCGTGCGACCGACCGTCCAGCAGGAACCCGTTCACCCCGAGACCGTGACCCCACCCGTCGAGACGGGCCCCCGACCCCACCGGACCGACCCCCGACCCCTCGAGACCGGCCCCAGACCTGAGACCAGCCCACGCCCCTCCCCCACGCCCGAGGGGCCGGACCGGCGGCACCGCAAGCGACCGGTCGGCACCTGGGTCCGGGCCGTCGTCCTCGTCGCCGTGCTCGCCGGCGGCTGGTTCGCGTGGCGGGTCCTCCCGACGCTGCTGCAGAAGGCCGACCCGCTGGTGTCGGCGGCGTGCGGGTCGAGCGCCGCGGCCCCCGGCACGACCGACCTCGTCATCGGGTGTGCCCCCATCGCGCCGACGGCCGACGGTTCGTTCGACGACTGGCGCTCCGTGCCCGAGCACGACGTCGACGCAGCCGTCTTCGGTGGCGCGAACCGTCGCGCGGGCCTCACGGGCACGTGGCAGGCGCTGTGGGACGGCGAAGCCCTCTACCTCCACGCCATCGTGGCCGACCCGGTCGTCACCACCGCGGAGGGGGCCGCCCCGCAGTGGTGGAACGGCGACGCCGTCTCCTTCGAGATCGGGCCCGACGCGCGCAAGCTCGGCCGCACCGTGCCGGTGCGCAAGGGGCAGGACTTCCACGTCATCCTCGCCCTGCGCGACGGCACCGACCGCCGGGCCGCAGCCGACGTCAACACGGTCGGACCCAGCTCGAAGGGCAGGCCCGTCTTCGCGAACGGCGCCGCGCAGCCGGCCATCTCGGTCGTCGCGCGCCTGCGCGACGGCGGCTACGAGCTCGAGGCACGCGTCCCGTGGTCGGCGGTCGGCCGCACGGTCGCCCCCCAGCGCGGCGACGTGCTGGCGATGAACGTCAACATCAGCGACGCCAAGGGGTCGGGCGCCGACTGGATGCTCCGGACGATGCTCAGCAGCAACCCCCAGCGCACGGGACCGAACCAGAACCTGCCCGCTCGCTGGCAGAGCGTCGCGCTCGGGGACTCGGGTTGACCGATGTCCGGCCGGCTCTACGCCCTGCTCGTCGGGATCGACGCCTATCCCGCCCCGATCCCGCCGCTCTCGGGCTGCGTCAACGACGTCGCGGGCATCGCGGCGCTGCTGCGCGAGCGGGTCGGGGACACGGCGCTCGACCTCGTCGTCCTCACCGACGCCGAGGCAACGAGGGCTGCCGTGTCCGACGGCTGCGCCCGGCACCTCGGCCGGGCCGGACCCGAGGACGTGGCGCTCTTCTACTACAGCGGCCACGGGTCCCAGCAGGCGGCGCCGGAGGAGCTGTGGGACCGTGAGCCGGACCACCGCAACGAGACCCTCGTCTGTGTCGACAGCCGCACCGAGGGCAGCTGGGACCTCGCCGACAAGGAGCTCGCCGGGCTGCTGGAGGGCATCGCCGCGACGGGCTGCCACACGCTGGTCGTCCTCGACTGCTGTCACGCCGGGGACGGAACGCGCGACGCCGACGACGTCGTGCGCCTGGCCCCACCCGACCCGCGGCCACGTCCCGCAGCGAGCTTCCTCGGCCTCGCCACCCGCTCCGGACGGTGGACGCCGGCCGGACGTCACGTGCTGCTGGCTGCCTGCCGCTCCTCCGAGACCGCCAAGGAGGTCACCGTGCAGGGGCGCCAGCGGGGAGCCCTGTCGGCGGCGCTCGAGGCCGCGGTCCTCGACACCGACGGGCGCCCGTCCTACCGCGACGTCCTGCGCATGGTGACCGCCGACATCGCGAGTCGCGTCCGCGACCAGCACCCGCAGGTCGAGACCGCCGACGCGACCGAGCTCGACCGGCCCTTCCTCGGCGGCGCGCTGCCGTCCCCGCCCCGCCCGCTCACCCTCAGCCACCTGCCCGACGGCTGGTCCATCGACGCGGGCGCCGTCCACGGCGTGCCATCCCCGATCGGCGACGACACGACCGAGCTCGCCGTCTACCCGCTCGGCGGCGAGACGTCGGGTTCGCCGCTCGCCACGGCGGCGGTGACCCGCGTGCTGACCGATCGCAGCATCGTCACCCTCACCCCCGACCTCGACCCGGCCTTCGTCTACCGCGCCGTCGTGACCTCGATCCCGCTCGAGCCGGTCCGGGTGGCGGTCGTCGGCGACAGCGCGGGGGCGGCCGCCCTCAGGCGGGCCGCCGACCATGCCGATCAGACGCTCGTCGACCTCGTGGAGGGCAACGAGGTGGTCGACGCCGACCTCGTCGTCCGGGCCAACCCAGGTGGCTTCGTCATCACCCGCCCCGGCGTGACGCGACCGCTCGTGCCCGTCGTCGAGGGCGAGGCCCGCGAGGAACGCACCGTCGGCGCGCTCGAGCGCGTGGCCCGCTGGCTGCGCCTCAGCGCCCTGCGCAACCCGGCCACCCGCCTCCCCGACGACGCCGTGCAGGTCGAGGTCGACGCCGGCACCGGCCCGGTCAGGGCGGGCGGCACCGCCACCATCGCGTATGCCGGCAGCGAGCCTCCCCGTTTCACCGTCCGTCTCGCCAACACCACCCGACACCCCCTGTGGGCCGCGCTCATCGACCTGACGGAGACGTACGGCATCTTCACCGACGCCTTCCCCGCCGGGTCGATCGCCCTGGGCCCGGGCGAGTCGACCGCCGTGGACCTCGTCGGACAGGTTGCCGACGAGCTCTGGCGAGCGGGAACGGTCTCGCTCCGCGACCAGCTCATGGTCGTCGCGAGCACCATCGAGTTCGACCCCCGCAGCCTCGAGCAGGACGAGCTCGACGTCAGCGCCGCGCCCACCTCGCGGCCGGGCCCGAACCGGGGTGCCGACCTCCCGGAGGCGGCCTCCAACCTCGAGCGAGCGCTCCAGGGGACGCGGACCCGGCGCCTCGGCCCCAGTGCACGCGCCGCCGCCGTCGCCGACTGGCGCACCGACTCGGTCTTCGTCGTCACCAAACGACCGCGCTGACAAGGTGCGTGCAGAGGGCGCGAGAACGAAGAAGGACCGGACGAGATCGTCCGGCCCTTCTTCGCATGTGTGGAGCTGAGGGGACTCGAACCCCTGACCCCCTGCATGCCATGCAGGTGCGCTACCAGCTGCGCCACAGCCCCTTGCGGGTGGCCGCTCCGTGAAGCGACTGCGTAACCATAGCGAATGGTCAGCCCTTCGCCAAAATCGGGGGCGCCCCTGGGTCTCAGACGTTCCAGGGCCCGAGGTTCCACCCGCTGATGCGCCAACGGGTGAGCGCGGAGAAGCTCTTGCCGACCTCGACGAGCTCGATCCAGTGACAGTTGTCGAGGCCACGGAAGACGGCGTCGGAGACGTCCTGGTCGAGCCCCACGAGGTCGCTCGCGGCCACGCGCGCGGAGACCCCGTGCGCGACGACGACGGCCGTCTCACCGGGCAGCAGCTCGCGCGCGACCTCGCGCAGGACGGCCCCGGCTCGCACGGCGACCTCGGCCCGGGTCTCACCCGTGACGCCACGCGGCGGGTCCTCGCCACGGTCGAGCGCGGCGACGAGGTCGGGGTACTGCTCGCGCACGTCGTCCGCGTGCATGCCCTGCCACTCCCCCACGTGGACCTCGCGCAGGCGAGCGTCGAGGCGCACCTCGACATCGGTCAGGCCGGCGATGGCATCGGCCGTCGACGCGGCCCGCTGGAGGTCGCTCGACACGATGAGTGCCGGCGCGTACGCCGCCAGGTGCGGGGCCGCGGCAGCGACCTGCTGACGGCCGAGGTCCGACAGGGCGGTGTCCTTGTGGCCCTGCCAGATGCGGGCTGCGTTGTCGACGGTCTCGGCATGCCGCACGACGACGATCCGCCGCGGGCCCGGCGAGCCGGTGGTCACGCCTGCTCGACCTCGTCGTCGGTCCCGACACCCGCGCCGGCAGGCGCGTCGACGGTCGACAGGTCGATCTCCGGGCAGTCCTTCCAGAGCCGCTCGAGGGCGTAGTACTCGCGCTCCTCCTCGTGCTGCACGTGCACGATGATGTCGCCGAAGTCGATGAGCACCCAGCGGCCCTCGCGCTCGCCCTCGCGTCGCACGGGCTTGCTGCCGAGGTCGCGCAGCCGGTCCTCGACCTCGTCGACGATGGCGCCGACCTGCCGCTCCGACGGTGCCGACGCGATGACGAAGACGTCGGTCAGCGGCATCTGCTCACTGACGTCGATCGCGAGCACCTTCTCGGCGAGCTTCTCCTCGGCGGCTAGGCCTGCGGCCTTGGCGAGCTGGAGCGAACGGTCTGCTGCGGTCACGGATCTCCTAGGGGCGCTGCCGACGACGGAGCCGGCACGGTGCCTGCGCTCGCCAGGTCGGCGGCATACAGGCGGTACTTGTTGATGTACTGGACGACCCCGTCGGGCACGAGGTACCAGACGGGCTCGGCGTCGGCCACGCGCTCGCGGCAGTCTGTCGAGCTGATCGCCATGGCGGGCACGACCTGGAGGGTGACCCGGTGCTCCGGGAGACCCTTGTCGGACAGCTCGTGGCCCGGCCGGGTCACCCCGACGAAGTGGGCCAGCTCGAAGAGCTGCTCGGCGTCCTTCCACGACAGGATCTCGGCCAGGGCGTCGGCGCCGGTGATGAAGAACAGCTCGTCGTCGGGACGCTCGGCCTTGATGTCGCGCAACGTGTCGATCGTGTAGGTCGGGCCGGGCCGGTCGATGTCGACCCGGCTGACCGTGAAGCGCGGGTTGGAGGCCGTCGCGATGACGGTCATGAGATAGCGGTGCTCGGCGGGAGAGACGTGCCGGTCGGCCTTCTGCCACGGCTGGCCCGTGGGCACGAAGACGACCTCGTCGAGGTCGAAGAGCGACTGGACCTCGCTGGCGGCCACGAGGTGGCCGTGGTGGATCGGGTCGAACGTCCCACCCATGACGCCGAGGCGCATGGTCAGTGGTGGGCTCCGTCAGGTCCGCTCGCCGTGCCGTGCGTGCCCTCGCCGCGTCGCGGCGCCTGCACCTTGTAGGCGGTGTTGCGGAAGCTCCACGTCACGGCCAGGGCCACGAGGAAGAGCGCGAAGGTGATGAAGAAGTAGGCGATCACCGGCATGGGAAGCTCGCGGGCGGCTTCCTCCCCCTCGGTGACGAGTGCGAGGACACGATCAGACATGCGGCCAGCCTAGCGCCCGGACCCGCGCCCCGACTCACCAGCCGTCCCCCTGGCTGCCGAGGCCCGCCGCAGCCAGGCGTGGCCCACGGACGCGAACGGCTCGTCCCCGGCGGCGACCGCCGCGAAGACGAGGTCGCGCCACTGCTCGGCCAGGGCCACCACCTCCTCGGGGTAGCCGAGCTCGACCTGGTGCTGCGCGAACTCGTCCTCGTCGTCGACGTAGAGGTGCCCCTCGCGCGTCAGCACCACGTCGAGGTCCAGGTCGACCATCGTGACCTCCCACGCGGGGCCGCCGTCCGTGTCGTCACGGGGCTGCCACACCGGCTCGTCGGTCATGTCGACGTAGACGCTGACGTGCTTCGACTCGGGATAGAAACCGGCGGCATACGCCCCCTCGTGCGGGACGAACGACACCCAGTCGTGCTCCTCGACGAACGCGGCACCCGGCCGCGAGCACCACGTGCCCGCCGGGGAGAACCACCAGTGGCCGTGCTCGTCGGCGCCCAGGTAGCTGCCCGTCCACTCCCAGTGCGGGCCACCGCCCCACTTCGTGCACCGCCCCGCGACCGGGGTCCCGGGTGCGAGCCCACCCGGCGGCATACCTCGGCTGTCGGTGGCACGTGGCACGAGAGGGGCGTCGTCGGGCTCGGTCACGCGCGGCACGCTACCCGCAGCGGCGTCGACCCGCCCGACACAGCCCGGCCACAGCACGGTGACAGCGGCGCCCCACCAGCGGCCGTACCCTTGTTCGCATGGTTCCTGAGTTGTCCGTGGTCATCCCGATGTACAACGAGGAGGAGGTGCTCCCCCTCCTCGTCGAGCGGCTCCGCCCGCTCCTCGACGGCATGGGCACGACCTACGAGGTCGTCGCGGTCGACGACGGCAGCAAGGACCTCACTGCCGCGCTGCTCCAGCGCTACCACCGGGAGTGGCCGCAGCTGCGGGTCGTGCGACTGCGCGCCAACGCCGGGCACCAGGCCGCCATCTCGGCGGGGCTGGTCAGCGCCCTCGGCGACTACGTCGTCACGCTCGACGCCGACCTGCAGGACCCGCCCGAGATCATCCCGCAGATGCTCTCCGCCGCGAAGGACGACGGCGTCGACGTCGTCTACGGCGTGCGCAACGACCGCTCGACCGACACGTGGTTCAAGCGCGTCTCGGCCCAGGCCTTCTACCGGCTGATCGGCCTCATGTCGCAGACCTCGGCGCACGCCGACGCCGGCGACTACCGCCTCATGTCGCGTGCCACCGTGGACGCCATCAACAGCCTCCCTGAGCACAACCGGGTGCTGCGCTTCATCGTGCCGGCCCTGAACTTCCCCTCCGACACGGTCGAGTACAAGCGCGAGGAGCGCGCGGCCGGCGACTCGAAGTACCCGCTCCTCAAGATGGTCAAGCTCTCGCTCGACTCGCTCACCGGCTTCTCGACGGCGCCGCTGCGGGTGGCGACGTTCGCGGGCTTCGCCGGAGCCGTCCTCGCGGTGCTGCTCTTCCTCTACACGCTCGTTGCGCGGGCCCAGGGCCACACCGTCGCGGGCTGGACCTCGACCGTCGCCATCGTCTCCGGCGTCGGTGCCGTGCAGCTGGTCTGCGTGGGCATCCTCGGCGAGTACATCGGACGGATGTACTCCCACATGCAGGGTCGGCCCACGTACTTCATCGCCTACGACTCCCTGACCGCCGACACCGGTGCGCACGGTCCGACCGACACGCCCCTGCCTGCCCAGCCGAGCGAGGCCCACATCCACGGGACGACCACGTCAGCGCCCGCGGTCGCTCCGGTCGCCGGCCACACGCCCGGCAGCGCCGCCGCAGCTGGCACCACGGGCGCCGCTGGCACCACGGGTGCGGCGGGTGTCGCGGGGCCAACGGGTGCCCCGACCAACGGGTCGGCGACGGTGGCCGAGCCCGAGCGGACTCAGCTGCGCGGCTGAGCCCGCACGAGCAGGCTGACGCCCGGCAGCTGCTTCACCGGGAGGTAGCGCTCCGCGGTGATGATCGTGCGCAGCCCGAAGTTCACGATCGGGTGCAGGTCGTCGAGGTCGGAGCCCGAGCTGACCTTGCGGCGCATGGCGACGACCGGGCGCAGCAGCACGTTCCACGAGCGCACGTCCTTGATCTCGAAACCACCGCGCTCGAGCAGCGAGAGCAGTCCGTCGCGGGTGTAGCGACGCACGTGGTCGACGGCCTCGTCGTGGCTCGACCACAGCTTGGGGTCGGCCGGCACCGCCACGAGGTAGGTGCCACCGGGCTTGAGCACACGGTGCACCTCGGCGACAGCTGCGTCGTCGTCGTGGAGGTGCTCGAGCAGGTCGAACGCCATGACGAGGTCGAGGGAGGCGTCAGCCAGCGGCAGCTTCGTGGCGTCGCTTCGCAGGGTCGGGAGCCCTCGGCCCTTGGCGACCTCGGCCCCGTCGGCGCCGTACTCGAGGGCGACGGCGTCCCAGCCGTGCTCACGCAGGACGCGGGTGTTGCCCCCGCCCGCCGCGCCGATGTCGAGGGCGCGTCCGGGGGTCAGCCCCGAGATGGCCTTGGCCAGGAGGTGGCGCCGCTCGCGGTACCACCAGTGGTCGTCCTCCAGCTCGGCGAGCTTGCGGACCTCGGTGCCTTCCATGGACGGACATCATGCCACCCAGCCGGGGCGGGCGTTCCGGCGCCCGTCAGCGCGTGTGGCCGTCGCCCTCCACGACCCATTTCGTCGTGGTCAGCTCGGGCAGCGCCATCGGTCCGCGGGCGTGGAGCTTCTGCGTCGAGATGCCGATCTCGGCGCCGAAACCGAACTCTCCGCCGTCGGTGAAGCGAGTACTTGCGTTGACCATGACGGCCGCCGCGTCGACCTCGGCCGTGAAGCGGCGGGCGGCGGCGCGGTCCTCCGTGACGATCGCCTCGGTGTGCCCCGTGCCGTAGCGGCGGATGCGGTCCATGGCCTCGTCGACGTCGTCGACGACGGCCACGCTCATCTCGAGGCCGTGCCACTCGGTGCCGAAGTCGGTCTCGCTCGCGAGGTCGTATGCCGCACCGGCGGCCTCGGCGTACTGCGTGACCTCGGGCGCCACGTGCAGTCGCACGCCTGCCCCGGCGAGGTCGGTGAGGGCCTTGGGCAGGAAGTCGGCAGCGACGTCGCGGTGCACGAGCAGCGACTCGGCCGCGTTGCAGACGCTGGGCCGGTGGGTCTTGGCGTTGAGGGTGATCGCCTGCGCCTTGTCGAGGTCGGCGGCGCGGTCGACGTAGACGTGGCAGACGCCGACGCCGGTCTCGATCACGGGCACGGTTGACTCGCGCACCACGGTCTGGATGAGGTCGGCGCCCCCCCGCGGGATCACGAGGTCGACGTGGCCGCGTGCGGTCATCAGGGCACGGGCGGCGTCGCGCCCGCCCTCCTCGAGCAGAGTGATGGCCTCGACCGGAAGCCCTTGTGCCGCAAGGGAGTCGCGCATCGCCTGAACGAGCGCGTGGTTGCTGCACGCCGCGGCCGAACCGCCGCGCAGCAGCACCGCGTTTCCCGACTTCAGGCAGAGGCCGGCGGCGTCGACCGTGACGTTCGGGCGGGCCTCGTAGATCATCCCGATGACACCCATGGGTACGCGCACCTGACGGATCTGCAGGCCGTTCGCGAGCGTCGAGCCCCGGACGATCTCACCGACGGGGTCGGGCAGGGCCGCGACGTCGCGCAGGGCCTGGGCCACCGCCGCGACGCGGGCCTCGTCGAGGCGGAGCCGGTCCTGCAGGCTCTCGCTCATGCCGCCGGCACGGCCGCGCTCGATGTCCTCGGCGTTGGCCTGGACGATCGACGGGGTGGCGGCCTCGACGGCGTCGGCCAGGCGCAGCAGCGTGGCGTCCTTCTCGGCACGGGACATCAGGGCGAGGCGGCGCGAGGCCACCCGCGCACCGTCGGCCAGGGCGTTGACCTGCTCGACGACGGTGGGGTCGATCGTCTGGGACATGCGACCAGCGTAATTCGTGCTGCGAGGCACTGGCCCGGGCTTCCGCGCCGTGGACCGACGGACCGCCACCAACAACGTCGCCCGTGCTTGCGGCGCTGCGCTCGTGCCGCTCGTGACGCTCGTGACGCTCGTGCCGCTCGTGACGGTCTGGCCGGCGAGCGGGCTGACCGTGGTCCCCGGATGCGGTGGGCATCGCGGTGTGGTTATGGTTGCGGCGTCCTTCACGGGAGTCCGGCGCACCGGGCTGAGAGGGGGCTGACGCGGCCCCGACCGTCCACACCTGATCCGGATCATGCCGGCGCAGGGACCAAGGAGTCGCGTCCATGCCACGAACCACCGGGGGCCTCGTCCCCGTCCTGCACGTGCTCACCGATACCCGAGGCGGGCGGGATCCGCTGCCCGACGTACGAGCCGTCGTCTCGAGCGGGCCGTGCGCGATCCAGGTCAGGGCCAAGGACCTCTCCGACCGCGACCACCTCGCCCTCACCGCCGCCGTCGTCGCGGTGGCCCGCCCGGCCGGCTGCCTCGTCCTCGTGGACGACCGGGTCGACGTGGCGATCGCCGCGGACGCCGACGGCGTGCACCTCGGCGCCTCCGACCTCCCGGTCGACCTCGTGCGCGCCATCACCCCGCCGGGCTTCGTCATCGGCGCCACCGCCCGGGACGCCGCAGCGGCCCGAGCGGCCGAGGCCGCAGGCGCCAGCTATCTCGGCGTCGGCCCGGCGTACGCGACGAGGACGAAGCCGGGGCTTCCCGACCCGATCGGGCCCGACGGAGTCGCTGCCGTCGCCGCGGCCACGGACCTGCCGGTCATCGCCGTCGGTGGTGTGAGGGTGGCCCACGTGCCGGCGCTACGCGCGGCCGGTGCGTACGGCGTCGCGGTCGTCACAGCCGTGAGCGAGGCCGCCCACCCGCCAGTCGCGGCAGCCGCCCTGGCCGCTGCGCTCGGGAGCCCACCGACACCACCGGCGGCGCCCTCGGCGCCGCGGTCCGAGTCCGGGGCGACCACCATCCGCCGTTGAGCCGGGCGACCGCTCCTCGAGGGGCGCGACCGTCCGGCTGGCAGCGCGTCGCCGTCATCGGCGGCGGGATCATCGGGCTCGCCTGTGCCTGGCGCCTTGCCGAGCGCGGGCACGCGGTCACCGTCTTCGACCCGGATGTCGCGGGCGGAGCGACGCACGCGGCTGCCGGGATGCTGGCTCCGGCGAGCGAAGCCGTCTTCGGCCAGGACGCCCTGCTCGCGGCGGGGTTGGCTGGTGCACGCGAGTGGTCAGGCTTCGCTGCCGACCTGACGCGAGTGGGGAGTGAGGACATCGAGCTGCGCCCCCACGCGACCCTGCTCGTCGCCCTCGACGCGGACGACGAGGCCGCCCTCGCGCGGCACGCCCGACACGTCGAGCGCCGGCACTGCCCCGTCGAGAGGCTCGCCGCCCGCTCGGCCCGGCGGCTGGAGGCGGCGCTGTCGCCCAGGGTCCGGGCTGCGCTGCGGCTCAACGAGACCGCCGTCGACCCGAGGGTCGTCGCACGGGCACTGGCACATGCCGTCGTGGCGAGTGGGGGCGTCGTCGTCCCGCTCGACGTCGAACCCGACGTACGCGCGGGGCGGGCCACCGGCGTACGTGCTCGAGGGACCGGTGGCGTACGCGATGGGCAGCCCACGGGTGCAGCCGGGCTCGCCGACGAGGGCCGCACCTACAAGGCGGACGTCGTCGTCGTGGCCGCGGGCTGGGCGTCAGGGCCGTTGGCCTCAGCGCTCGCTCACCCCGTGCCGATCCGTCCCCTGAAGGGACAGGTCCTGCGGCTCGGCGCCACGCCCGGTGCGCTCACCCACACCGTTCGCGCCACCGTTCGCGGTCGGGAGGTCTACATCGTGCCCAGGCCCGGCGGCGAGGTCGTCGTCGGCGCGACGAGTGAGGACGTCGGCGAAGACCCGACCGTGACCGCCGGCGCCGTCCACGACCTGCTGCACGACGCGATCGAGGTCGTGCCCGAGCTCGCGGAGGCTGGACTTCTCGAAACCACCGCCCGGCTCCGGCCGGCGACCGCCGACAACCTGCCGCTCGTCGGTCCCACGTGCGTCGAAGGACTCGTCCTCGCGAGCGGCCACGGGCGTGACGGCGTGCTGCTCGCACCCATCACCGCCGACGCCGTCGTCGCCCACGTCGAGGAACGGCCGCCTCCCCGGGCCATGGAACCCCTTGCCGCCCGACGCCTCTGCCACAAGGAGCATGCATGACCATCCACCTCAACGGCGCCGAACGCATCGTGCGACCCGGGACGACCGTGAGCGACCTTCTCGCCGACCTGGGGCTCACCCCGCGAGGCATCGCCGTGGCGCTCGACCACGTCATCGTCCCCCGCTCGGCCTGGGCCGCGACCGTCGTGACCGTCGGCGCGCGCGTCGATGTCGTGACCGCGATGCAGGGCGGCTGACGATGGCGGAGCTGAGTCCCGCGTCCTCCGTATCACCGGATCCCCTTGTGGTGGCGGGCCGCTCGTTCGGGTCGCGGCTCATCCTCGGCACCGGTGGCGCGACGAGCCACACCTCCCTCGAGGCCGCTGTTCGCGCCTCCGGGACCGAGCTCGTCACCGTCGCGATGCGTCGCGTCCCCCGGGGTGGCGCCGGCGGGCTGCTCGACGTGCTCGCGCGCTGCGACGTCTCGCTGCTGCCCAACACGGCAGGCTGCCGCACAGCCCGCGAGGCGCTGCTCACCGCCCGCCTGGCACGCGAGGCGCTCGGCACCGACTGGGTCAAGCTCGAGATCGTCGCCGACGACCGCACCCTGCTGCCGGACGTCGTCGAGCTCGTCGACGCCGCCGACCAGCTCGTGCGCGACGGCTTCGTCGTGCTTCCCTACACGACGGACGACCCGGTCGTGGCCCGGCGGCTCGTCGACGCCGGGTGCGCGGCGGTCATGCCGCTCGGTTCGCCGATCGGTAGCGGGCTCGGCATCCGCAACCCGCACGCCATCGAGCTCGTCCGCGACGCGGTGGACGTGCCGGTCGTGCTGGACGCCGGCATCGGCACGGCCTCCGACGCCGCCCTGGCCATGGAGCTCGGCTGCGACGCCGTGCTCCTCGCCACCGCGGTAACGCGCGCGGAGGACCCGGCCGCGATGGCGGCCGCCATGCGTCACGCGGTGGTCGCCGGTCGACTCGCCCGCCTCGCCGGGCGGGTGCCCATGCGCCGGCTCGCTCTCGCTTCCTCCCCCAGCGAAGGCCTGGTCGAGCCATGACGCGCCGGGCTCTCGGTGCCCCGCGGGTGCTCGTGCTGACGGATCGGGCCCAGGTGCGCACGGGCAGTCGGCTGCTCGACGTCGTCGAGGCAGCGCTCGAGGGCGGCGCGGACACCGTGCTCGTGCGCGAGCGAGATCTCGCCGACGACGTACGCGCGGAGTTCGTCCGCGACGTGGCTTCCCTCTGCGCGGACGCCGCTGCGCTCCTCGTCGTCGCTGCACCGGCGCCCCCGGGCCTCACCTCAGCCGTCGGGCTGCACCAGCGCGGCACCGACCTGGGACGGGCGCCGGCGCCGATCGTCGGCCGTTCGTGCCACGGCGCCGCCGACCTGCTGCGGGCGGCAGACGACGGGCTCGACTACGTGACGCTCTCGCCGGTGTCGGCGACGGCGTCGAAGCCCGGCTACGGCCCTGCGCTCGGGATCGCCGGACTGAGGGCCTCCATCACGGCCGCTCACCGCAGCCGCACGTCGCTGCCGCGACTGCTGGCACTCGGCGGCATCGGCCCACACGACGCCGGGCGCTGGGTCACCGCCGGAGCCGACGGCGTCGCGGTCATGGGCTCAGTCATGCGCTCCGACGACCCGCTCGGCACGACGAGGGCCGTCGTCCGCGCCGTCTCGGCCGCGCTGCACGGGCGCAGGACCCGTCCCGAACCCGCCCCCCTCGCCCACCTCGGCGCGGGTGTCGATGGACGGCGCCGCAGATGAGCACGCCCCCCGTCGTGCTCACCATCGCCGGCTCCGACTGCGGGGGTGGCGCCGGCATCCAGGCCGACCTGGCGACGTTCGCCTCCCTCCGCGTCCACGGCACCAGTGCGGTCACCGCCGTCACCGTGCAGGACACGACCGGCGTCCATGCCGTCCACCGGGTTCCGACCGCCGTCGTCGTCGACCAGGTCCGGGTGCTCCTGCGCGACCTGGCGCCCCACGCGACGAAGAGCGGGATGTTCGGGGACGCGGAGACGGCCCGAGCCGTTGCCGCCCTCGCCGCCGACGGGCGCCTGCCCCGCCTGGTCGTCGACCCCGTTCTCGTCTCGACGAGCGGCCACGCCCTCGCCACGGACGACGTCCTCGCCGTGATGTGCGACGACCTGATCCCGCACGCAGACGTCGTCACGCCCAACACCGACGAGGCGGCAGCCCTGCTCGGCTGCTCACGGGCGGGCTCTCTCGAGGACCAGACCGACCAGGCCCTGCGGCTGCTCGAACTCGGGTGCGCAGCCGCCGTCATCACGGGAGGCCTGACCGAGGGAACCCGGCACGACGTGCTCGCGACACGAACCGGCATCCACGTTCTGACCGGCCCGGACCTCGTCACCTCGAACGACCACGGCACCGGCTGCACCTTCGCCGCCGCGGTCGCCGCCGGACTGGCACACGGACGCCCTGTCGAGAGGGCCGTGGGCGACGCCGGGGCGTTCGTCCGGAGCTGCCTCAGCGCAGCAGCCGGCTGGCAGCTGGGCCGTGGCCGCGGACCCGTCAGCCACCTCGCACCGACCACCACCGACACCAGAGGAGACTCCGCATGACCGACAGGCAGCCCGACACCGAGCCCGACACCGAGCCCGAGACCCGGCCCGCCGCCAGACGCAAGGTCCACACGCCGAGCCGGCCACACGGCATACCCGTGCCGTCGACCGAGGTCACCCTCTCGGGGGGCCACGCACCCTTCCACCTCTACGACACGTCGGGTCCCGGCAGCGAGCCGGAGGTGGGGCTACCGCCGCTGCGCGCGGACTGGGTGTCCGAGCGGGCCGACGTCGAGGCGTACGCCGGCCGCGAGCGGTCGCTCGCCGACGACGGACGGTCGGCCGTGCGCCGCGGTGAGGCGTCACGCGAGTGGCGCGGCGAACGCCGGGAGCCTCTGCGCGCCAAGGGGTCCCGACGCGTCACCCAGATGGCGTACGCCCGCGCAGGCATCGTGACGAAGGAGATGGAGTTCGTCGCGACGCGGGAGCGCTGCGACGTCGAGCTCGTGCGGTCGGAGGTCGCAGCCGGGCGTGCCATCATCCCGAGCAACGTCAACCACCCGGAGAGCGAGCCCATGGTCATCGGGCGCGCCTTCCTCGTGAAGGTCAACGCCAACATCGGCAACTCCGCCGTGACGAGCTCGATCGCGGAGGAGGTTGAGAAGCTGACCTGGGCCACGCGCTGGGGCGCCGACACCGTCATGGACCTCTCGACCGGCGACGACATCCACACGACCCGCGAGTGGATCGTGCGCAACTCCCCCGTCCCGATCGGCACCGTCCCGATCTACCAGGCCCTCGAGAAGGTCGACGGCGACGCGAGCCGCCTCTCCTGGGAGGTCTTCCGCGACACCGTCATCGAGCAGTGCGAGCAGGGCGTCGACTACATGACCGTCCACGCCGGCGTGCTGCTGCGCTACGTGCCGCTGACCGCGCAGCGGATCACCGGCATCGTCAGCCGCGGAGGCTCGATCATGGCGGGCTGGTGCCTCGCCCACCATGAGGAGAACTTCCTCTACACGCACTTCGACGAGCTCTGCGAGATCTTCGCCCGCTACGACGTCGCGTTCAGCCTCGGCGACGGCCTGCGGCCGGGCTGCACGGCCGACGCGAACGACGAGGCCCAGCTGTCCGAGCTCCGCACGCTGGCCGAGCTCACCTCTCGCGCCTGGGAGTTCGACGTCCAGGTCATGGTCGAGGGTCCCGGCCACGTGCCGCTCGACCTCGTCAAGGAGAACGTCGCACTGCAGCAGGAGTGGTGCCACGGAGCGCCCTTCTACACGCTCGGGCCGCTCGCCACCGACGTCGCCCCCGGCTACGACCACATCACCTCGGCGATCGGCGCCACCCACATCGCCTGGCACGGCACCGCGATGCTCTGCTACGTCACGCCGAAGGAGCACCTCGGCCTCCCGAACCGCGACGACGTCAAGACCGGCGTCATCACCTACAAGCTCGCCGCCCACGCCGCCGACGTCGCCAAGCGGCACCCGTACGCGCGTGACTGGGACGACGCCCTGTCGCGGGCCCGGTTCGAGTTCCGCTGGGAGGACCAGTTCAACCTCTCGCTCGACCCCGACACCGCGCGCGCCTTCCACGACGAGACGCTGCCGGCCGAGCCGGCCAAGACGGCGCACTTCTGCTCGATGTGCGGCCCGAAGTTCTGCTCCATGCGGATCAGCCAGGACGTGAGGAGGTATGCCGCCGAGCGGGGTCTCACGCACGACGTGGCCTCACGGGCCGGCATGGAGGAGAAGAGCCGGGAGTTCGTCGAGCTCGGCTCGACCGTCTACGTGGCCCCCTGACCCGACGACGACATGTGGTCAGCCCGGCTGACGGCGCCCGGCCGTCACTAGGCTGACCACGTGTCTCCTCGGTCGGTCATCAGCAGCGCCCGCCGCCTCGTCGTCAAGGTCGGCTCGAGCTCGCTGACCGGTGTCGACGGTGGCCTCGACCACGCCCGGCTCGTCGCCCTGGCCAACGCCCTGGCCCGCAAGCACCTCGACGGCACGCAGATCGTGCTCGTCAGCTCGGGTGCCATCGCGGCGGGCATCCACCCGCTCGGCCTCGCCACCCGGCCGCGCGACCTCGCGACGCAGCAGGCGGCGGCCTCGGTCGGGCAGGGTGCGCTGCTCGCGGCCTACACGCTCGCCTTCGCCGGCCACGACATCACGGTCGGACAGGTGCTGCTCACGGCAGACGACGTCACCCGGCGCACCCACTACGCGAACGCCCGCCGCACCCTCGAGCGGCTCCTCGACCTCGGCGTCCTGCCGATCGTCAACGAGAACGACACGGTCGCCACGAGCGAGATCCGCTTCGGCGACAACGACCGGCTCGCCGCGCTCGTCGCCCACCTCATCGACGCCGACGCCCTCGTGCTGCTCTCCGACGTCGACGCGCTCTACGACGGACCGCCGAGCCGGCCCGGGGCACAGCGCATCCCGGTCGTCCGCGGCCCCCATGACCTCGTCGACGTCGAGATCGGCGGCACCGGCTCGAAGGTCGGCACCGGCGGCATGACGACGAAGATCGAGGCCGCTCGCATCGCCACCGCTGCCGGGGTCATCACCTCGGTCACCGCCGCCGACCGGGTCACCGAGGTGCTCGCCGGCGAGGACGTCGGCACCGTCTTCCTGCCCATCGGGGTGCGCGGCCGCTCCCGCCGGCTGTGGCTCGAGCACGCCACCACGGCCCGCGGTCGACTCGTCATCGACGACGGCGCCGTCACCGCCTTGGTCCACCGCAAGAAGTCGCTGCTCCCCGCCGGCATCACCGCTGTCGAGGGCAGCTTCCACGACGGTGACCCCGTCGACGTCTGCGCACCCGACGGCACCCCCGTCGCCCGTGGCCTGGTGAACTACGACTCGAACGAGCTGCCGTCGCTGCTCGGCCGCTCCACCCGCGAGCTTGCGAAGGATCTCGGTCCGGAGTACGAGCGCGAGGTCATCCACCGCGACGACCTCGTCATCCTCTGACGCGCCTGTCCGCCGAGAAGCCGAGTGGCCGTGCACCTCACGGTGCACGGCCACTCGAACGGTGGGTCGCTCAATGTCGACGCGACCTCAGTGGTGGGTCGCCGCCTCGGCGCCGTGGCCGGTGAGCGAGCGGACCTCCATCTCGGCGTACTTCGCCGCGTTGTACTCCTTGCTCGTCACGGTGCCGATGTAGCCGAGCAGGAAGCCGAGCGGGATCGAGATGATTCCCGGGTTGTCGAGCGGGAACCAGTGGAAGTCGACGCCCTGGAGCATCGAGGGGCTCTTCTTCGTGACCGGGTCGATCGCCTTGCCGGAGACGACCGGGCTGAAGATGATCAGCGTGATCGCGCTGACCAGGCCGCCGTAGATCGACCACAGCGCGCCCCGGGTGTTGAACCGCTTCCAGAACAGCGAGTAGAGGATCGTCGGGAGGTTCGCGCTCGCCGCGATGGCGAAGGCGAGGGCGACGAGGAACGCGATGTTCTGGCCGAGGGCGAAGATGCCGCCGACGATCGCGATGGCGCCGAGCACCAGGGCGGCGATGCGGGCGACCTTGACCTCCTCCTCCGGGGTGGCCCGGCCCTGCTTGACGACCGTGTTGTAGATGTCGTGCGACAGGGAGGCACTCGCCGTGATGGTGAGGCCGGCGACCACGGCGAGGATCGTCGCGAACGCCACCGCGGAGATGATGCCGAGCAGGATCTCGCCACCGAGCTTGAAGGCGAGCAGCGGGGCTGCGGAGTTCACGGCACCGGGCGCGTTCTTGATCTCGGCGGCACCGACGAGGTCAGCGGCCCCGAACCCGAGCACGAGGGTGAAGAGGTAGAAGATGCCGATGAGCCAGATCGCCCAGACCACCGAGCGGCGCGCCTCGCGGGAGGTCGGCACGGTGTAGAAGCGCATCAGCACGTGGGGCAGGCCCGCGGTGCCGAGGACGAGCGCCATCGACAGCGAGATGAAGTCGATCGGGTTCTTGTACTGCAGCCCGGGCTGGAGCAGGTCCTTGCCACCGGCCGACTGTGACGCCGTCGACGCGTCGCCGAGCAGGCTCGAGAGGTTGAGCCCGAACTTGCCGAGCACCCAGACGGTCATGACGCCGGCGCCGATGATGAGCAGCACGGCCTTGATGATCTGCACCCAGGTCGTGCCCTTCATGCCGCCGTAGATGACGTAGAAGATCATGATGACGCCGACGACGGCGATGACGAGGCGCTGGCCGACCGCACCGTCGATGCCGAGGAGCAGGGCCACGAGACCACCGGCACCGGCCATCTGGGCGAGCAGGTAGAAGAACGAGACGACGAGCGTCGAGATGGCGGCGGCGATGCGGACGGGCCGCTGGCGCAGCCGGAAGCTGAGCACGTCGGCCATCGTGTACTTGCCGACGTTGCGCAGCAGCTCGGCGACGAGCAGGAGCGCGACGAGCCAGGCGACGAGGAAGCCGATCGAGTAGAGGAAGCCGTCGTAGCCGTTGAGCGCGATGGCCCCCGCGATGCCGAGGAACGACGCGGCTGAGAGGTAGTCGCCTGCGATGGCGATGCCGTTCTGCCGTCCGGTGAAGGCGCGGCCCCCGGCGTAGTACTCGGCGGCGCTGCGGTTGTTGCGCGACGCCCGGATGACGATCGCCAGAGTGACGACGACGAACAGCGCGAAGATGCCGATGTTGATCGCGGGGTTGCCCACGGTCGTCGCCGCGGGCGCGATCGAGGGGACGGACGTGACGAGCGCGCTCACTGGTGCTCTCCCATCTTGCGGGCGAGGGCCTCGGCCTCGGGGTCGAAGACGCGGTCGGCCCAGCGGGCGTAGACCATCGTGATCACGAACGTCGACACGAACTGCAGGAGCCCGAGGATCAGGCCCCACGTGACGTTGCCGACGACGCGGGTGCCCATGAAGTCCCTGGCGAACACGGACAGCAGGACGTAGAGGAAGTACCACGCGAGGAACAGCGCGGTCAGCGGGAAGACGAACTTGCGGAACTTGGTCCGCAGCTGGGCGAACTCGGCGGAGTTCTGCATGGCGACATTGGCGTCGTCCACCACGCGCTCTGGAGCTTCTTTGCTCACTTGGCCACCTCCGGGGCGGTTTGTCGTGACGGCCACGCGGCCGGCGACACCCAAGGTAGGAGCGCAGGAGGCCCACCGGCAGCCGCAGCACCGGCGGCATCGCCCAGTGGCGGCGACGACTCGCCGTGCGCGGGCTCAGCCGCGACGAACGGTCGTTCCCCGGCGACGAGCGGTCGGCTCCCCGCTCCCGTATGCCGTGTGCGGCGCCCCGGACGACGCCGCAGTTCCCGGGTCGGCAGGCTCTCGCGCGTCGCTCGGACCGTGCGGACCGGACACCTCGGCGGAGGTCGTGCCGGTGCGGGCGCTGCTGCGGTTCCAGCGTTCCGGGTGGAACGAGCCGCGGTTGAGGTCGATGTGCTCGGGCGCGTGGAGCCGGACCATCGTCTGCGACACGTGCTCGGGGGTGCGCGACCGCGTCGCGAGCGAGACGAGGACCATCGTCGCGAACGACAGCGGCACGCTGACGGCCGCCGGCTGCGTCATGACGACGCCGAACCACCCGTCGCTGCCGTGGCCGAAGGTCGTCGACAGCACCGCCCCCATGGAGAGCCCGCCGCCGACGAGCAGGCCGGCGATCGCGCCGGTCGCGGTCAGGCCGCGCCACCAGATGCCGAGCAGGAGCATCGGGCAGAAGGTCGACGCGGCCACGGCGAAGGTCAGCTCCACGGCCCGGGCCACGGGCACCCCGGCCGCGACGAAGGTGAGCCCGAGCGACACGGCGACGACGACCACGGTCGAGATGCGGAACGCGCGAATTCCCTGTCGGTGCCCGCTTCCCCATCGCACGAGGTCCTGGCTCAGCACGCCTGCGACGGAGACGACGAGGCCGGTCGACGTGGACAGGAAGGCGGCGAAGGCACCGGCTGCGAGCAGGGCGGTGAGCCCCTCTGCGAGGGGTCCGTCGAAGACGCGGCTCGGCAGCTCGAGCACGACGGAGTCAGCACGCCCGGCGGCCACGAGGTCGGAGGCGAACCAGCGCCCGAGGGCGCCGTAGGCGACGGGCAGCAGGTAGAAGCCCGAGAGGATCACCAGCACCGCGAGCGTCGTGCGGCGCGACGCCCGGCCGTCGGGGTTGGTGTAGAAGCGCACGACGACGTGGGGCAGCCCCATCGTGCCGAAGAAGGTGGCGAGCACGAGCGAGTAGGTGAGGTAGAGGGCGTTCTGTCCCCCGAGGGGCTCGACCCAGTCGGCGACGAACACCGTGCCGACGTCGGGGCCGCCGGTGCGCGAGCCGACCGCCCCGAGGAAGAAGAAGAGCGGCGTCAGCAGCGCGAACAGCTTGAGCCAGTAGTGGAACGCCTGCACGAGCGTGACGCTGCGCATGCCACCGGGCAGCACGTTGAGACAGACCACGAGGGCGACGACGAGCTGGCCGGCCCAGGACGGCGCCCCGGTCAGGGTGCGCAGGGTCAGGCCGGCGCCCTGGAACTGCGGGATGAGGTAGAGCAGCCCGATGGCGACGACGAGCAGGCTCGAGACGCGGCGCGCGACGACGGACTCGAGCCGCAGCTGGGCGAAGTCGGGCAGCGTGTAGGCACCCGAGCGACGCAGTGGAGCCGCGACGAAGACGAGCAGCAGCAGGTAGCCGGCGGTCCAGCCGATCGGCAGCCACAGCATGTCGACGCCACGCGCCAGGATGAGGCCAGCGACGCCGAGGAACGATGCGGCGGAGAGGTACTCGCCGCTGATGGCCGACGCGTTGAGCACCGGGCTGACGCCACGCGAGGCGACGTAGAAGTCGCTCATGGTGCGCGACAACCGCAGCCCGAACGCCCCGACGGCGAGCGAGGCGATCGACACGAGGATGACGGCGACGATGCTGGCCGTGTTGGTCACGGCCCGCTCCCCCGTGTCGGCGCGGCCACGCCGCTCACCGACCCTCGAGCAGGTCGCTGAAGGTCGCCTCGTTGCGCTCGGCCCGCCGCACGTAGAGCCATCCGAGCGTGATGATCTCGGCGAACGCCACGACGGTGAGCAGCAGCCACGGCAGGGGCACCCCCAGCACGTCGACCCGCCCGATCTCGGGGAAGAGGTGGAACGCGAGCGGGAGCAGCCCCAGCGTCGAGGCGATGACGAGCAGCACGCCGAGGGCCAGGCGCAGCTGGCTGCGCATGAGCGAGGTGATGTAGACCTCACCGAGCCGCGTCTGCTCGTCGATCTCGGAGGCGATCGAGACCGTACGCGTGCGGGCGGCCGACGTGCGCGGGCTCGTCACCCGCACCCTGGCACGCGCTGCCCCGGCGGGGGCCGGGGCGGGGTCGGCGGCCGGCCGCTCTCCCCCGCCCGGCGGCATACGGCCGGGGGTGGTGTCGTCGCTTGCGCTCACGACCCGCCCCGCCCGAGCGGCTGCGCGCGACGCACGAGCAGGTCGCGCAGGGCACGCGTGTGGCGACGGCTCACGACGAGCTCGTGGCCACCGACGACGACGGTGGTGCGGCCCGCCTCGGTGCGCCACTCGCTGATGTGCCCGAGGGCGACGAGCGAGGACCGGTGGATGCGCACGAAGCCCGCCTCGCGCCACTGGTCGGCGAGCGTCGACAGCGGCACGCGCACGAGGTGGCTCTCACCGGCCGTGTGCAGGCGCGCGTAGTCGCCCTGGGCCTCGACGAACAGCACCTCCGAGCGCGGCACGAGACGGCTCACCCCGCCCAGCTCGACGACGATCTGCTCGTCGTCGTCGGGCTCGGCCGTCGTCCCACGGCCGTGCACCTGGCGCACGACGCGCCGCACCGCCTGGTCGAGCCGCTCGTCGCGCACGGGCTTGAGCACGTAGTCGACGACGTTCAGCTCGAACGCGTCGACCGCGTGCTGCTCGTGGGCGGTGACGAAGACGACAGGCGGCTGCGTCGTGAAGCGTGAGAGCACGCGAGCGAGGTCGAGGCCGCTGAGCCCGGGCATCTGCACGTCCATGAAGATCGCGTCGACCTGCTCCTCGTGCAGCACCCGCAGGGCCGCCTCGCCCGAGCTGGCGGGCACGACCTGGCGCACGCACTCGTGCCGGCCGAGCATCCAGACGAGCTCGTCGAGCGCGGGAGCCTCGTCGTCGACGGCGAGCACCCGCAGCAGCTGGTTGCCGTTCGGCGCGGACGAGGTGGCTGTGCTGCTCACACGTGCACCCCCGGTCGGAACTTCGGCAGGCGCACGACGACCTTCGTGCCCGCGCCGGGCGCCGTCTCGACGACGAGCCCGTAGTCGTCGCCGAAGGCCGTGCGCAGCCGCTCGTCGACGTTCGCCAGCCCCACGGAGTCGCTGCCCGGGTCGCCCGCGAGCACCCGGCGTACGCGTTCGGGGTCCTCCCCGACACCGTTGTCCTCGATCGTCACGACGCACTCGTGGTCGACGTCCTGCGCGAGGATGCTGATCTGGCCCTCGCCGGCCCGGCCCTCGATGCCGTGCTGGACGGCGTTCTCGACGAGCGGCTGCAGGCAGAGGAAGGGCACGACGACGGGCAGCACCTCGGGCGCGACGCGGACCGTCACCGTGAGCCGGTCGCCGAAGCGGGCCTTCTCGATGACGAGGTACGCCTCGATCGAGCGCAGCTCCTCGGCGAGCGTCGTGAACTCGCCGTGCCGACGGAACGAGTAGCGGGTGAACTCGGCGAGGTCCACGAGCAGCTCACGCGCGCGCTCGGGGTCGGTGCGGGTGAACGAGGCGATCGCGGTGAGCGAGTTGTAGATGAAGTGCGGGCTGATCTGCGCGCGCAGGGCCCGCACCTCTGCCTCCATGAGACGGGTGCGCGACGCGTCGAGCTCGGCCAGCTCGAGCTGACCCGAGACCCAGCGCGCCACCTCGGTGGTCGCGCGCACGAGGCCGGCGGAGGCGTTGCCCGTGAAGACCTGCAGGGTCCCGACGACCTTCTCGTCGACGTCCAGCGGCGCGACGATCGCCTGGCGCACCACGCACGACGGTTCGGCGCAGGCCACGTCGGCGCCGTCGACGACCGTCGTGCGGCCGTGACCGAGCGTGCCCGCGGAGATCACGGCCGGCTGGTGCGAGTGGTGCGAGCGGCCGCCGTCCCAGGCGAGCAGTCCGTTCGTGTCGGTCATCGCCACGGCCGGCGCGCCGAGCAGCGAACGCAGGTGCTTGAGCGAGCGCTCGGCTGCCGTGGGCGTCAGGCCCATCCGCAGCGGCGGCGACGCGAGCAGGGCGGTGTGCAGGGTGCGGTAGGTGGCGCGGTCGGCCTCGGTGCCGAGGTGACCGCGACGCCACAGCGCGCCCCACGAGCTCATGCCGACACCCTAAGGCGCGACGGCCGCCCCCACCGTCGAGTGGGCACTTTGCCGCGCTCCCGTCACGTCGAGTGCTCACTTTCCGACCTGGCGGATTCAGGCGGTGGGTGCAACACCGTTGATGTCGTGCTCGGAGAGTAGCCGGTCGAGGACTTCGGCCGGGGTGGCCCACTGGTGGCGTTTGCGGGGTCGTCGGTTCATCTCGGAGGC
>NZ_JBTJJV010000006.1:0-230335 GCF_054456855.1 Terrabacter sp. AAH1 | reverse complement strand
CGTCAACGTGGAGCCCGGCACCCACACGCCGCACGAATACTCGCCCAGAGCTGGACCAGGATCCTCTGGCGCTGCTGGCACGACCACGTGCCCTACGACCCCGACCTACACGGACGCTTGGTGGTCCTCCAACAACAGACCGCTTGACATAGGGCTCTCAGTCGATGAGGTCCGCGTCGCGCAGGTGGACGAGGACGAGCCGGTCCACGGCCGACACCTGGTCGCCGTGGGCCGAGGTGACCCAGGTGATCTCGTCGATCTCGCGTGACGGGGCGAACGGCCCGGTGTGCGATGCCGTGTAGCACGTCAGCCGCACGACGAGGCCGTCGGTGCGAGCGTCGGCGAGCGCCTCGAACGTGCCGACGTAGGCCGCCGTGCCAGGGTCGACGAGCACCGTGAGCTCCTCCTCGAGCTCGCGCACCAGCGTCTGGAGGTCGCTCTCGCCGGGCTCGCGCTTGCCGCCGGGAAGGTAGAACCGTTCGCGGCCGGCGTTCCGGGCCACGAGCAGGCGGCGCTGCTCCACGTGGATCCACGCGATCTTGTCGATGAGGTCAGCCACCTGCCCAAGGTAACGTGGCGTCGCGGCCGCGGTGGGCGGCACACCCCCTCGGGTGCCCGGTGGGCGTCGGGTCGGACCTGTGCGCCGGAGCGGATAACCTTGCCGGGTGTTTGCATCCCTGTCTGACCGGCTGACCGCGACGTTCAAGAACCTCCGCGGCAAGGGCCGGCTCTCGGAGTCCGACGTCAACGCGACGATCCGCGACATCCGCCTCGCCCTGCTCGACGCCGACGTGGCGCTGCCCGTCGTCAAGCGGTTCACCGCCAGCGTGCGCGAGCGCGCGCTCGGCGCCGAGGTCAGCCAGGCGCTCAACCCCGCGCAGCAGGTCGTCAAGATCGTCCAGGAGGAGCTCGTCGGGATCCTCGGCGGGCAGACGCGCACGATCCGCTTCGCGAAGCAGCCGCCGACCGTCATCATGCTCGCCGGCCTCCAGGGCTCCGGAAAGACGACCTTCGCCGGCAAGCTCGGCAAGTGGCTCAAGGACCAGGGCCACACGCCCCTCCTCGTCGCGGCCGACCTGCAGCGCCCCAACGCCGTCACGCAGCTCGAGGTCGTCGGCGAGCGAGCCGGCATCCCCGTCTTCGCGCCCGAGCGCGGGAACATGGGCGGCCACGACGCCGTGCTCGAGTCGGGCGAGGGCACCCGCTCGTTCGGCGACCCGGTGTCGGTCTCGCGGATGGGCATCGAGCAGGCCCGCGCCAAGCAGTACGACGTCGTCATCGTCGACACCGCCGGACGCCTCGCCGTCGACGCCAACCTCATGCAGCAGGCGTCCGACATCCGCACGGCCATCCAGCCCGACGAGGTCCTCTTCGTCATCGACGCGATGATCGGCCAGGCCGCCGTCGAGACGGCCCAGGCGTTCCACGACGGCGTCGCCTTCACCGGTGTCGTGCTCTCCAAGCTCGACGGTGACGCCCGCGGTGGTGCCGCCCTCTCGGTCGCCGAGATCACCGGCGAGCCGATCATGTTCGCGTCGGTCGGTGAGAAGGTCACCGACTTCGAGGTGTTCCACCCCGACCGCATGGCCAGCCGCATCCTCGACATGGGTGACGTGCTCACCCTCATCGAGCAGGCCGAGAAGGCGTTCGACAAGCGCCAGGCCGACGAGATGGCGCGCAAGTTCCTCGCCGAGGAGGACTTCACCTTCGAGGACTTCCTCCAGCAGATGAACGCCATCAAGAAGATGGGCTCGCTCAAGTCGATGCTCAAGATGATGCCGGGCATGCAGGGGATGCGTGACCAGCTCGACGCCTTCGACGACCGCGAGTTCGACCGCGTCGAGGCGATGGTCCGCTCGATGACGCCCTTCGAGCGCACCCACCCCAAGCAGATCAACGGCTCGCGCCGCGCCCGCATCGCCAAGGGCTCCGGCGTGACCGTCACCGACGTCAACCAGCTGCTCGAGCGCTTCGGGCAGGCCCAGAAGATGATGAAGTCGATGGCCCGCGGTGGCGGCGGTGGCCTGCCGGGCATGCCCGGCATCCCGGGCTCGGGCAAGCGCGGCAAGCAGCAGCCGCAGCGCAAGAAGAGCAAGAGCGGCAACCCCGCCAAGCGCGCCGCCGAAGAGCGGGCTGCCGCCGAGAAGGCTGCCGCCGGCCGCGCCGCGTCCGCGGCGAGCGCCTTCGGTGCTCCCGGCTCCAACGGGCAGGGCGCCGACGCCGACCCGATGGCCGGCTTCGACCCGTCGAACCTGCCCAAGGGCTTCGAGAAGTTCCTCGGCAAGGGCTGAGCAGAAGGCCTCGCGAGCGCGGGCCCGGCCCCGCGTTCGCCCTCGGCGAACCAGGTCCGCGCCAAGGAATTCCACGGGCTGCGTCGTCGCTGTCCGTGACACGGCCGCGCACATCGCGCGGCCGAGGACGCCGGGAGGGACCATGCCTCCGTTCGAGATGCCGCCCGCTCCCGAGCCGAGCGACGACGAGGTGCTCGACGCCTACTCGCACGCTGTGAGCACCGTGGCGCGGCGACTGGCCCCGGTCGTCGCCAGCCTGCGCGTGCGCAGGCCCGTGCGCGGCGGCACCGTCGAGGGCGGCGGCTCGGCCGTCGTGCTCACCGAGGACGGTCTGCTCGTGACCAACGCCCACGTCGTCGACGGCGTCGACCGCGGCACCGCGCACTTCGGCGACGGCACCTCGGTGCGTGTCCACGTCGTCGGTGCGGACCACCTGTCGGACCTCGCCGTCGTCCGCGCCGAGAGCCCGCTCCCGCCCCCGCCTGAGTACGGGGACGCGGACCGGCTGGCGGTCGGGCACGTCGTCGTCGCCATCGGCAGCCCCCTCGGGCTGGAGGGCAGCGTGACGGCCGGGGTCGTCAGCGCCCTCGGGCGGTCGCTGCCGACGAGGTCGGGCGCGGCGTCGCGCCTCGTCGAGGACGTCATCCAGACGGACGCGGCGCTCAACCCCGGCAACTCCGGAGGTGCCCTGGCCGACTCACGCGCCCGTGTCGTCGGGGTCAACACGGCTGTCGCCGGCGTCGGGCTCGGCCTCGCGGTGCCGATCAACGCCACGACCCGGAGGATCATCGAGACCCTCGTCGAGGACGGCCACGTGCGACGTGCCTACCTCGGTCTCGTGACGGCCCCCGTCCCCGTGTCCGACGAGCTCGCCGCGCGGCTGGGTCGGCGCACGGCGCTGCGGATCGCCCAGGTCGTGCCCGGCAGCCCCGCGGACCGGGCCGGTCTCATGCGAGGCGACGTCGTCGTGGCCGCGGACGGCCGGCCCCTCTTCGACGCGCAGTCGCTGCAGCGCATCCTGCTCGACGAGGCGATCGACCGCTCGATGGAGATCACCGTGCTCAGGGGAGCTGCCCTCGTGGATGTCGTGGCCGTTCCCCGCCTGCTGCGCGGCTGAAGCAGCGGCGACCACCCGCGACACGACGTCGATGCGGCGCGGCGGCGCGCACTGAGGCGCTGTCCGGACGCGCACGACGGCATACGCTCGGGGCGTGGTCACCACCGACGGCCGGTCGCGGGTGCGGCTGCCCGGCGGCCGCCGGCTCGACGTGTGGCAGGGCGGCGACCCCGGCGGCTGCCCGGTCCTCTTCTTCCACGGCACCCCTGGCGGGCGCCTGCAGGCCGCGCTCGGTGACGGCGCGGCCCGGCGGGCGGGGGTGCGGCTCGTCGCCTTCTCGCGCCCGGGCTACGGCGGGTCCACCGACGCGCCGACGACCCTCGGCACCGTCGCCGACGACGCCTGGCACATCATGGGCGACCTCGGTGTCAGGCGGTATGCCGTGCTGGGCGTCTCCGGGGGAGGGCCGTACGCGCTGGCGACGGCAGCAAGGCACGCCGACCGGGTGACCGGCGTCGGAGTCGTCGCCGGCATCGGCCCGGTGCTCGAGCTCGATCCCGGTGCGGCCGCCGAGCCCGCCGTGCAGGCGGCGCTCGCCGGCGACGCGGAGCTCGCGGTGGTGCTGCAGGACGCGGCCGCCACCCGAGCCGAACCGCCCGGGAGTCCGACCTCCGCGCACCGACCCCGACTCAGGGTCGGCGCGTTCGTCTCGCCCGAGGTGCTCGAGCCGTGGACGGCCACCGGGCGACCCGGCACACCGTCCTACCGCGGCGCCTCGCGCGATGCCCTCGCGTTCAGCGCCGGCTGGGACCTCGAGCCCGCAGCCGTCCGGGCCCCGGTCACGCTCTGGTACGGCGACCACGACCGGGTCGTCGGACTCGAGCACGCCCGGTGGCTGCACGCCCACCTGCCGACCTCGCGGCTCGTGGTGCACGAGGGAGCCGGACACCACGCGACGCTCATGGCGCACTGGGCCGACGTCCTCACCGACCTCGCGGGCGGCTCCGGCTAGGGTCGGGGCCATGAGTGCACCGGTGCTCCGCGTCCGTGGCCGCGTGCTGGTCGGGCCCGACGACGTGGTCGACGAGCTGTGGGTCGTGGGCGGGCGGGTGACGTTCACACCGCCGACCGACCGGTCCGACGAGCAGACGCTCGAGGGCTGGGTGCTGCCGGGCCTCGTCGACGCGCACTGCCACGTCGGTCTCGGACCGCACGGTGAGGTGCCGCGCGACGAGGCGGAGCAGCAGGCGGTCACCGACCGTGACCACGGCACGCTGCTCATCCGCGACGCGGGGCAGCCGGGTGACACCCGCTGGGTCGACGAGCGCGACGACCTGCCGAAGATCATCCGCGCGGGCCGGCACATCGCGCGCACCCGCCGCTACATCCGCAACTACGCCCACGAGGTCGAGGAGGACGAGCTCGTCCGCCACGTCCGGCTCGAGGCGCACCGCGGCGACGGCTGGGTCAAGCTCGTCGGCGACTGGATCGACCGCGACGTGGGCGACCTGGCGCCGAGCTGGTCGCGGCAGGCGGTCGCGGACGCCATCGCCGCCGCGCACGAGGAGGGTGTGCGCGTCACCGCGCACTGCTTCGGCGAGGAGTCCCTCCGCGACCTCGCCGCGGCGGGCATCGACTGCATCGAGCACGCGACCGGCCTGCGCGAGGACTCCATCGACACCTTCGCCGCCCAGGGCATCGCCATCGTGCCGACCCTCGTCAACATCGCCCAGTTCCCCGACCTCGCCGCCCCGGCCCAGGAGAAGTTCCCCGACTACCACCGCCACATGCTCGACCTCCACGAGCGGCGCTACGCGACCGTCGGGGCGGCCCACGAGGCCGGCGTCCCCATCTACGTCGGCACCGACGCCGGGGGCAGCCTGCCGCACGGGCTCGTCGCCCGGGAGATGCTCGAGCTGACGAAGGCCGGTCTCAGCAACGTCGAGGTCGTCTCCGCGGCGACGTGGGGTGCCCGCGACTGGCTCGGGCGCCCGGGCCTCGCCGAGGGGGAGGACGCCGACCTCGTCGTCTACGCGTCCGACCCGCGCGCCGACGTCACCACCGTCGCCGACCCCCTGGGTGTCGTCCTGCGAGGTCGCGTTGTCCGCTGACCACGACGCCCCGGAGCCCTTCACCGCGATGGGGGAGCGGGTCGAGGTGCGCCCGCCCACGCCGGCCGACGCGACGGCATACGCGGACGCCGTGACGCGGTCGGAGCGCCGCCTCGCCGACTTCGCGATCCCCAACCCGCACAACCTGCCCGTCGTCCTCGAGAACCAGTCGCGGACCTACCGCACGTTCATGGTCCACGCCCTCGACCCCGAGGGCTCGCACGGGCTCGTCGGGCGCATCAACGTCGCCAACGTGGTCGGCGGGTCGTTCCGCAGCGCGACCATCGGCTACGACTCCTACGACCCGTATGCCGGCCGCGGCCTCTTCGCGGAGGGCCTGCGCCTGACCGTCGAGCTCGCGTTCGACGACGAGCCGCACGGCATGGGCCTGCACCGCATCGAGGCGAACATCCAGCCGGCCAACCACCGCTCGGCGGGGCTCGTGCGGTCGCTCGGCTTCGTCCACGAGGGCTTCTCGCGGGACTTCCTGCACCTGCCGGGCCCCGACGGCCGCCGCGACTGGCGCGACCACGAGCGCTTCACGATGCTCTCCACGGACTGGCCGGCCGTGCCCTACCGCGCGCAGGGCCACCGGCGCATCGCGTGCGTCGTCACCGGCGCACCGGGCTACGACGCCGGGTCGCGCGGCACGAGCGTCGGCGCTGCCGTGGCCGCCGAGCTCGGCATCCCGCTCTTCTCCTCGGCCGTGGTCGAGCGCCCGGCCGCGCTCTTCGAGCTGCTCCGCTCCTCGCCCATCGGCGGGGTCGTCGAGGTGCGCGCGAGCGCGCCGGAGCTGCGGATGGGCCTCGCGAGGGCCGGTTTCGACCCCTCCGTCGTGCCGCACCTCGACGCGGCGTTCGACCTGCCGCGGAGCGAGGTCGTGCGGCACGCGCTGGCCGTGCGGGCCGCGTACGCCTGAGCGGGACGCCCGTGGCCGTGTCCGGACCACCCCTCCACGTCTGGCACAATGGAGGGCTGTACCCGTCCGGCCCCCTCTCGGCTGGACCGGACGCCTACACACCGAGCGTCGGCACCCCGGCTGATCCCAGCCGGTCTCGCCGCGCTCACTACTGGTTGAGGAGACCGCCACAGTGGCCGTCAAGATCCGTCTGAAGCGCATGGGCAAGATCCGTGCACCGTTCTACCGCGTCGTCGTCATGGACTCGCGCACCAAGCGCGATGGCCGGGCCATCGAGGAGATCGGCAAGTACCACCCCACCGAGCAGCCGTCGCTCATCGACATCGACATCGAGCGCGCGCACTACTGGCTGAGCCAGGGCGCCCAGCCCACCGAGGCCGTCGCCGCCCTGATCAAGCTCGTCGACGAGGGCAAGGTCGAGACCAAGGAGGCCAAGACCTCGAAGAAGGACCTCTACGAGGCTGCCGTCGCCGCCGCCGGTGGCAAGTCCGACGCCGGCTCCGAGGGTGCGACCACCCCGAAGAAGAAGGCTGCCAAGAAGGCCGAGCCCAAGGCTGACGAGAAGGCCGACGAGAAGGCTGCCGAGACCGCCGAGGCGCCTGCCGCCGAGGCGACCGACGCCGAGAAGAGCGAGTCCTGAGCATGCTCGAGGAGGCGCTCGAGCACCTCGTCAAGGGCATCGTCGACCACGACGAGGACGTCGTCGTGCGCCGCAAGGAGCTGCGTCGCGGTGAGCTGCTCGAGGTCCGGGTGCACCCCGACGACCTCGGCCGCGTCATCGGCCGCTCCGGCCGCACGGCGAGCGCGCTGCGCACCGTCGTGGGCGCCCTCGCGGGCAACAGCAACGTCCGGGTCGACATCGTCGACACCGACCGCGTGCGCTGAGCCACCGCCAGAACGCCAGCGCAGTGGGGCATCCCGGGTGACCGGGGTGCCCCACTGCCGTTTCCCACCGACCACGTATGCCGTCGCGCCTGCTCCGCCGCACTCCGCGGGCGCGCGCCCGGGCCGCCGCCAAACCTGAGAGGATTCGGGCCATGAACGTCGTCCTCGCCCGCATCGGCAAGCCGCACGGACTCCGGGGCGAGGTCACCGTGCAGCTGCACACCGACGACCCCGAGTCGCGTTTCGCACCGGGCACCGTCGTCGCGACCGAGGCCGAGCCGGGCTCGGGAGTGCCGACGGCCCTGACCGTCGCGTCGACCCGCGTGCACCGCGGCATCTGGCTGCTCACCTTCGAGGAGATCCCCGACCGCACCGGCGCCGAGGGGCTGCGGGGCACGAGGCTCGTGATGCCGGAGTCGGCGACCAAGGCCGACGACGACGAGGGCTACTACGAGGAGGACCTCGTCGGACTGGAGGTGCGTGACCCATCGGGCGAGCAGGTCGGCACGGTCAGCGGCCTCGAGCTCGGCGCGGCCCAGGACCGCCTCGTCGTCACCCTCACCGACGGCGTGACGGCCTACGTCCCGTTCGTGAAGCGCATCGTGCCGACGGTGGCCGACGACCACGTCGTCGTCGACGCCCCGCCCGGCCTCTTCGACCTCTACCGCGAAGGTGCCGAGTGACCGGCTCGTCACCCGGCACGCCTGAGCCCCGAGCGGCTTCGCGGCCCGCGATGCGCATCGACGTCGTCTCGATCTTTCCCGACTACCTCGCCGCGCTGGACCTGTCGCTCATCGGCAAGGCCCGTCAGGACGGCCTGCTCGACGTGCGCGTGCACGACCTGCGCGACCACACCCACGACAGGCACCGCTCCGTCGACGACACCCCGTACGGCGGGGGAGCCGGCATGGTCATGAAGGCGCAGCCGTGGGCCGAGGCTCTCGACGACGTCGTCGCACAGGGAGATCCGAAGACGAAGCCGCGGCTCGTCGTCCCCGGGCCCGGAGGGCAGCCCTTCACGCAGGCTCTCGCCCGGGAGCTGGCGCAGGAACCGTGGCTCGCCTTCGCCTGCGGCCGCTACGAAGGCATCGACGAGCGCGTCTACGAGCACGCCCGCGAGGACCTCGGCCTCGAGGTCTCGGTCGTCAGCCTCGGCGACTACGTGCTCAACGGCGGAGAGGTCGCGGTGCTCGCCATCGTCGAGGCCGTCGGCCGCCTCGTCCCGGGTGTCATCGGCAACGCCGAGTCCCTCGTCGAGGAGTCCCACGAGGACGGGCTGCTCGAGTACCCCATCTACACGAAGCCGCGCACGTGGAACGGGCGTGAGGTGCCCGAGGTGCTGCTGTCGGGCAACCACGGCGCCATCGCGGCCTGGCGGCACGAGCAGCGCCTGGCCCGCACGGCAGCGCGCCGCCCCGACCTGCTGCACGCCTCGCACGGGGACGGCGACATCGAGATCGCTGCTGCCACACCCGGCGACGTGCCCGAGCTGGCCGTGCTGATGCGCGCCTGCTGGGTGCAGGAGGCGATCGCCAACGACACCCTCGACATCCCCGCCCTGCACGAGAGCGTCGACGACGTCCGCGCCAGCCTCGACACGACGCGTACGTGGGTCGCGCGCCGGGCGGGCCGCCTCGTCGGCGCCGTGCGGACCTCGCAGCACGGCGACGACTGGCACATCGGCCGTCTCTGCGTCGTGCCCGACCTCCAGGGACGTGGGCTCGGCCGACGCCTCCTCGAGCACGCCGAGTCCACCGCGCCCGACGGCACACGCACGTTCTCGCTCCACACGGGCGCGAAGAGCACCGACAACCTGCGCTTCTACAAGAAGGCCGGCTACCGCGTCACCGACGCTGCCGCGCCGATCCCCGGCGCCGTCACCCTGGTCAAGCGGCGCCGCTGAGGTCGGACGCGCGTGCCGCTCAGGCCGCGAGGCCTTCGCGCAGGTCGTCGGGCAGCAGCAGCCGACGCCGGATGAGGGCCGCCTGGACGCCCGCCGTGACCGCTTGCGTCGCCATGATCGCGAAGAGCACGAGCACCTGCGCGGTGGCCGCCTGGACCGCGCTCCCGCCGCCGAGCATGACGCCGATGAACGCGCCCGGCAGCGTCACCACCCCTGACGTGCGCACCTGGTCCAGGCTCGGCAGGATGCCCTCGGGGACCCGACGCGCGATGACCTCGTCGATGGCCTGTCCCGACGTGAGGCCGAGCGAGAGTGCCGCCTCGTACTGGCCACGCTCGTCCCGCAGGGCCGCGAACGTGCGCCGGCCGACCAGCGTGTGCACCGTCATCGTGTTGCCGATGACGATCCCGGCGACGGGGATGAGGGCGATGCCCGCGAGGGGCACCGCGCCCGTCGCGAGGACGATGCCGACGACGGGCACGACCCCGCACGCCATGGCGGCCGCGGCCCACGGCCAGGCGCCGGGAGCCCCGACGCGCCGCGTCGTCGTGACCACAGCCATGGCGAACATGACGGCCACGGCGAGGAAGGAGAGCCACAGCGACCCCACGACGGCGGTGATGACGAGCGCGACGAGGGTCAGCTGCACGACGGCGCGACCACCGGCCAGCACGGCCTGGCGCTCCAGGTCGATCCGACCGAGCCGGTCGGCCACGACGGTCACCGCCAGGAGGATGACGAGGGAGATGACGACGGGCCAGCCGGGGGAGACGTCCACGGGCCCACGCTAGGTGCTGAGGGAGCGGGACGTCGGGCGTGAGCGGGTCGCCGGCTCGATTTCAGGTATGCGGCGTGCTCTGGCAGACTTGCTCCTTGCGTCCGGCACACGACGGCCCCTGCCACAGGGGGAGTCGGCCACCAGCACCACCCGGGTGGCCACGCGGCCCGACGGACGCAACACCCACATTGTGACGAGGTGGCCTGTGGCACCTGAGAAAGCGAAGCATCATGCACACGTTTGACGAGATCAACGCCGCATCGCTGCGCTCGGACGTTCCCGAGTTCCGCGCCGGCGACACCCTCAAGGTCCACGTCAAGGTCATCGAGGGCACGCGCTCGCGTGTCCAGGTGTTCCAGGGCATCGTCATCCGTCGCCACGGCGGCGGCATCGGCGAGACCTTCACGGTCCGCAAGATCTCCTTCGGCGTCGGCGTCGAGCGCACCTTCCCGCTCCACACCCCGGTCATCGACAAGATCGAGGTCGTGACCCGCGGTGACGTGCGTCGCGCGAAGCTCTACTACCTGCGCGGTCTGCGCGGCAAGGCTGCCAAGATCCGCGAGAAGCGCGACAGCATCCCGGCCAAGGCCGGCGCGAAGAGCTGACGACCTGCTGACGCAGACGTCCGTCTGACCACGCGAGGCGCGGTGGACCCCGAGCGGGCCGTCCCGGACACGAGCTCCGAGGCGATCCCCGGCAAGGGATCCGCCGCGCCTTCGTCGCGTCCCGGAAGGGACAGTGCCGGGGCGTATGCCGCAGCCCGACGGCACCGCTGGCTGCTCGGCCCCGCGGTCCTGCTGCTCGCCGTCGTGGTCCTCCGGGCGTTCTTCGTGACGCCCTTCGGCATCCCGAGCGAGTCGATGCAGGACACCCTGCTCGTCGGCGACCGCCTCCTCGTGTCCCGCACGACGCCCTCCGACCAGTTCCAGCGGGGCGACATCGTCGTCTTCGACGCGTCCGAGGCGTTCAACCTGCGGGTGCCCCAGCGCGGCGTGCTCCAACGGCTCGTCGAGGCCGTCGAGAGCCTGGCCGGCAAGGGACAGCCGACCGACTACGTCAAGCGGGTCATCGGCCTGCCGGGCGACCACGTGCGCTGCTGTGCGCCCGACGGCCGCCTCGAGATCAACGGCGTCGCCGTCACCGAGCCGTACCTCGCGCCCGGTGCGCGACCGAGTGCCATCCCCTTCGACGTCACCGTCCCGCCCGACCGTTTCTGGATGATGGGCGACAACCGCGGGGCCTCCGCCGACTCGCGCGCGCACCTCGGTGAGCCGGGTGGCGGCATGGTGCCCGGCACCGACATCATCGGCAAGGTTTGGGTGCGATACTGGCCGCTCGATCGGCTCGGGTCGGTCGACCAAGGACAAATTGCCTCCGTCCCACGAAATGGTGAGTGATGTCGCAGTACACCGGACGCCCCGAGGACCCCACGCGCGGGCGACCTGTCGACGGCATCGACGAGAGGGACGACGTCGACGACCCCGATGAGGACTACGACGACGACGAGCCCCGCGGCTTCCTCGGCACCGTCCTGGCCGGGGTCAAGGAGCTGCTCATCGTCGTCGTCCTCGCGATGGCGCTCTCCTTCGTCGTCAAGACGTGGCTCTTCCAGGCGTTCTACATCCCGTCCGGGTCGATGGAGAACACCCTCGTCAAGGACGACCGTGTCATCGTCAGCAAGCTGACGCCCGGCCCCTTCGACCTCAAGCGTGGCGACGTGGTCGTGTTCGAGGACCCGGGCGCCCCGACCCCGTGGCTCGGCAGCCTCGGCGAGCAGCGCAGCGACGTCGGCGGCCCGTTCCACGACGCCCTCGTCTTCGTCGGCCTGCTGCCGGAGGACGCGGAGAACCACCTCATCAAGCGCGTCATCGGCCTGCCGGGCGACCGTGTGCAGGCCGACGGCGACACCGGCAAGCTCAAGGTCAACGGCGTCGAGATCACCGAGCCCTACATCAAGCCGGGCGACTTCCCCAGCGAGGGCAAGAAGTTCGACATCACCGTCCCGGCCGGGCGCATCTGGGTCATGGGCGACCACCGCTCCGACTCGTCCGACAGCCGCTGGCACGACGACGGCACCGGTGCCCAGGGCTCCGTGCCGATGGACAAGCTCGTCGGGCGGGCGCTGTTCGTCGTCTGGCCCATCGACCACGTCACGTGGCTCGGCGTTCCCGAGCGCACCTTCGCCTCGGTGCCGGCCCCCAAGGCCGTGGGCAACGCCCCCCTGAACAAGCCCACCACCAAGGCGACGGTCAAGCCGAAGCCGAGCGGCAAGCCGACCGCGTCGGCGACGAAGGTCGCGGCCGGCTGACGGACGCGGACAGCACCATGGCACCCCCCGCCCCCTCCAAGAAGCCGTCCCTGCGGGTCGAGCGCGCCCTGCAGCGTTCCGGCCACCGGCTCCTCGCCGGCATGGACGAGGTGGGCCGCGGCGCGCTGGCCGGTCCCGTCAGCGTCGGCGTCGTCGTCATCGACGAGACGGTGCGGTCGGCCCCCGTGGGCGTCAAGGACTCGAAGCTGCTCACCGAGAAGGCGCGGCACGGTCTGGTGCCGCGCATCCGGCGCTGGGCGGTGGCCCACGGCGTCGGGCACGCGAGCAACGACGAGATCGACGAGATCGGCATCATGGCCGCACTCCGGCTCGCCGGGCTGCGCGCCCTCGACGGGCTCGGCATCGTTCCCGACCTCGTCATCCTCGACGGCAACCACGACTGGCTCACGGCGCCCACCGAGGTCGGCCTGCTCGCCTTCGCCGACGACGCCGGCCCGGCCACGCCACCCGTCACCACGATGGTCAAGGCCGACATGAAGTGCTCGTCGGTCGCGGCCGCGAGCGTGCTCGCGAAGGTGGAGCGCGACACCCTCATGGTCGCGCTGGGCGAGCAGCACGCGGCATACGGCTGGGGGCTCAACAAGGGCTACTCCGCCCCCGAGCACCTCGAGGCCCTCGCGCGTCTCGGGCCCTGCGATCTGCACCGGCGGTCGTGGCGCCTGCCCGGCGTCTACGCCGAGACGCCGGTCGAGGTGTTGAATGAGGTCACGGAGACGTTCGCTCCGGTGGCCATCACGGCAGAGCAGACAGGGACGGCGATCAGGTGAGTTCGGAAGATCTCGAGAAGTACGAGACCGAGATGGAGCTCCAGCTCTACAAGGAGTACCGCGACGTCGTCGGCCTCTTCACCCACGTCGTCGAGACCGAGCGCCGGTTCTACCTCGCGAACTCCGTCGACGTGAAGGTGCGCAGCGACGGCGGCGAGGTCTTCTTCGACGTCACGATGGCCGACGCCTGGGTCTGGGACATCTACCGGCCGGCGCGTTTCGTCAAGAACGTGCGCGTCGTGACGTTCAAGGACGTCAACGTCGAGGAGCTGCCCAAGCCGGACATCAAGCTGCCCGAGAACGGCGACTTCACCTGATCCTGCGCTGATCGGCGCGACTTCGTCCACACCCCCTCGCCGACCACGTATGCCGTCCACAGCCTCTCGCTGACCCCTGTCGTGCCCGACGGGGTGCCGGGAGGGTGGCCGGTATGGACCTCTCCACCCGCGCCCTCGGCGACTACGGCGAACGCCTCGCCTGCCGCTACCTGCTCGCCCACGGCCTGACCGTCCTCGACCGCAACTGGCGGTGCGTCCGGGGCGAGATCGACGTCGTCGCCCGCGAGGGCCGCGACCTTGTCGTGTGTGAGGTGAAGACGCGCACGACCGAGGCGTTCGGCGCGCCGTTCGAGGCCGTGACCTGGCGCAAGCAACGACGGCTGCGCCGCCTTGCCGGTCTCTGGCGCGACGAGCACGCCGAGACCGTGCGCGGGCTCGACCTGCGCATCGACGTCATCTCGATCCTGCGGCCGCCCGCGGGTGCGGCGCAGCTGCAGCACCTGCGCGGGGTGTGCTGATGGGCGTGGGTCTGGGGCGCACCCGATCCGTCGGGCTGCGGGGCGTCACCGGGTTCGTCGTCGACGTCGAGGCGCACGTCACCACCGGCCTGCCCGGCTTCGCGATCAGCGGCCTCGGCGACTCGGCGGTCAAGCAGTCCTCCGACCGCATCAAGGCGGCCGCTGCGCTGATCGAGAAGATGGCCGTGAGCCAGCGCCGCGTCACCGTCAACCTGTCGCCGGCGGGGGAGCGCAAGGTCGGCACCGGCTTCGACCTCGGCATCTTCGTGGCCGTGGCGGCCGCGATGGACCTGCTGCCCGCCCGGGTGGTGCGCGACGTCGTCCACATCGGGGAGGTGGGGCTCGACGGCACGGTTCGCCCGGTCCCCGGCGTGCTGCCGCTCGTCCATGCTGCCGCGCTCGCCGGCGTTCGGCACGTCGTCGTCCCGGTCGCCAACGCGGGCGAGGCGCGGCTCGTGTCAGGCGTGCGGGTGCATCCCGTGGCCGAGGTCACCGAACTGGTGCGGCGCTACGGCAGCCTCGCGAAAGGTGTTGCGGTGCAAGAGGTCCCGGTGCCCTCGGTCGCGGCGCCGGAGCCTGAGCCGGTGCGCGACCTCATCGAGGTCGTCGGCCAGGCCGAGGCCAAGCTGGCCCTCGAGATCGCCGCTGCGGGCGGCCACCACCTGCTCCTCGCCGGTCCACCGGGGGCCGGCAAGACGATGCTGGCCGAGCGGCTGCCCGGGCTGCTGCCGTCGCTCGACGAGAGTGAGTCGATGGAGGTCACCGCGATCCACTCCGTGCTCGGGGCTCTCGGCTCCGGCCACGACGCCCGCCTCATCACCCACCCGCCCTTCGTGGCACCGCACCACGGCGCCTCCCAGGCCGCCGTCATCGGCGGCGGCAGCGGCCGCATCCGACCGGGAGCCATCACGCAGGCGCACCGGGGAGTCCTCTTCCTCGACGAGACGCCCGAGTTCGACAAGAGCGTGCTCCAGTCGCTGCGCACGCCGCTCGAGCGCGGTCTCGTGTCGATCGCGAGAGCCCACGACTCGGTCGTCTTCCCGGCGCGGTTCCAGCTCGTGCTCGCCGCCAACCCGTGCCCCTGCGGCAAGGCGTGGGGCAAGGGACTCGACTGCACCTGCACCCCGCTGATGAGGCGCGCGTACTTCGGCAAGCTCAGCGGACCCCTCCTCGACCGCGTCGACCTGCAGGTGCACGTCCAGCCACCGGGGCTCTCGATGGCAGGTGGCACGCCGGGCGAGCCGTCCGCGGTGGTCGCCGCGCGGGTCGCCGCGGCTCGCGCCGCGCAGGGTGACCGATGGCGCACCGTGCTCGAGCGCAGCCGCGGTGTCAACGCCGACGTTCCTGGCTCCGAGCTCCGGTCGCGACCGTGGCTCCTCCCCGCAGCGGCCACGCTGACGCTCGACCGGCTGCTCGACACCGGAGCGCTCAGCCTGCGCGGCTACGACCGCACCCTCCGGTGCGCCTGGACGATCGGCGACCTCATGGGCCGGCAGCGCCCCGGCCGCGAAGAGGTCGACGTCGCGCTGTCGCTGCGACACCGTTCGGAGGCCGCAGCATGAGGGCGCGTCGAGCGAGCGAGGTGTGCATGGAGCCTGACCGGCGCGCCCGTGCGGCGCTGTCGCGGGTCGTCGAGCCCGCCGACGGCGAGGTCCACAAGCTCGTCACCGAGCACGGCGCCGTCGAGGCGTTCGAGCAGGTGCGCTCAGGCGTGGGCACGCTCGCGAGATTCCGTGCGAGGCTCGCGGTGCTCGACACCGAGCGAGACCTCGACATCGCCGCGAAGGTGGGGGCGCGTCTCGTGGTGCCGGGTGACCCGGAGTGGCCCGAGCGTCTCGACACGATCCCGGTGCCGCCGTGGTGCCTGTGGGTCCGGGGCCGGCTCGACCTCGCCGAGACGGTCGAGCGGTCCGTGGCGGTCGTGGGGTCGCGCACGGCCACGACGTACGGCGAGCAGCTCGCCACCGAGCTGTCCGCGGGGCTCGCTCGCCGGGGCTGGACCGTCGTCAGCGGCGCAGCCTTCGGCATCGACGGAGCCGCCCACCGCGGGGCGCTCGCCGTCGACGGCGCAACTGTCGCGGTGCTCGCCGGCGGGGTTGAACGGCCCTACCCTTCCGGCCACGCCGCTCTCATCTCGCGGATCGCCGCCGACGGCCTCGTCATCGCGGAGGTGGCCCCCGGCTCGGCTCCGATGAAGTCGAGGTTCCTGGCCCGCAACCGGCTGATCGCCGGGCTGACCCGCGGCACCATCGTCGTCGAGGCCGACCTCCGGTCCGGGTCGCGCAACACGGTCACCCACGCCGTCGCGGCCTGCCGGCCCGTCGGGGCCGTCCCGGGCCCGGTCACCTCGATGATGTCGGCGGGCTGCCACGAGGAGCTGCGCAACGGCCGAGCGGTCCTCGTCACGTCGGTCGACGAGGTGATCGACCTCGTCGGTGACCTGGGTGACGATGCGGTCGAGCCGGGCCGCGGCCCGGTCCGCCCCGGCGACGACCTCCAACCGGTCGACGCGGCGGTGCTCGAGGCGGTGCCGTTCCGCTCGGCCGTCCCGCTCGACGACATCGTGCGGTCGGCCGCCCACGCCACCCTCACGGTGCGTGCGGCACTCGGCCGCCTCGAGCAGCTCGGGCTGGTCACCGAGTCAGCGGGCACCTGGCGCAAGCGCCCGCAACGCAAACCCCGAGCCGGCTGACGCCCACCCTCGATCGAAAGAACACTCCGGCCCCAGATCGGGACGGAGCGTTCTCTCGATCGACGGACTCCGTGATCGAGAAAGCGATCCGTCCGATCGGCGGATCCGGACGGATCGCCTTCTCGACGAGGCGTTCGCAGAGATCGAGAGGGCCCGCCGGGAGGGGCTGCGGGGGTGGCATGGGCCTGTCGGGATCTCGTCGCTTGCCTTGGGCGCTGGCTTTTGTCATGGTGCGGGAGTGACGGATGTGGCTGACAGCGAGACCGGCTCCGGGCCTGACGTGCTCGAGCGCCATTCGGAGCTGTTGCACGCCTACTCGCGACACCTCGGCGCCGAACGCGGTCGCTCCGTCCACACGCGCCGCGCCTACCTCGGCGACGTGCGCCACCTGCTCACCTTCGCGGCCGAGCGGGGCATCGACGAGGTCGCGGACCTGCGCATCGGCGACCTGCGTTCCTGGCTGGGAGTGCAGGCCGACGCGGGAGCGGCCCGGGCCACCATCGCCCGGCGCGCGGCCTCGGCTCGCACCTTCCTCAGGTGGGCGGAGCACACCGGCCGCATCCCGAGCGACCCGTCCCTGCGGCTCGTCGCTCCGAAGCGGCGCGCCTCGCTGCCCGGCGTGCTCCGGCAGACCGAGGCCACCGAGCTGCTCGACCTCGCCGCGACCCGGGCCGACGACGACGACCCCATTCACGTGCGTGACCGTGCCGTGCTCGAGCTGCTCTACGCCAGCGGCATCCGGGTCGGCGAGCTCGCAGCGCTCGACATCGACGACCTCGACCTGTCGCAGGGTGTCGTGCGCGTGATGGGCAAGGGCGCGAAGGAGCGCATCGTCCCCTTCGGCGCGCCGGCCGGCCGTGCGATCGAGGCGTGGCTCGCGGTCCGCTCGAAGCTGGTCGGCGAGCACTCTGGCCCGGCGCTCTTCCTGGGTCGGCGGGGTCGTCGCGTCGACGCTCGTCAGGTGCGTGCCGCGGTGCACGAGCTGCTGTCGCACCTGCCGGACGCGCCCGATCTCGGGCCTCACGGCCTGCGCCACAGCGCCGCGACCCACCTCCTCGAGGGCGGGGCCGACCTGCGCATGGTCCAGGAGATCCTCGGCCACGCGAGCCTCGCCACGACCCAGATCTACACCCACGTCTCGGTCGACCGGCTGCGGCGCAGCTACGAGCAGGCCCACCCGCGCGCCTGAGCCGTCGCGCCGGCGGCCTGGTGGTCGGTGCGACGGTACCGGCACGCGGACCGACGGTCGTCCGCGAGTAGGCGGACGCGCGCGCCGCGCCGTCGCGGGAGGTGTCAGAGCGGCAGGAGGACGACCCGCGCGCGCCCCACGAAGGCGAGCGGGTCGAGGTAGGTCTCGCCACGGCGCACGCCCCAGTGCAGGCACACGTCAGGTGCGCAGTGGCCCGGCGTCGAGGTGACGACGCCGACGACCTGGCCGCGTGCCACGCGCGCGCCGACGGCGACGGCGCCGTCCACCGGCTCGAACGTGCTCCGCAGTCCTCCGTCGTGCGCGACGACGAGCACGCCGCGACCCGCGAGCGACCCGGCGAAGGTCACGGTGCCGGCGGCAGGCGCGTGGACCGACTGCCCCGACACCGCTGCCAGGTCGACTCCTCGATGGCCCGGCAACCACGGCTGGTCGGGCGGGTCGAACCGGCGCTCCACCGACGGCGTCGGCTCGAGCGGCCAGGCCCAGCGAGAGGCAGCCAGGGGAGCGGTCGGCGACGCTGCGGTCGCAGCCGAACGCGCGAGCTGCCCGCCCACCAAGGCCGGCACCGCTGTTGCCCTCGCCGTGATGACCCTGGTCGCTGCCGCCGCTCGAGGCGTGGCCGCCGTCACCTCAGCCGTGCTCGCCGCGGTGACGGTCATGGTGGCCGTCACCGAGGCCGCAGCGACCACCGCCGTGAGCAGGAGCGAGCCGATCGTCATGAAACCCATGCTGCGGTCCGCAGGCGTCACCGCTGCCGTGGCACCCCACCGTTGTGGACGAGCCCCCCATTCGGCGAGGGGCTGTGGACATCGGTGCCCGAGCAGCTGCCAGACGTCCGCTCAGGACCTCCCGGCAGCGGCCAGCCGGCGACTCGCCTCGAGCAGCACGTCGTCCTTCTTGCAGAAGGCGAACCTGATGAGCGTGCGAGCCGCGTCCTGGTCGTCGTGGAAGACCGACACCGGGACACCGACCACGCCGGCGATCTCGGGCAGGCGCCGCGCGAACTCGAGCCCGTCGACGGCGCCCAGGGGCGCGGCGTCCGCGATGACGAAGTAGGTGCCGGCCGGGCGGGAGACCTCGAGTCCGGATGCCTCCAGCGCCGAGCACAGCAGGTCGCGCTTGGCCTGGAGCGAGTCGCGCAGGCCGGCATACACGGTGTCGCCGAGTCCGAGGGCCAACGCCACGGCAGGCTGGAACGGCCCGGACGCGACGTAGGTGAGGAACTGCTTGACGGTGCGTGCAGCAGCGACGGCTTCGGCCGGGCCCGAGAGCCAGCCGACCTTCCAGCCGGTCGCCGAGAAGGTCTTGCCCGCCGAGGAGATGGTGATGGTGCGGTCGAACCTGCCGGGCAGCGTGGCGACCGGCACGTGCTCCGCGTCGTCGAAGACGAGGTGCTCGTAGACCTCGTCGGTGACCACCCAGGCGTCGTGCTGTCGCGCCAGCGCCGCGACGAGCTCGAGCTCGTCGCGCGTGAAGACCTTGCCGGTCGGGTTGTGCGGCGTGTTGAGCAGCACGAGCCGCGTGCGCGACGAGAAGGCTGCCCGCAGCGACGCCTCGTCGACGGAGAAGTCGGGGAACCGGAGCACGGACGTACGGCGGGTGGCGCCGGCCAGGGCGATCGTCGCGGCATACGAGTCGTAGTAGGGCTCGAAGGTGACCACCTCGTCGCCCGGCTCGCACAGCGCCAGCACGACCGCGGCGATCGCCTCGGTGGCTCCGGCGGTCACGAGCACCTGCGACGCAGGGTCGAGCGCGAGGCCGTAGAAGCGCTGCTGGTGGGCGGCGATCGCGGCGAGCAGCTCGGGGACGCCGGGGCCGGGCGGGTACTGGTTGCGCCCACCGTCGATCGCGCCCTTCGCCGCCGCGAGCATCTCGGCCGGCCCGTCGGTGTCGGGGAAGCCCTGGCCGAGGTTGATGCTGCCCGTCTGCGCCGCGAGCGCCGACATCTCGGCGAAGATCGTCGTCCCGAAGGGCTGCATGCGTTGGATGAGCGGCGAGGCCATGGCCCGAGAGTAGCCACGTGCGGGGGAGCGCGTCGGCGGGCGGTGGCGCGACACGAGAGCCCCCGCCCGGAAGGGGCGGGGGCTCTCGTGGGTTCGCGAGGTGCTGTGGAGGGGGCCGTGCCGCGAACCAGCAGCACCCACCCGGTCAGGGGTCTCGGTGGGGGCTGCACCCCCACCATCGTGGGTCCTGCCGAAGTGTTACAGCTTGTCCGCAATTGGGTACGCGAACTCGTCCCCGCCCCCACTGGGCCCTGCTTGCGTATGCCGTGCGGCGGGCTCGGCTGCCCGCGCTCAGGCCGGCGCGCGGTCGCCCAGACCGCACGCCGTGATGCGGTAGAGGGTGTAGTCGCCGTCGGTCCGCACCTTCTCGACGCCGTCGTTGGCGTCGAGGTCGTCGAGGCCGGAGCTGCGCTCGGGACGGTCGAGCCAGTAGACGTGCTTCGAGCCGATCGCCCAGCGGATGTCGTGGCGCGACAGGGCCTCGCACACCTCGGGGCGTCCGGAGAGGTTGTCGAAGCCGGTGCCGATGAGGATCTCGTCGCCCGTCGTCGGGATGGGGATCGAGCGGTAGAGGGTGTTGGTGCCGAAGAGGGCCCACATGAGCGGCGTGCCGTTCTCGGGCCGTCCGACGACACCCTGCCCCGCGGGGATGAGCGCGTTGAGGCGATGCAGCGAGTCCTGTCCGTCGTAGCCGAGGATGACGCGGTCGGGTGAGCCGGGCTGGAAGAAGCCGTTGAGCATGCGGTGGCGGGTGGCCGCGTTGAGACCGAGCGTGAGCACCGGCAGGACGAGCAGGGCCACGAGCGCCGTGGCGACGGGCCGGGCCTCGAGTCGGGCCCCGACGCGCGGTGCACGGCGCAGCACCTCGCGCAGGGCCGGCGCCGCGGCTGCGACCAGCACGACACCCGGGACCGCGGCCAGCGCGGCCAGGCGCACCTTGTCGTTGTACCAGTAGCCCGTGACGAGCGCCGTCCAGGAGGCGCTCGACGACGCGGCCATGACGTAGAGGGCCACGCACGCCAGCCACATCGCGACGACGGGGACCGCCGCACGGGCCCGCACGGCGATCCAGCCGATGCCGAGCGCGACGAGGACGACAAGGCCCCAGAGCACGCTGGAGATCTGCAGCCGTCCGCCGACGACCTCGACGAGGGCGGTCCAGACGGAGACGCGGTCGTTCCACTCGTAGGACTGGGTCGAGGCGAGCCGCGCCGACACCCCCGGCGCGGCGACCAGCCCCGCGACGCCGACGACGGCGACGACGGCGAGGTCGCGCGCCACCGCGGGCCACGACAGGTGGTGCAGCAGCCCGGCGCGCAGGCGCGCGGCGACGAACCAGACGAGCGCGAAGAGCACGAGCGCGACGAGGGCGTTCGGCTGGATGAGCGCGAGGCCGGGGAGCGCGGCGACGAAGCCGAGCCACTGCCCGATGCGCCTGGACCGAGCGGCCTGCAGCATCAGCGCGAGCGCGCCCGGGGTGAGCGCGGTCGCCATGAGGTTGGGCCAGAGCACGCCCCACCCCAGGAGGGACGTGGGGAAGGCGATGAAGGCGGCGGAGGCGAACCCGGCGGCATACGTCACGAGGCGCGAGGTGCCGAGGGCGTGGCGCACGAGGGCGACGCAGCCGACGGGCCACACGAGCGCGGCGAGCACCACGGTCGCGACGTTGGTGCCCGGCAGCACGTCGGCGACGCCCGGCAGCAGGCTCGTCGCGATCCACGCGTGGAAACCGTTGGGGTAGAAGGTGGGGTTGACGATCGAGAAGTTGCCGGTCTCGAGGAACGTGCGGATGCGGTCGAGGTGGTAGACGGCGTCGGGGCTGTCGACGAGCTCGTCGGGACGGCCGATCGACGGCAGGATCGTCGCGAGCGCCAGCACGACACCGATGCCGATCGCGATGACGGCGTCGGGGCGGGGTCGACCGAGGAAGCGCCGCGCCGTGCCGAGGTCGGGGTCGTGGCGGCCGAAGAGCCGCATGCCGAGCAGTGCGACACCCACCGCCGCGAGCGTCACGACGGCAAGGGGGAGCAGCCCCCAGCGGACGCCGGCACGCTGCGCGAGGGTCGCGAAGGCGGCGATGAGACCGGTCGACACGGCCGGCGAGACGGCCAGCGCCTCGAGCCCGCGAGCGCCCAGGGCGCGCACCAGCAGCCAGCCCGGGAGCAGCAGCACGACCGAGAGGACGACGAAGGCCGGGATCATCGCCAGCCAGTCCACCATGCGGGCCATTCTGTCTGGTCGCTCCGATTTCTCCACCACCCGGGTCAGGCCGTACGATGGACGGCGGTCACGTGTGCTCGTCGCACGGGACCGAAATTCGCGCGTCTACTGCCGGTCTCTCCGACCGGGTCGCACCACGGCAGTCCCCACCTCCGGGCGGGGCGGGGTGCGTCAGGCGCCAGGAGTGAGGCCGTATGCCGTACGGCGATCGCGTGCCCGCACGTGACCGACTCGCGGTGACCGGCCCACGCACAACTGACAACAACGACACAAGGGAGAACACGGCATGGCCGTCGTCACCATGCGCCAGCTCCTCGAGAGCGGCGTCCACTTCGGGCACCAGACCCGTCGCTGGAACCCGAAGATGAAGCGCTTCATCATGACCGAGCGCAACGGCATCTACATCATCGACCTCCAGCAGTCGCTGACGTACATCAACAACGCCTACGAGTTCGTCAAGGAGACCGTGGCCCACGGCGGCACCATCCTCTTCGTCGGCACGAAGAAGCAGGCCCAGGAGCCCATCGCCGAGCAGGCGACGCGCGTCGGCATGCCGTATGTCAACCACCGCTGGCTCGGTGGCATGCTCACCAACTTCCAGACGATCTCCAAGCGCCTCACGCGCCTCAAGGAGCTCGAGGAGCTGAACTTCGACGACGTGGCCGGCTCGGGCTACACGAAGAAGGAGCTGCTCATCCTCAAGCGCGAGAAGGACAAGCTGGAGAAGACCCTCGGCGGCATCCGCACGATGGCCAAGGTCCCCTCGGCCGTCTGGATCGTCGACACGAAGAAGGAGCACCTCGCGGTCGACGAGGCGCGCAAGCTCGGCCTGCCGGTCATCGCGATCCTCGACACGAACTGCGACCCCGATGAGGTCGACTACAAGATCCCCGGCAACGACGACGCGATCCGCTCCGTCACGCTGCTGACGCGGGTCATCGCCGACGCCGTCGCCGACGGCCTCGTCCAGCGCTCCTCCGGCAAGTCCGGTGGCGACGCGCAGGCCGAGGAGCCGCTGGCGGAGTGGGAGCGCGAGCTCTACGCCGAGGCTGCCGCTGCGACCGAGGCTCCGCCCGCTGAGGCCGCCGAGGCCACCGAGGCCGTTGAGGCCACTGAGGCTCAGGCCGAGGCGCCCGCCGCCGAGGCCACCGAGGCCACCGAGGCCACCGAGGCTCCGGCCGAGGCTGCTGCCGAGAAGGCCTGAGTCCTTCTCTACCAGCCACTTCGAGTCATCCACATCTGAGGAAAAGAGCGATACAGAGCATGGCGAACTACACCGCCGCTGACATCAAGGCGCTGCGCGAGCAGACCGGCGCCGGCATGATGGACGTCAAGAAGGCGCTCGACGAGGCCGACGGCGACCGCGCCAAGGCCATCGAGATCCTGCGCGTCAAGGGCCTCAAGGGCGTCACGAAGCGTGAGGGCCGCTCGGCCTCCAACGGCCTCGTGGCGGCTTCGGCCACCGACGGCGTCGGCACCCTGGTCGAGGTCAACTGCGAGACCGACTTCGTCGCGAAGGGCGAGAAGTTCATCGCCCTGGCCGACCAGGTCCTCGCGCAGGCCGTCGCGGCCGGCGCCACCGACGCCGACTCGCTCCTCAAGAGCACGCTCGACGACGGCAAGACCGTCCAGGAGCTCATCGACGAGGCCAACGCGACCATCGGCGAGAAGATCGAGGTCCGCCGCGTGGCGCGCCTCGAGGGCGACAAGGTCGTCTCCTACCTCCACAAGACGAGCCCCGACCTGCCCGCGCAGATCGGTGTCCTCGTGGCGCTGGAGGGTGGCGACGAGTCCGTCGGCCGCGACGTCGCGATGCACATCGCGGCGTTCAGCCCGACCGTCCTCACGCGTGACGAGGTTCCGGCCGAGACGGTCGAGAACGAGCGTCGCGTCGCCGAGGCCACGGCCAAGGAGGAGGGCAAGCCCGAGGCTGCGCTCCCGAAGATCATCGAGGGTCGCGTCAACGGCTTCTTCAAGGAGAACGTCCTGCTCGAGCAGCCGTTCGCCAAGGAGCCCAAGAAGACGGTTGCCAAGGTGCTCGAGGAGGGCGGCGCCTCGGCGAAGTCCTTCGCGCGCTTCCGCGTCGGCCAGTGAGGTCCTGACCTCACCGACTCGCCGGCTCCGCTGACTCGGCGCCACCGCGGGCCGCGCAGCACGACGACGTATGCCGGTCGCCCCAGTCGGGGCGGCCGGCATCGTCGCGTCTCGGGGGCCTTTCAGGCATCTCCACCGGAACACGTTCGACCAGAGGAGGACTCATGGGCATCGCGCCCCACGACACCGTCACGGCGCCCGGACCGCTGACCGTCGCCATCACCCGGCGGGTCGCACCGGAGGACGAGCTGCTCATGCTGGCGTGGGTGCACGCCGGCACCTCGATGGCCGAGCGCTTCGACGGGTTCCTCGGTGCGGGCTGGGTGCGCTCCGGCGTCGCCGACTGGCACATGCTCTACCGGTTCGCCTCGCGGGGGCACCTCGAGGCCTGGGAGCGTTCGCCCGAGCGCATCCGCTGGCTTCGCTCGGCCGCCGACCTCGTCGAGCACGGCAGGACCGAGTACCGCACCGGCATCGAGGGCTGGTTCGACGAGCCGGCGTCGCGTTCGGTGGAGGCGGCCGGTGGTCCGGTTCAGGCGGCGCCGCCGCGGTGGAAGCAGGCGAGCGTCATCTGGCTCGCCTTCTTCCCGACGAGCCTCGCCCTGACCTACCTGTTGATGCCCTTTGCCGAGGGTTGGCCGCCGGCGCTGCGCGTGCTCGTGACGACCCTGGTCGCGACGCCGTGGATGACGTACGTCTTCCTGCCGTTCGTGACCCGCCTGTTCTCTCGGTGGCTCAGCCCCGGCTGACCCGGCCGGACGCCCGATCGGGTTGCGGGACAGGGGTTGTCTCGCACATCACAGGTGGCATGTCTGCTGGTTCACAGCGCTCCATATACCCATGGGGGTACCTTCGGAGCATGACCACCACCATGAGGTCACTCGTGGTTCTGGGAGCGGGCACGGCCGGCACCATGGTCGTGAACAAGCTGAGGCACCGCCTCCCCACCAGCGAGTGGCGTATCACCGTCGTCGACCGTGACGACGTCCACGACTACCAGCCGGGCTACCTCTTCCTGCCGTTCGGGCTCATCGAGCCGGAGCAGGTCCGCCGCAGCCGCCACACCCTCATCGCCGACGGCGTCGAGCTCGTGCTCGGTGACGTCGACCGCGTCGACCCGGAGGCTCGCCAGGTCGCTCTCGTCGACGGCCGCACCATCGGCTACGACGAGCTCGTCATCGCCTCCGGCACCTCGCCCCGACCCGACAAGACGCCGGGGATGCTGGGGCCCGAGTGGCACCGCAGCGTCGGCGAGTTCTACACCTACGAGGGCGCGTTGGCGCTGCGCAGGTCGCTGGCCGGCTTCACGGGGGGCCGTCTCGTCGTGCACGTCACCGAGCTGCCCATCAAGTGCCCCGTCGCCCCGCTCGAGTTCACCTTCCTCGCCGACGACTTCCTGCGCCGCCGGGGCCTGCGCGACCGCACCGAGATCGTGTACGTCACCCCGCTCGACGGCGCCTTCACCAAGCCGGTGGCGAGCCGTGAGCTGGGGCACCTGCTGGCCGACAAGGGCATCACCCTCGAGACGGACTTCATGGTCGAGCGCATCGACCAGGACCGGCGCGCCCTCGTCTCCTACGACGAGCGCGAGGTGTCCTACGACCAGCTCGTCACCGTGCCGCTCAACATGGGCGCCCACTTCGTGGCCCGCTCGGGACTCGGCGACGAGCTGAACTACGTGCCGGTCGACAAGCACACGATGCTCTCGAGCGAGCACCCCTCGATCTTCGTGCTCGGTGACGCGAGTGACATCCCGACGTCCAAGGCGGGGTCGGTCGCCCACTTCTCCGTCGAGGTCTTCGTCGACAACTTCGTCGAGCACGTGCAGGGCCGGCCGATGACGCGCCGATTCGACGGGCACGCCAACTGCTTCGTCGAGTCGGGCGGCGGCAAGGCGATGCTGCTGGACTTCAACTACGACACCGAGCCGCTGACCGGCACCTTCCCGCTGCCGCACCTCGGACCGATGCGGCTGCTCAAGGAGTCGCGTGCGAACCACCTCGGCAAGCTCGCGTTCCGTCACCTCTACTGGAACCTGCTGCTCCCCGGACGACCCCTCGGCCTGCCCGCGCAGATGTCCATGGCGGGGAAGGTCCCCGCCGCGTGAGCGCGTGAAAGGAGCGCCACCATGCCCACCACGACGATCGCCGGCCATGCCGTCGAGGTCAACGACGAGGGATTCCTCACCCGGCCCGAGCAGTGGTCGGAGGACCTCGGCCGCGAGCTCGGCCGGGTCATCGGGATCGAGCTGACCGACGAGCACTGGCGGCTCGTCCGGTTCCTCCGGGACGACTTCGCCCACCACGGCGAGACCGCCACGCTGCGTCGCGTCAGCACCCAGACCGGCACGCCCGTCAAGTCCCTCTTCGACCTCTTCCCGGGCAAGCCCGCCAAGAAGATGGCCTACGTCGCGGGACTTCCCAAGCCGAAGGGATGCGTGTGATGACCACCCGGACCGAAACGCAGACGCCCATCGTGCCGATGTTCGACGCCCCCGAGGCGCAGGGCCGCAAGCTCGCGATCATCTGCAGCAAGGGCAACCTCGACATGGCCTACCCGGGCCTGATCCTCGCGAACGCCGCCCTGGGCGAGGGCGTCGAGACCCACCTGTTCTTCACGTTCTGGGGCTTCGACATGATCAACCGGAAGACGTCGGGGCACCTGAAGTTCACGATGCTCGGCAACACCGCGACCCACCTGCCCCAGGGGCTCGGCGGCATCCCGGGCATGACCCACCTGGCGACGTCCCAGATGAAGAAGGCCATCGCCGACCTGAACGTGCCCGAGGTCCCGGACTTCCTCGACCAGATCGTGGCATCGGGTGGGCACCTGTGGGCGTGCCGGATGTCGGCGGACATGCAGCACCTCACCGAGGCCGACCTGCGGGACGATGTCGAGGGCATCATCTCGGCGTCCGACTTCATCGAGCTGACCGACGGGGCGCAGCTGCTCTTCATCTGAGGCACGAAGGCGCCGACGGGGCGCGAGCCGGCTGTGGCAGAGCGACCTTCACACGATCTCCACACGTCGCACCCGCGCCCTCCGGCTGCACGCTCCTAGAGTCGGAGGCATGAGCCAGGGGAACACGGAGCGCTGGTCGAACGCGCCCTCGCAGACGACGCTGCTCGTCGTGGAGGACGACCCGACCATCAACCAGGCGGTCACGGATCGCCTTGTCGCAGAAGGGTTCCGGGTCGTGCAGGCGTTCGACGGCCCCGGCGCCGTCGAGGCCTACGGCCAGCACGAGCCAGACCTCGTCGTCCTCGACCTCATGCTGCCAGGCTTCGACGGTCTCGAGGTGTGCCGCCGCATCCAAGCCGACCGGCCGGTGCCGGTGCTCATGCTCACGGCCCGCGCAGACGAGACCGACCTGCTCGTGGGTCTCGGCGTCGGAGCCGACGACTACGTCACCAAGCCGTTCCGCATGCGAGAGGCCGTCGCCCGCATCCGGGCCCTGCTGCGGCGGGTCGAACGCGCCCGCCTGCTCGCGGCCGAGCAGCCACCGGTCCTGTCCGTCGGCGACCTCGGCGTCGACCGTGGGTCGCGCCGCGTCTCGGTGCGGGGGGCCGAGGTGCACCTGACGCCGCTCGAGTTCGACCTGCTCCTCGCCCTCGCCGCCGAGCCCGGCGCCGTCCGTGGCCGGGACGAGCTGATGCGCGACGTGTGGGGCTGGGCCGACGCCGGCGGCACGCGCACCCTCGACAGCCACGTGAAGTCCCTGCGGGCCAAGATCGGCGCCGCCCGCGTGCGCACGGTCCACGGCGTCGGCTACGCCCTCGAGGCCGACCCAGCGGACTCCGACGGCACGACGCGCGCGGCGAGCGCGCACGCGGACGAGACCCCGTGAACACCGACCGCCCCCTCGATGCCATCCGCTCGATCAAGGTCAAGCTCGGTCTGCTCGTCGCGGTCAGCATCGTCGCGGCGATCCTCGTGTCCGAGATCGGCGACCGCGCCGAGGTGCCGATCTGGCTCACCGTCCCGGTGACCGTGGTCGCGGCCCTCGGGGTCACCCAGTGGCTGGCCCGCGGTATGACCTCGCCATTGCGCGAGATGACGGCGGCCGCGTCACGGATGGCGACCGGCGACTACTCGCAACGGGTCACGGCCACCGCAACCGACGAGGTGGGCACGCTCTCGGCCGCCTTCAACACGATGGCCGCCGACCTCGCGGACGCCGACCGGCAGCGTCGGCAGCTCGTTGCAACCGTCTCCCACGAGCTGCGGACCCCGCTCACGGCGCAGCAGGCGCTGCTCGAGAACCTCGTCGACGGCGTGGTCCGCCCCGACGACGCCGTGCTGCGCACTGCCCTCGCGCAGGCCGAGCGGCTCGGCGCGCTCGTCGGCGACCTGCTCGACCTCAGCCGGGTCGACGGCGGGCGGGTCCCGCTCGCCCTGGCCACGCTCGACGTCCGCGAGCTCGTCGAGACCGCCGTCGCCGAGGCGGGCGTCTCGCGTCGCGGCACCGTCCACGTCGTCGAAGTGCCCGAGGGCCTCGCCGTCACGGCCGACGCCGCCCGCCTGCACCAGGTGCTCGCCAACCTGCTCGACAACGCCGACCGGCACAGCCCCACCGGGGGCACCGTCACCGTCAGCGCCGGACCGGAGGGCGACGACCGCTGGTGGCTGCTCGTCTCCGACGAGGGCGCCGGCATCGCACCGGAGCACGCCGAGCGCGTCTTCGACCGGTTCGGCTCCGGCGACGACGCCGGGGGTGGCACGGGCATCGGGCTCGCCATCGCCAGCTGGGTGTGCGAGCTGCACGGCGGCTCCATCGCGGCCCTGCCGACGCCGTCGGGGGAGCGCGGCGCCCGCATCCGCGCCGTCCTGCCCCGCACCCCGCGGCCCGCGACCATCCCGACCACGTATGCCGCCCCGTCCCTCGACGGGCCGAGCGCCACCACGAGCGCGCCGACGAGCGCCGCCGCGGGCATCCCTACTGACATCCCTACTGACATCCCCACCGGCAGCCCTGCCGGCAGCCCTGCCGACAGCCCTGCCGACAGCACACCGACCAGCAGCAAGGAGAGCGTCGTGCCCGTCCCGACTCCCGCCACAGCAGGATCGTCCCCAGCCGTCCCTCCGGGCGGGCGGGCCGCAGCCGGCGGCCCCACGGCATACGGCTCCGTGCCGGTCGGCGCGCCGAAGCCGCTGCTCGACTCGGTCTTCGGCGACCTGTGGCCCGAGACCGGCGTCGGCCCCCAGGTGAGGCTGCTGCTCACCTGCGTCGGGGTGGGCGTCCTGGCCGCCGTGGTGCTGCCGTACCGCGACATGGGCGTGGCCCTGTTCCTCGTGCTCACGGTCGGTGGTGTCGTGCTCTGGCGCACCTCGCAGGAGCGACGCCGGCCGTGGACGGTCGCGACGTCGGCCGTCTGCGTCGGCCTCGCCTCGCTCGCGGTGCTGCGGTCGACCGAGTGGCTCCTGGTGCTCGCCGTCCTGCTCGGGATCCTCCTGGTGACCACGGCCCTGACCGGGGCCAGGGGGCTGCTCTCCATGGTCGCGGGCGCCGCCTCGTGGCCGCTCGCCGCCCTCCGCGGCCTGCCGCTGCTCGGTCGGAGCATCAGCGCCACCAGCCGCGTCGGCATCGTGTGGCCGATCGTGCGCACGGCGGCGATCTCGCTCGTCGCACTGGTCGTCTTCGGTGGCCTCTTCGCCTCGGGTGACGCGATCTTCGGCTCGTGGGCCAGCGCCCTCGTGCCCCAGCTCGCCTGGGACAGCTTGACGTTCCGGTTCTTCGTCGGCTTCGTCATGGGTGGCGCGCTGCTCGCCGCCGCCTACGTCGCGCTCAACCCGCCGAGGGTCCAGCGGGTCGCCCTGCCCGCCGGTCGCCCTGTCGCGCGCACCTTCGAGTGGGTCGTGCCGGTGGGACTCGTCGTCGCGCTCTTCGTCGCGTTCGTCGTGGCGCAGGCCGCCGCCCTCTTCGGCGGTCACGACTACGTGCAGCGCACGACGGGCCTGACGTACGCCGACTACGTGCACCAGGGCTTCGGGCAGCTGACGTTCGCCACGGTGCTCACGCTGCTGACGATCGCCATCGCCGCGCGCAAGGCGCCTCGTGCGACCGCCCGCGACCGTCTCGTCCTCCGCGTCGTGCTCGGCACGCTGTGCGCGCTGACGCTCGTCGTCGTCGGCTCCGCGCTGCATCGCATGGACCTCTACCAGCAGGCGTACGGCTTCACCGTCCTGCGCGTGCTGGTGGACGCCTTCGAGCTGTGGCTGGGTCTGCTCGTCGTGCTGGTGACGGTGGCCGGCATCCGGCTCCGTGGGTGGTGGCTGCCGCGTGCGGCCCTCATGTCGGCCGCCGTGTTCGTGCTCGTCGGCGGCATCCTCAACCCGGAGGCGTGGGTGGCCCGGCACAACATCGACCGGTATGCCGCGACGGGCAAGATCGACGCCGCGTACCTGCGCACGCTCGGCCCCGACGCGACCCCGACGATCGTCGCGGGCCTGCCACGCAACCTGTCCGCCTGCATCGTGCTGCCGTCGACGATCGAGGCCCGGGCGGCCCGGGAGGACCTGCTCTCGTGGAACCTCGGCCGCTCGCGGGAGGTGTCGGTGGCGCCGGCGCCGCTGACCCAGAGCGAGGCCGCGGCGTGTCCCGCCCTCATGGGGGCGGTCCCGACGCCCTGAGGCAGGATGGGCCGGGTGCGTCGTGACATCGCCGAGCTGTTCGAGCTCGACCCGGCCCTGACCCACCTCAACCACGGCGCGTTCGGCGCGGTGCCCCGCGCCGTGCGGGAGGCCCAGGACGCCGCCCGCGGCCGTATCGAGCGGGCTCCGATGCGCGCGTTCCGCGACGAGCTCCCCGAGCTGCTCGCGCACGCCCGCGCCACGGCGGCGGCCTTCCTGGGGCTCGGAACCGAGTCCACCGCCCTGCTGCGCAACGTCACCGAGGCGGTCGGCGTCGTGCTCCAGGGACTCGGCGTCGGGGCCGGCGACGACGTCGTCGTGAGCAACCACGGCTACCTCACCGCCGGATGGTCGGCCGAGGCCCGCGGTGCGACGCTGCGCACGGCGGAGTTCGCGGTCGACGCCGACCCCGCCGAGGTGGCCGCAGCCTTCGCGGCGGCGGTCACCGACCGCACCCGGCTCGTCGTCGTGGACCAGATCACCTCGCCGACGGCGCTGCTGCTGCCCGTGGCCGAGGTCTCAGCGGCCGTCGCCCCGGTGCCGGTGCTCGTCGACGCCGCGCACGCGCCCGGGGCCCTCCCCGGTCTCGACATCGAGGCCCTCGGGGTCGCCTTCTGGGCCGGCAACCTGCACAAGTGGGCCTACACGCCACGGGCCGCCGCCGCCCTGTGGGTGGCCGCCCAGCACCGCGAGAGCATGCGCCCGCTCGTCACGTCGTGGAGCCACGGCCTGCCCTACCCCGAGCGCTTCGACCTGCAGGGCACCGTCGACCACTCCGCGTGGGTCGCCGTCCCCGACGGCCTCGAGGCCTGGCGCGCCCTCGGTGGCTGGGAGCAGGTGGCCCGCAACGCCGACCTGCTCGTGCGCGGGGCCGACCACGTGCGCGCCGCGCTGGGCACCGAGAGCCCGCACGGCGGCATACCTGCTGCCCCCTGCCTGCGCCTCGTCGCGCTGCCGGAGGGCGTGGCCACGACGACGGAGTCGGCCGAGGCGCTGTGGCAGCACCTGCACGCCGCCGGCGTCGTCGTGCCGCCGGTCGCCATCGGCGGACGCGGCTACCTGCGCCTCGCGGCGGCGCCGTACAACGACGAGGACGACTACGCACGGCTCGCCGCGGCGCTGCCGCAGGTGCTGGCCCGGGCGGCCCGCCAGTGAACGTTCGCCCGCAGGCGGCGTCCCCGTCGGCCCTCGCGCCCTCGTGGCCCCTCGATGCGGACGATGCCGACCTGATGTGGAAAGATCGACCGACCGCCTGAACGCTGCCCACGAGGAGGCCCTGAGCCATGACCGACGCCCAGAAGACCCCCTTCCACCGGGTTCTGCTCAAGCTCTCCGGTGAGGTGTTCGGCGGCGGCAGCATCGGCCTCGACCCTGCCGTCGTGTCCGGCATCGCCAAGCAGATCGCCGACGCCGTGCGCGGCGGCGTGCAGGTCTCCGTCGTCATCGGCGGCGGCAACTTCTTCCGCGGCGCGGAGCTGCAGCAGCGCGGCATGGACCGCACCCGCGCCGACTACATGGGCATGCTCGGCACCGTCATGAACTGCCTCGCGCTGCAGGACTTCCTCGAGAAGGAGGGCATCGAGACGCGCGTGCAGTCCGCGATCGCGATGCAGCAGGTCGCCGAGCCCTACATCCCGCGCCGCGCCATCCGCCACCTCGAGAAGGGGCGCGTCGTCATCTTCGGCGCCGGCGCCGGCATGCCGTTCTTCTCCACCGACACCGTGAGCGCGCAGCGGGCCCTCGAGATCAAGTGCGACGCCGTGCTCATCGCCAAGAACGGAGTCGACGGCGTCTACGACTCCGACCCGCGCACCAACCCCGACGCGAAGAAGCTCGACACCGTGACCTTCAACGACGCGATCGTCGAGGGGCTCAAGGTCGTCGACGCCGCAGCGTTCAGCCTCTGCATGGAGAACAAGCTGCCCATGGTCGTCTTCGGCATGGAGGGTGCGGGAAACATCACGCGCGCGCTCCTCGGTGAGAGGATCGGCACGCTGGTCACCAACGCCTGACCGCGACGGGCACCAGCCACCCGCCAGCCGTTCACCGCACCGCACCACCCGGCACGACCGCCGACCACCGCGAACCACCCTGTTCACCCGCCGACGAGGGACGAGGAAGCCAGAGAGCCATGATCGAAGAGACGATGTTCGAGGCCGAGGAGAAGATGGACAAGGCCGTCGAGGTCCTCAAGGAGGACTTCGCGGGCATCCGCACCGGGCGGGCCAACCCGGGCCTGTTCAACAAGCTGACGGTCGAGTACTACGGCGCCCCGACGCCCCTGCAGCAGCTCGCCTCGTTCCAGAACCCCGAGCCGCGGACCATCCTTGTCATCCCGTTCGACAAGTCGGCGATGCACGAGATCGAGAAGGCCATCCGTGACTCCGACCTCGGCGTCAACCCGAGCAGCGACGGCAACCAGATCCGCTGCGTGATGCCCGAGCTCACCGAGGAGCGCCGCCGCGAGTACATCAAGCTCGCCAACCACAAGGCCGAGGAGGCGCGCGTCTCGGTGCGCAACATCCGCCGCAAGGCCAAGACCGACCTCGACAAGCTCGTCAAGGACGGCGAGGTCGGCGAGGACGACGGCTCGCGTGCGGAGAAGGAGCTCGACGGGCTCACCAAGAAGCACACCGACCTCGTCGACTCGCTCGTCAAGGCCAAGGAGACCGAGCTGCTCGAGGTGTGACCTCGACGTTCGACCCGATGATGACGACCGACTCACCGTCAGGATCACCGTCCGGATCACCGTCCGGATCCTCGTCGGATCCCGCGGACCGGGGCGCCGTCGTCCCGGGCCGCGCGGAGCCGGCCGCCGACGGCGCGCCCGGGCCGCTCGACCCGGTGCCCTACGACCCCAGGCTCGACGAGCTCGCCGGCCTGCCGGCCGAGGTGGTGCTCGAGAAGAAGCAGAGCCGCGCCGGGCGCAACCTGCCGGCGGCGATCGGCGTCGGCGTCGGCCTGGGCGTGCTCATCGTCGCCACGCTGCTCATCCGCAAGGAGTCGTTCCTGCCCCTCGTCGGCCTCGCGGTCGCCGTGGGCATGTGGGAGCTGCGGGCAGCCCTGCGCCACGCCGCCGTGCAGGCGCCGCTCGTCGCGCCGGTCATCGGCATGGCCGGGGTGCTCTGGGCGGCCTACGTGCACGGCCCCGGCGGCCTCGTCGTCGCCTGGGCGCTGACCTGCCTCGCCGTCGTGCTGTGGCGCGGCACCGGCAACCTCGACGGTGCCGGACGCGACGTCATGGGCGGCATCTTCATCGCGACCTACCCCACCTTCCTCGTGGGCTTCGCCGCGCTGCTGCTCGCCCCCGAGGACGGCGTCGGCCGCGTGTTCGTCTTCCTCATCACGACCGTGTGCAGCGACGTCGGCGGCTACGCCTCCGGCGTGCTCTTCGGCAAGCACCCCATGGCGCCGTCGATCAGCCCGAAGAAGTCGTGGGAGGGCTTCGCCGGCTCGGTGCTCTTCTGCGTCGTGGGCGGGTCGCTCACGGTGCACTTCTTCCTCGGTCACGCGTGGTGGATCGGCATCGCCCTCGGCATCGGGGTCGCGATCGCGGCGACCGTCGGCGACCTCATGGAGTCGCTCATCAAGCGCGACCTCGGCATCAAGGACATGTCGCACGTCCTCCCCGGGCACGGCGGCGTCATGGACCGGCTCGACTCGCTCGTCGTCGTCGCGCCGATCGTCTGGGCCGTCCTCACGCTGCTCGCGGCCCGACCCAGCTGAGAGCACGTCGGCACGTCGGCACGTCGGCACGTCGGCGCGTCGGCGCGTCGGCACGGCTCAACGTGACCGAGCGCGACGGCATACGGCCGGTTTTGACTCCACCTGAGAGAATGGGGGAGCCATGACTGAGACTCCCGCCGCACCCGCCCCCGTGGCGCTCCCCGAGCCGACGACTGCACGACCCGTGCCGGGCCAGCTGACCTTCAAGGCTCCGCGGCGTGGCAAGCCCCCACGGCACCTCGCCGACTTCAGCCCGGCCGAGCGCAAGGAGGCCGTCGAGGCGCTCGGGCACAAGGGCTTCCGCGCCAAGCAGCTCTCCACTCACTACTTCGAGCGGCTCGTCGACGACCCCGAGCAGATGACCGACCTGCCCAAGCAGGTGCGCTCCGAGCTCGTCGCCGACCTGCTCCCGACGCTGCTCACGCCGATCGTCCAGCGCGTCGCCGACGACGGCCAGACGATGAAGTACGCGTGGCGCCTGCACGACGGCGCGATCGTCGAGTCGGTGCTCATGCGCTACCCGAAGCGCGTCACCATCTGCATCTCGAGCCAGGCCGGCTGCGGCATGAACTGCCCGTTCTGCGCGACCGGCCAGGCGGGGCTCACCCGCAACATGTCGGCCGGCGAGATCGTCGAGCAGGTGGTCTGGGCCGCCCGTGCGCTGCGCCGCGGCGAGCTCGCCGGTGGCGACGACGACGAGGACCGCGAGCACCCGCTGCGCGTCAGCAACGTCGTCTTCATGGGCATGGGGGAGGCCCTGGCCAACTACAAGGCCTCGATCGGCGCCATCCGGCGTCTCACCGACCCGGCGCCCGACGGGCTCGGCATGTCGGCCCGCGGCATCACGATGTCGACGGTCGGGCTCGTCCCCGGCATCGACAAGCTGACCGCCGAGGGCATCCCGGTCACGCTCGCCCTGTCGCTGCACGCCCCCGACGACGAGCTGCGCGACGAGCTCGTGCCCATCAACACGCGGTGGAAGGTCGACGAGGCCCTCGACGCCGCGCACCGCTACTACGAGGCGACCGGCCGGCGCGTGTCCATCGAGTACGCCCTGATCCGCGACATCAACGACCAGGGCTGGCGCGCCGACCTGCTCGGCGAGAAGCTGGCGTCCCGCGGCAAGGGCTGGGTGCATGTCAACCCGATCCCGCTCAACCCGACCCCGGGCTCGAAGTGGACCGCGTCGCGACCCGGTGTCGAGCAGAACTTCGTCGAGCGACTGCGGTCCCACGGCATCCCCACGACGATCCGCGACACGCGCGGCCAGGACATCGACGGAGCCTGCGGGCAGCTCGCCGCCTCGACGGCCTGACACGCGTACGCTGGCGGGGTCGTCCCTGCGCGGGCACCGGTGACGAACTCGTCCCGGACAGAGCGCGAGACGATCACCAGGAGGTACGCGCATGGCCCAGCTCAGCCTCGGCGTGATGGCCCGCTCCCTCAAGGAGAACGAACACCGGCTGCCGTTGCACCCCAAGCACCTCGACCGGCTGCCCGAGGGGCTGCGCGACCGGGTCTTCCTCGAGCGGGGCTACGGCGAGCGCTACGGCGTCTCCGACGACCAGCTCGCGCGCTACGTCGGAGGCTTCCTCGGCCGCGAGCAGCTCGTGGAGCGCTGCGACGTCGTGCTGGCCCCGAAGCCGCTCCTCGCCGACATCGCCGCGCTGCGCGTCGGGCAGGTCCTCTGGGGCTGGCCGCACTGCGTCCAGGACGCCGAGCTGACCCAGGTCGCCATCGACCGGCAGCTGACCCTCATCGCCTTCGAGGCGATGAACCACTGGAACAAGGACGGCTCGTTCAGCCTGCACGTCTTCCACAAGAACAACGAGCTCGCCGGCTACTGCTCGGTGCTGCACGCACTGCAGATCGCCGGCATCACGGGCGACTACGGCCCGCAACGACGAGCCGTCGTCATCGGTTTCGGTGCCACCGCCCGCGGGGCCGTGACCGCCCTCAAGGCGCTTGGCATCGGCGAGGTCGACGTGCTGACCCACCGCCAGAAGGCCGCCGTGGCCTCGCCGATCCACTCCGCGCGGATCGTGCACTTCGACACCGACGAGACCACGGCGCGGGTGAGCCACGCCGTGACAGACGACGGTCCGGTGCTGCTGGGCGAGTTCCTCTCCGAGCACGACGTCGTCGTCAACTGCGTGCTCCAGGACACCGACGCCCCACTCACCTTCATGGACGACGACGACCTCAAGCGGATGACGCCGGGCAGCATCGTCGTCGACGTGTCATGCGACGAGGGCATGGGTTTCACCTGGGCGAGGCCGACGACCTTCACGGAGCCCACCTTCATGGTCGGGGACCACGTGCTCTACTACGCCGTCGACCACAGCCCGAGCTACCTCTGGGACGCCGCCACGTGGGAGATCAGCGAGGCGCTCCTGCCGTTCCTGCCGACGGTCATGGGCGGTCCGGAGGCCTGGGACGCCTCGCCGACGATCCGACGCTCCATCGAGATCCGCGGCGGCGAGATCCAGAACCCGGCCATCCTGTCGTTCCAGGGACGCTCGCCGAAGCACCCGCACCTACCGCTCGCCACCTGACGGGGCGCCGAGCTCCCCTGGAGGGCCGCTTCGTCAGGCGGACTCGGCGCGGTAGGTGCGACGGTACGCGAGCGGGGAGAGACCGACCGCCGTCGCGAGGTGCTGGCGGAGCGAGGCCGTCGTGCCGAACCCGGCGTCGGCGGCGACCCGGTCGACGGGCAGGTCGGTCGTCTCGAGCAGGTGCCGCGCCCGGTCGACGCGCGCCCGGTTCAGCCACGTCACGGCCGTCTCGCCCGTCTCCTCGCGGAACCGGCGCGTGAAGGTGCGCACGCTCATCCCCGCGTGCCGGGCCAGGTCGGCGAGCGAGAGCGTCTGGTCGAGCCGCTCGAGCGCCCACGCCCGGGTCGGCCCGGTGCCGGCGTCGGACTCGTCGGGCACCGGACGGTCGATGAACTGGGCCTGGCCGCCGGCGCGCCACGGCGCGACCACCGCACCCCGGGCCACCCTGTTCGCGGCCTCGGAGCCGTGGTCGGAGCGGAGCACGTGGAGCAGCAGGTCGATGCCGGCGGCGTTCCCGGCCGAGGTGAGCACGTCGCCGTGGTCGACGTAGAGCACGTCGGGCGTGAGGAGCACCTGCGGGAAGAGCCGCCGGAAGGCGTCGGCGTGGCACCAGTGTGTGGTGGCCTCCCGACCGTCGAGCTTGCCGAGCGCCGCGAGCACGAACGCGCCGGTGCAGATCGAGAGCCAGCGCGCGCCGGGCCGTGCCGTGGCCGCCAGTCGGACGAGGGGGTCGGGGAGCGCGCCGTCGTGGATGATCGAGCCGTTGATCCCCGGGATGACGATCGTGTCGGCCTGCGCCACGAGCGTGTTCGGGTCGGTGGGCAGAGCCTGGTAGCCGGCGGACGTGCGGACGGGCCCGTCGTCGACCGTCACCATGCGCACGTCGTAGGGCGGCGCCGAGCCGGTCGGCTCGCCGGGCCAGCCGGGGTCGAGGGCGGAGGAGGCGAGGAACCGGTGGGCGAGACCCAGCTCGAAGCCGATGACGGTGTCGAGGGCGAGCACGACGACGAGGTGAGGCCGAGTGGCCGGGGTCCGGGTCATGGCCGGATTCTTTCACACGATGTCCGTCCGGCCACTCGTGTCGTCGACCACGTATGCCGCAGAGTTGCCCCGTGACCCTCACCGACCGCACCGTCGACGCGCCCTCGCGGACCCGCCGCATCCACCCCGCGTGGTGGGTCGCCGTCGTCACGTTCCTCACCATCATCGGCGCCGCCGGCTTCCGCTCGACCCCCGGCGTCCTCATGACGCCGCTCCACGACGAGTTCGGCTGGCCGATGGGCGTCATCGGCGGCGCCGTCTCGGTGAACCTCGTCCTCTTCGGGCTCGCGGCCCCGTTCTCGGCGGCCCTGATGGAGCGCCTCGGAATCCAGCGGGTCGTCGCGGTCGCGATGGCGCTGGTGAGCCTCGGCTCGCTGCTGCCCATCTGGATGACCCAGTCGTGGCAGCTGGTGCTGTGCTGGGGCATCGTCGTCGGGATGGGCACCGGGGCCATGTCGATGGGCCTCGTCGCCACCGTCACCGGCCGGTGGTTCGTCGCCCGCCGCGGCCTCGTCACGGGCATCCTCACCGCGGCCGGCGCCACCGGGCAGCTCATCTTCCTGCCCGTGCTCGCCTGGCTCGCGGAGCACCACGGCTGGCGCACGGCGGCCATCGCCACCGCGGCCGCGGCCCTGACCGTGGTCCCGCTCGTGCTGTGGAAGCTGCACGACCACCCGAGCGTGCTCGGCCTCGCCGCGTACGGTACCCCCGAGGGCACGTCGGTGGCGCGCCCGCCGCGGCCCACCGGGCACCCTGTCCACCTCGCCCTCGGCACGCTGCGCGACGCGTCCCGCACCGGCGTCTTCTGGCTGCTGGTCGGCAGCTTCGCGGTCTGCGGCATGTCCACCAACGGCCTCGTGGGCACCCACTTCATCCCGGCGGCCCACGACCACGGCATGCCGACGACCACCGCTGCCGGCCTGCTCGCCCTCGTCGGCGTCTTCGACGTCGTCGGCACGGTCTTCTCGGGCTGGCTCACAGACCGGGTCGACCCGCGCGCCCTCCTCGCCACGTACTACACGCTGCGCGGCGCCTCGCTCTTCCTGCTGCCGTCGCTCTTCAGCGACGACCTGCACGTCAACATGCTCGCCTTCATCCTCTTCTACGGACTCGACTGGGTCGCGACCGTGCCGCCGACGATCGCGCTGTGCCGCAGTGCGTTCGGTGAGCGGGCACCGATCGTGTTCGGCTGGGTCTTCGCCTCGCACCAGCTCGGCGCCGCGGTCGCCGCGCTCGGGGCCGGTCTCGTGCGCGACCAGCTGGGCACCTACGACCTCGCGTGGTACGCGGCAGCCGTCCTCTGCGTCCTGGCCGCTGTGATGTGCGTCGCGATCCGTACCGCTCGTCCCGTGGAGCCGTCATCTCGGCGCATCGACTCTGGTGTCGTGGAGGGCGCGACGGCAGAGTGAGGGCATGAGCGACGGCGCCGACACGGCATACCGGAAGGTCCACGACGCGAGCCTGGCCGACCCCGAGGGCTTCTGGCGCGAGGCTGCGACGGCCATCGACTGGGTGACCCCACCCACTCGCATCCTCGACGACTCGCGACCCCCGTTCTACCGCTGGTACCCCGACGCCGAGCTCAACGTCTGCTTCAACGCGCTCGACCGGCACGTCGCCGCGGGCCGTGGTGACCAGCCGGCCCTCCACTACGACTCACCGGTGACGGGCAGCAAGGAGACGCTGACGTATGCCGACCTGCTGTCTCGCGTGTCGCGCTTCGCCGGAGCGCTCGCCGGCCTGGGCGTCGAGAAGGGCGACCGGGTCGTCATCTACATGCCGATGGTCCCCGAGGCGGTCGTCGCGATGCTCGCGTGCGCGCGGCTGGGAGCCATCCACTCGGTGGTCTTCGGCGGCTTCGCCCCGCAGGAGCTGGCCGCGCGCCTCGAGGACGCCGAGCCCAAGGTCGTCGTGTCGGCGAGCTGCGGCGTCGAGCCGTCGCGCATCGTCGAGTACAAGCCGATGCTCGACGCGGCGCTCGACCGCAGCAGCCACAAGCCCGAGTCCGTCATCGTGCTCCAGCGGGAGCAGTCGCCGGCTGCGGTCGGCGAGCGCGACACGGACTGGGAGGAGATGACCTGGGACGAGGTCTACGCCGACGCCGAGCCGGCCGACTGCGTCACCGTCGCCGCCACCGACCCGCTCTACATCCTCTACACGTCCGGCACGACCGGGAAGCCCAAGGGGATCTACCGCGACAGCGGCGGGTATGCCGTCGCGCTGCGCTGGTCGATGGCGAACCTCTACGACGTGGCGCCGGGGGAGACGATGTTCACCGCGAGCGACGTCGGCTGGGTCGTCGGCCACTCCTACATCGTCTACGCGCCGCTGCTGACGGGCGCGACGACCGTGCTCTACGAGGGCAAGCCGGTGGGCACGCCCGACGCCGGGGCGTTCTGGCGGGTCATCGCCGACTACGGCGCGGTCTGCCTCTTCACCGCACCGACCGCGTTCCGTGCGATCAAGAAGGAGGACTCGACCGCCTCGAAGCTGGCCGAGCACGACCTGTCACATTTCCGCGCGCTCTTCCTCGCGGGAGAGCGGCTCGATCCCGACACCTACGAGTGGGCATCGGCCGCGCTCGGCAAGCCGGTCATCGACAACTGGTGGCAGACCGAGACGGGGTGGCCGATCGCCTGCAACCCCAAGGGGATCGGATTGCTTCCGATCAAGGCGGGCTCACCGACGGTGGCCGTCCCCGGCTACGACGTACAGGTGCTCGACGGCTCGGGCCAGCAGGTCGAGCCCGGTGTCGAGGGCGCGATCTGCATCAAGCTGCCGATGCCACCCGGCACGCTCCCGACGCTGTGGGGCGACGACGACCGCTACGTCAGCTCCTACCTGTCGGCCCACCCCGGCTACTACCTGACCGGCGACGGTGGCTACCTCGACGAGGACGGCTACCTGTTCGTCATGGGCCGCACCGACGACGTGCTCAACGTCGCCGGGCACCGCCTCTCCACGGGGTCGCTCGAGGCGGCGCTCGCCGGCCACGAGGCGGTGGCGGAGTGCGCGGTCATCGGTGTCCACGACGACCTCAAGGGTCAGGTGCCGCGGGCCCTCGTCGTGCTGAAGTCCGGCATCGACGCCGACGCCGATGGCGACCGCATCCGCCGCGAGCTCGTGGCGCGGGTGCGCTCGGAGGTCGGCGCGGTGGCGGCCCTGCACCGGGTCGACATCGTGGCCGCCCTGCCCAAGACGCGTTCGGGCAAGATCCTGCGCAAGACGATGCGCGAGATGGCCGACGGCAAGCACGCGGCCGTGCCGGCCACGATCGAGGACGCGTCGGTGCTCGACACCCTCGCGCCGGTGCTGCGCCCCACCGACCCCGCCTGACCGTCCCAGCCGCCTTCGTCGAGTGCTCAGTTCCTGACGGCGTCGAGCGACGGGAGGAGGGGGAGGACGTCGTCGATCGTGTCGACGAGGTGGATGGCCTGCTCCATCGGGCGGCCGGCCGCCATGGCCGTGATGGCCGACCAGACCGGCACCCGCTCGGTCCAGTGCTCGCGCCCGACGAGCACGAGGGGCGGCAGTGGCGCGTCGTCGGCGGCGTAGAAGAGCGGCGTCACCGCCTGGAAGATCTCCTGCACCGTGCCGGCGGCGCCGTCGAGCACGACGATCCCGGCATCGGACCGGGCGAGCAGCCCCTCCTCGCGGATGGCGTTCGAGAAGTACTTCGCGATGACGTCGCAGAAGACGTTCGGCGGCTCGTGCCCGTAGAACCACGTCGGGATGCCGAGCGAACGGGCCGCGGGTCCGAGCGTGTCGGTGGTGGCCTCCGGCTCGTCACCGGCAACGGCCTGACGCGCCGCCAGCGCGCCGGCCGCCCAGGCCGTGATGTCCGGCCGGAAGCTCGGCACCGGCGCAACACGAGCCACCGCCTCCTGCACGGCCTCCACGCTGCGGCACAGGGCGCCGAGGTTGGCGGCCTCCATGGCCCCCGGACCACCGCCCGTCGCGACGAGGTAGCCCTCCTCGGCGAGAGCGTGGCCGAGGCCGGCCGCTGCGGCATACGACGGCGAGTCGCGTTGTAGCGCATGGCCGCCCATGATGCCGACCACCGATCGACCTTGGACGAACTCGTCGAGGTCGTCGGTCACGGAGTCGTCGTGGATCGCCCGCACGAGGGTGCAGTACGCGTCGGTGCGCAGCCTGGCGTCGACGAACCAGGCGTACGCCTTCGCATCGGGGGTCGCGGCGTAGCCGTGCTCGAGACCGGCGTAGAGGTCGGACGGCAGGTAGAGCCCGCGCCACGGGTCGACCGGCGCCTCCGCGACGCCGGGGAAGAGGATCGCCCCGCCGCGCAGCAGCACCTCGGCCTCCGCCAGTGGCACGTCGCCGCCGAGCACCACGAGGCCGGTGAGATCGCCTCGGGCGGCGAGGCGGCCGGCGTAGCCGGTGAGGTCGAGGTCCTGAAGCCTGAGCCCGCGCAGCGGGGTGTCCGACTCGAGGTGGTCGTCGAACTCCTCGAGCGTCTCGATCTCCATGCGCCCATCCTGCCCGGCGCGGCGCCGTGAATGATCGAGGACCGGACCCGATCGTCACGCGTCGCCGGCCCGCTGACAGGATCGGGCGCATGGTCGGGGTCCTCGAGGGTTTCGCGACGATCGCGGTCATCGTCGCGGTCGGTTGGTTCCTGGCGCATCGACGCATCCTCGACGAGTCGGCACAGGTCAACCTGTCGCGGCTCGCCTTCCACGTCGCGTCACCGGCTCTGCTGCTCACCGTCATGCAGCGCACGTCGCTCGACGCCGTGCTGTCGGCGAACCTCGTGACGTCGCTCATCAGCTTCGCGTCGGTGGTGGGTGTCTACCTGCTCGTCGCCCGGTTCCGTTGGGCGGGAGAGGGACTCGGGTCACGCCTCATCGGGAGCCTGTCGGCGGCCTACGTCAACGCGGGCAACCTCGGCATCCCCATCGCGCTCTACGTGCTCGGCGACGTCGCCTGGGTGGCGCCGACCCTGCTCATGCAGCTGCTCGTCATCACGCCGATCTCCATGGCGCTCTTCGACAGCGACGCCCGCGGCGAGCGGCCGACGCTGCTGCGGAGCCTGCGTCGGATGTTCAGCAACCCGATCACGCTCGGTGCCATCGCTGGCCTGCTCATCGCCGTCTTCGACATCGAGCTGCCACGGGTCGTGGCAGCGCCGATCGACCTGCTCGGTGCGATGGCCGTTCCCTCGATGCTCGTCGCCTTCGGCATCTCGCTACGCCGTGGCCCACGACCTGCGACGGGCAGGGGCGCCGCGCACGTGTGGACCGTGGTCGGGCTCAAGGTCCTCGCCATGCCCGCGATCGCCCTCGGGGTGGGCCTGGCGCTGGGGCTTCGCGGCGAGGCCCTTTTCGCCGTGGTCGTGACGGCCGCCCTGCCCACGGCCCAGAACATCTTCACGTATGCCGTCCGCTACCGCCGCGAGGTCAACCTGGCCCGCGACACCATCTTCGTCAGCACGTTCGCGTCGGTGCCGGTGATCCTGGGGATCGCTGCCCTCTTCCACTGGCTCGCGGGCGTCTGAGTCGGGCCCCGGCCAAGGCCGGGTTCCGCAGCCGGGGCGCTGCGGAACCCGGCCCGCTCACCGGTCAGAAACCGCCGAAGTCACCGCCGCCGAAGTCGCCGCCGCCGAAGTCGCCGCCGCCGAAGTCGCCGCCGCCGAAGTCCCCGAAGTCGGAGCCGCCGGCATCACCGCCGCCATCACCCGCGTCGCCGCCGGCATCACCCGCGTCGCCGCCGCCGTCGCCCGAGTCGCCCGAGTCGCCCCCGGCATCACCCGAGTCGCCGGCGTCGGCGCCCGCGTCGCCGGCCTCCTGGGCCTCGGGCGAGGACTCGTAGCCGCCGAGCATCATGTCGGCGAGCGCGGACCCGACGACGACACCGGCGATGGTGCCCAGCATCGAGCCGGCGATCATGCCGCCCATGCCCATGCCGCCGCCCATCCCGCGTCCGCCGCCGAACGCTCCCTGCAGGTAGCCGGGCCGGCTCATCTCCGCGCGCGTGGCGCTACGGGCGAGGTCGGCGGGCTGGTCGCTGCGGGGCCGCTCGTTCTCGGGGAGGTCTTCGGTGAGGCGCTGGAGCACCATCTGGCGCTGCTCGGGCGACAGCTTGCCGAACGCCTCGGCGTGCACCCTTTCGATGTCCTCCGGGTCCGCGGTGCGCAGGAGGTACTTGTAGCGGGCGATGGCGCGCTCGTCCTCGCTCGAGGCGCCCCCTCGAGGCGACGGAACCTGGTAGGGCTGGCCGGTCGGGGCGGGGGCAGTGCGCTGTTGCTGCTGCAGCGGCTCGCGCCCGAGCAGCTTGTCGAGGAATCCCATGTCGTTCTCCTTGCGTCGGCGTCGCATCTGACGGATACCTACCCAACGAACGGCGCCACCCAGCGTTCCGGCGGCCGTGCGCGACGAAGTCCGGCCGGAAACGCACGGAGCCACCCGCGAACGGGTGGCTCCGTGCCCTTGCGCTACCCCCACGGCATACGCGAGGAAGAAGCGGTCAGAGGTGGTTCTCGGCCTCGACGAGCACCGACCGCAGACGCGACTCGATGTCGTCGAACTGCTCGGGCCCCATGATCAGCGGCGGCGCGAGCTGGATGACGGGGTCGCCGCGGTCGTCGGCGCGGCAGTAGAGCCCGGCGTCGAACAGTGCCTTGGAGAGGAAGCCGCGCAGCAGGCGCTCGGACTCGGCGTCGTTGAAGGTCTCGCGCGTGGCCTTGTCCTTGACGAGCTCGATGCCGTAGAAGTAGCCGGCGCCGCGCACGTCGCCGACGAGCGGCAGGTCTAGCAGCCGGTCGAGGGCCGCCTTGAACGCCGGCGCGTTCTGCTTGACCCGGTCGTTGAGGCCCTCGCGCTCGAAGATGTCGAGGTTGGCCATCGCGACCGCGGCCGACACGGGGTGCCCGCCGAACGTGTAGCCGTGCGGAAAGTACGTCGTGCCCTGCTTGAACGGCTCGAAGAGACGGTCGCTCGCGATCATCGCGCCGATGGGGGAGTAGCCGCTCGTCATGCCCTTGGCGCACGTGATGATGTCGGGCACGTAGCCGAAGTCGTCGCAGGCGAACATCGAGCCGATGCGGCCGAAGCTGCAGATGACCTCGTCGGAGACGAGCAGCACGTCGTACTCGTCGCAGATCTCCCGCACGCGCTCGAAGTAGCCGGCCGGCGGCGGGAAGCAGCCACCGGAGTTCTGCACCGGCTCGAGGAAGACGGCCGCGACGGTGTCGGGACCCTCGAACTCGATGGCCTCGGCGATGCGGTCGGCGGCCCAGCGCCCGAAGGCCTTCTCGTCGTCGCGCAGGTGCTCGGGCGCGCGGTACAGGTTGGTGTTCGGCACCTTGTGCGCGCCGGGCACGAGCGGCTCGAACATCTCCTTGGCCGCCGGGATGCCGGTGATCGACAGGGCGCCCTGCGGGGTGCCGTGGTAGGCGACGGCACGCGAGATGACCTTGTGCTTGGTCGGCTTGCCGGTCAGCTTGTAGTACTGCTTCGCGAGCTTCCAGGCGGTCTCGACGGCCTCGCCGCCGCCGGTCGTGAAGAAGACGCGGTTGAGGTCACCGGGGGCGTATGCCGCGAGACGCTCGGCGAGCTCGATGGCCCTGGGGTGGGCGTAGCTCCACAGCGGGAAGAACGCCAGCTCCTTGGCCTGCTTGGCAGCGGCCTCGGCGAGCTCCTCGCGCCCGTGGCCGGCCTGGACGACGAAGAGGCCGGCGAGCCCGTCGATGTACTCGTTGCCACGGTCGTCCCAGATCGTCCAGCCCTTCCCCTTGGTGATGATGGGGACCGAGTGGCCGAGCCCGCCGGTGTCCTTCTCCTCGAACACCGAGTGGCGCGTGAAGTGCATCCACAGGTGGTCTCGGGCCGCCTCCGAGTGGAGGGTGCCGGTCGGCGTCCGGGTGTCCGAGGACGGTTCCCAGACCTGGTTCGGGTTGATGCTCATCGTGTACCCCAGTTGTAGAGCTGTTTGTTGAGTTTCAGGTAGACGAACGTCTCGGTCGCCGTGACGCCCGGGAGAGGGCGGATGCGGCTGGTGAGCAGCTCGAGCAGGTGGGCGTCGTTCTCGCAGACGACCTCGGCCAGCACGTCGAAGCTGCCGGCCGTCGTCACGACGTAGGAGACCTCGTCCATCTCGGTGAGGGCGTCGGCCACCGACGTCATGTCGCCGGACACGCGCAGGCCGACCATGGCCTGTCGCTGGAACCCCACCTGCAGGGGATCGGTCACGGCGACGATCTGCATCACGTCGGCGTCGAGCAGCCGTTGCACGCGCTGGCGCACGGCGGCCTCGGAGAGCCCCACCTGCTGGGCGATCGACGCGTACGACTTGCGGCCGTCGTGCTGGAGCAGCTCGATGATCGTCTTGCTCACGTCGTCGAGGTTGACCGCCGGTTTCCGTGCCCTACCGCCTCCGGAACCGGCCGCGTTGGCCACGCCTCGGATGGTCGTCATGTCCCGATACTGACCTGTGGAACGCGCTGTTGGCAAGTGCCTTCCCAACTGATTCCGAAGAAGTGGCCCATCAACCCTTCCTGATTGCGAAGGTCTGCGTTTAGCATTCCCGCATGACTTCGAAGCCCCGCCAGCTCCGCAACTTCATCGGTGGCCAGTACGTCGACCCCGAGGGCGACACCATGACCGACATCGTCGACCCGTCGTCGGCGCAGGTCGTGGCCAAGGCGCCCGTGAGCAGCCAGTCCGACGTCGACCGGGCGTATGCCGCGGCCTCCAAGGCGTTCGAGACGTGGGGTGACACGACCCCGAGCGAGCGCCAGCAGGCGCTGCTGAAGTTTGCCGACGCCATCGAGGCCCGAGCCGACGACTTCGTCCGGCTCGAGGGTGAGAACACCGGCAAGCCGCACGCCCTGACTGCGAGCGAGGAGATGCCTCCGATGCTCGACCAGCTGCGCTTCTTCGCCGGCGCGGCGCGCGTGCTCGAGGGAAAGTCGGCCGGGGAGTACATGAAGGGGCACACCTCCTTCGTGCGCCGCGAGCCCATCGGCGTCGTCGGCCAGGTCACCCCGTGGAACTACCCGATGATGATGGCGATGTGGAAGATCGCGCCGGCCCTGGCCGCGGGAAACACCATCGTGCTCAAGCCGTCCGACACGACGCCGGAGACGACGCTGCTGCTCGCCGAGCTCGCCTCGGAGTTCCTGCCCGAGGGCACCTTCAACGTCATCACCGGTGACCGTGAGACCGGCCGCATGGTCGTCGAGCACCCGACGCCGGCCCTGGTCGCGATCACCGGCTCGGTGCGCGCCGGCATGCAGGTCGCCGAGAGCGCCTCGCGCGACCTCAAGCGCGTGCACCTCGAGCTCGGCGGCAAGGCGCCCGTCGTGGTCTTCGACGACGCCGACCTCGAGGCAGCCGTCGAGGGCATCGCGATCGGTGGCTACTTCAACGCCGGTCAGGACTGCACGGCGGCCACCCGCGTCCTTGCCGGTCCCCGCATCCACGACGAATTCGTCGACGCCCTCGCGGAGTACGCCAGGAACGAGGCCAAGGTCGGTATGCCCGACGACGCCGACGCGCTCTTCGGCCCCGTCAACAACCCGAACCAGGTCGCCCACGTCGGTGGCATGATCGACCGCCTCCCCGACCACGCACGGGTCGCGGCCGGCGGCCGACGGGCCGACGGCCTCGGCGACGGCTACTTCTTCGAGCCGACCGTGCTCGCCGGCCTGCGCCAGGACGACGAGCAGATCCAGAACGAGATCTTCGGCCCGGTCATCACCGTGCAGCAGTTCACCGACGAGGCCGAGGCGCTCGCCTGGGCCAACGGCGTGCAGTACGGCCTGGCCTCGAGCGTGTGGACCAAGGACTTCGGTCGGGCGATGCGGATGAGCCGCAAGCTCGACTTCGGCTGCGTGTGGATCAACACGCACATCCCGATCGTCGCCGAGATGCCTCACGGGGGCTTCAAGCACAGCGGCTACGGCAAGGACCTGTCCATGTACGGACTGGAGGACTACACCCGCGTGAAGCACGTGATGGCCAACATCGAGTCCTGAGCCCCGGTGCGCCGCCGTCCCGACTCGGCGGCGCACCGTCCACCGGCGGCGGGGGCCGCCGGCACCTGCACCACCAGCCCGACCGGGTCAGTGTCGATCCCCTCCTGACCGATCCCGAAACCCCTGGAGACGTAGATGAACGACAAGAGCTTCGACCGCGACAACCCCGTGCTGCGCGCTGCCCTGCTACGCGGCATGGTGTCCCGCCGGTCGGCCATGATGGGCGCCGCGGGCGTGAGCGCCGCGGCGTTCCTCGCCGCCTGCGGCTCGGCGGGAAAGAACCCGTCGAGCGGCAGCGGCGCGAGCGGCACCGCGAGCGCCGCCAGGACCGCAGCGGCCGCCAAGGACATGTCCGACACCGAGAAGATCGTCAACTGGTCGAACTGGCAGGAGTACATCGACGTCTCGGAGGACGGCAAGAGCCGCCCGAGCCTCGACGCCTTCACGAAGAAGACCGGCATCAAGGTCAACTACACCGAGGACTACAACGACAACGACGAGTTCTACGCGAAGGTCCGACCCCTGCTGGAGGGTGGCACCGACACGGGCCGGGACGTGTGGGTCAGCACCGACTGGATGGTGGCGCGCCTCATTCGCCAGGGCTACGTGCAGAAGCTCGACATGGCGAACATCCCGAACGCCAAGAACCTCGAGGGGTCGTTCCAGAACGTCGAGTTCGACCCGGGGCGCCAGTACTCGCTGCCCTGGCAGGCCGGCTTCGGCTGCATCGGCTACAACACGAAGGCGACCGGCGGCAAGAAGATCGAGACGATCACCCAGCTGCTCACCGACCCGTCGCTCAAGGGCAAGGTCACGCTCCTCACCGAGATGCGCGACACCATGGGCCTCGTCATGATGGAGCAGGGCAAGGACATCTCGAAGTTCACCGCCGCGGACTTCGAAGCAGCTCTCGCCATGATCCAGCAGGCGAAGGACTCCGGGCAGCTCAAGGGCTTCACCGGCAACGACTACACCGACGGTCTGGCCAAGGGCGACATCGCGGCGTGCGTCGCGTGGTCCGGCGACGTCGCCTCCCTGAAGGTCGACAGCCCCGAGCTCGGCCTGACGCTCCCGGCCGCCGGTTACACGCTCTGGACCGACAACTTCGTCGTCCCGGCGCTGGCCAAGCACAAGAAGAACGCCGAGAAGCTCATCGACTACTACTACGACCCCAAGGTCATGGCCGAGGTCGAGGCCTGGGTGAACTACATCCCGCCCGTGGCCGGGACGAGGGCGGCGGTCGCGGCCACGGACGCCGAGCTCGGCGGGAACCAGCTGATCTTCCCGAGCGCGGAGACCTTGGCCAAGGCCCAGGTGTTCCGCCCGCTCACCGCGGACGAGGAGACGAAGTTCGCCAAGGCCTACTCGGCCCTCACCACCGCCTGATGGGAGACACGACCGTGGACCGAACAGGCAAGGGCGACCTGTCGCTGGTCGCGCTGACCAAGTCGTTCGCGACCTTCACGGCCGTCCACCCGCTCGACCTGACGATCGAGGCCGGCTCGTTCTTCGCCCTGCTCGGGCCCTCGGGCTGCGGCAAGACGACGACCCTGCGCATGATCGCGGGGCTGGAGGACCCGACGGGTGGCCGGATCACGATCGGCGACGAGGACATCACCGACACGAAGGCCTACCAGCGCAACGTCAACACCGTCTTCCAGTCGTACGCCCTGTTCCCGCACATGACGGTCGTCGACAACGTCATGTTCGGCCTCAAGCGCCGAGGCGACAAGGACGCCAAGCGCAAGGCGAGGGAGGCCCTCGAGCTCGTCCAGCTCGAGCAGGTGGCGACGAAACGACCGACCCAGCTCTCCGGCGGCATGCAGCAGCGGGTGGCGCTCGCGCGCGCTCTCGTCAACCGTCCCGACGTGCTGCTGCTCGACGAGCCCCTGGGGGCCCTCGACCTCAAGCTGCGCCGGCAGATGCAGATCGAGCTCAAGCGGATCCAGCAGGAGGTCGGGCTGACGTTCATCCACGTCACGCACGACCAGGAGGAGGCCATGACGATGGCCGACCGCATCGCCGTCATGAACGCCGGTCGGATGGAGCAGCTCGGCGACCCGGCGACGCTGTACGAGCGCCCGAGCTCGACCTTCGTGGCCAACTTCCTCGGCCAGTCCAACCTGTTGCGTGCCTCGGTGCTCGGCAGCGAGTCGGGCAACGGCGTCGTCCGCGTCCGCAGCCACGACACCGAGCTCGAGGTCGTGCGCGACCACCTGCCCCAGGGGGTGGGGGACGTCTGGCTCGGCGTGCGTCCCGAGAAGCTCCGGCTCGGCGAGTCAGGTGGTCCCAACCGCCTGAGCGGCCTCGTGCGAGACGTGTCCTTCACCGGGGTCGCGACGCAGTACAGCGTGGAGATGCCCTGGGGACAGGAGCTGACCGTCGTCCAGCAGAACGACGGCACGGCGCGGGCACGCCTGGGCGAGAACGTGACCGTCTCGTGGGCCGCCGAGCACGGTTTCGCCCTCGACGCGTCCCAGGACGCCGAGGCGGGGGCCGAGCTGGTGGACGATCGTGGCTGACGCCGCGGTCCTCTCGACCGGAAGCTCGGTCGCGGAGGGCCGACGACGCCGCAACTGGGTCCCCTACGCGCTCCTGCTCCCGGGCCTGCTCTGGCTGTTCGTCTTCTTCGTCGTGCCGATGATCACCCTTGCCTCGCAGTCCCTGCAGGAGGGCAACGTCGACGACGGCTTCGTCTTCACGGGCAACATCGCGGTCTACGGTCAGGCGCTCACCACCTACTGGCCGCAGATGCTGCGCTCCCTGCTCTACGCCGGCACGGCGACGGTCCTCGCGCTCGTGCTGGGCTACCCGCTCGCCTACTTCATCGCGCAGAAGGCGGGGCGCTGGAAGAACGTCGTCCTCGTGCTCGTCATCGCGCCGTTCTTCACGAGCTTCCTCATCCGGACGCTCGCCTGGAAGACGATTCTGTCGGACAACTGGGTCGTCACCGACTGGGCCAACAAGCTCGGGGTGACCAGCGTGCTCCAGGCGCTGGGGCTCACCGCCAACGACTCGCTGCTCTTCTCACCGTTCGCGGTGGTCATGGGACTGACCTACAACTTCCTGCCGTTCATGATCCTGCCGCTCTACGCGACCCTCGAGCGGCTCGACCCGCGGCTGCTCGAGGCGGCGAGCGACCTGTACGCCTCGCCGTGGCAGACCTTCCGCAAGGTGACGTGGCCACTGTCCCTCCCGGGCGTCGTGGCCGGGACCCTGCTGACGTTCATCCCGGCCTCGGGTGACTTCATCAACGCTCGTCTGCTCGGCAACACCCAGACGACGATGATCGGGGCGGTCATCGACAGCCAGTTCCTACGCGTCCTCGACTATCCGCTCGCTGCAGCGCTCTCGTTCGTGCTGCTCGTCATCATCCTGGCGCTTGTGGCCTCCTACGTCCGCAAGGCCGGCACGGAGGAGCTGCTCTGATGGCCTGGATCAAGCGTCACCTCATCACGTTCGCAGCACTCGCCGTGCTCGCCTACACGCTCGTGCCCAACGTCATCGTCGCGGTCTTCTCGTTCAACGACCCGAAGGGCAAGTTCAACTACACGTTCAACGAGTTCTCCACCGACGCCTGGACCAACCCCTGTGGCGCTCCAGGCATCTGCGACTCGCTGGGTCTGAGCCTGCGCATCGGCATCACCGCCTCGATCATCGCGACGATCCTCGGCACGATGATCGCCTTCGCCCTGGGCCGCTACCGGTTCAGGGGACGCTCCGCCACCAACCTGCTCATCTTCATGCCGATGGCCACTCCCGAGGTCGTCATGGGGTCGAGCCTGCTGACGCTCTTCCTGATGGCCGGCATCCCCGCCGGGCCGGTGGCGATCCTCATCGCGCACATCATGTTCTGCGTCTCGTTCGTCGTCGTCGCGGTCAAGGCCCGGGTGGCGACCCTCGACCCCCGGCTCGAGGAGGCCGCCGCCGACCTCGGGGCCAACCCGACCCAGACGTTCCTGCGGGTGACGCTGCCCCTGGCGGCGCCGGGAATCGCGGCGGGAGGACTGCTCGCCTTCTCGCTGAGCTTCGACGACTACATCATCACGAACTTCAACGCGAGCCCGAGCTCGATCACCTTCCCGATGTACGTGTGGGGCGCCGCCCAGCGCGGTGTGCCGGTGCAGGTGTACGCCATCGGAACGGTCATGTTCCTCATCGCTCTCGGCGTCGTGGTCGCGGGCCAGGTCGTCGGGGCCCGCCGCAACAGACAGGTGGCCTGAGTCTCCATGCGCGTCCTCATGATCGGCTCGGGTGGGGTCGGCGACGCCGCCGCGCGCATCGCGGCCGAGCGCGACTTCTTCGAGCTCTGGGTCGTCGCCGACTACGACATCGCGCGGGCCTCACGCACCGTCGCCGCGGTCGGCGGGCGACACCCGGGTGAGAGTCGCTTCGTCGCGGCCCAGGTCGATGCGTCGTCGGTGGAGGCCGTGACTGCACTCGCGCGCGAGCACGGCGCGACGCATGTGTTCAACGCCGTCGACCCGAAGTTCAACATGTCGACCTTCAACGCTGCCAAGGCTGCCGGCGCCGACTATCTCGACATGGCGATGAGCCTCTCGCGCCGCCATCCTGAGCAGCCGTATGCCGTCACCGGGGTCAAGCTGGGCGACGAGCAGTTCGCGGTGGCGGGGGAGTGGGAGGCCGACGGCCGGCTCGCGCTCGTCGGCATCGGCGTCGAGCCGGGGCTGTCCGACGTGTTCGCGCGCTATGCGGCAGACCACCTCTTCAGCGAGATCGACGAGCTGGGCACGCGCGACGGCGCCAACCTCGTGGTGCGGGACGACGACGGCAACGAGGTCTTCGCGCCGAGCTTCTCGATGTGGACGACGATCGAGGAGTGCCTCAACCCTCCCGTGGTCTGGGAGAAGGACCGGGGGTGGTTCACCACCGAGCCGTTCAGCGAGCCGGAGGTGTTCGACTTCCCGGAGGGCATCGGCCCGGTCGAGTGCGTCAACGTCGAGCACGAGGAGGTGCTCCTCATGCCACGCTGGGTCGACGCGAAGCGGGTCACCTTCAAGTACGGCCTCGGCGACGAGTTCATCACCATCCTCAAGGTGCTGAACACGCTCGGGCTCGACCGCACCGACCCGGTGCGGGTCAAGGGCGTCGAGGTGAGCCCCCGCGACGTCGTGGCGGCCGTGCTGCCCGACCCCGCGAGCATCGGCTCGCGGATGACCGGCAAGACCTGCGCCGGACTGTTCGTCACCGGCACGGGCACGGACGGCCGGCCGCGGCGCACGTACCTCTACCACGTCGTCGACAACGAGCAGACGATGCGCGACTACGGCGCCCAGTGCGTCGTGTGGCAGACCGCCGTCAACCCGGTCGTCGCGCTCGAGCTGCTCGCCCGGGGTGTGTGGAAGGGCGAGGGCGTGCTCGGCCCCGAGGCGTTCGACGCCGTCCCGTTCCTCGAGCTCCTGGCAGCCTCGAAGCCGGACGGGTACGGGTCTGCCTGGGGCATCGACGAACGCTGACGAGCGCTGAGGAGCGCTGGCGAGCTCGAGGCGGTCAGGGTGCTCGAGGCGCTCGACCGCCCACCAGGGCCCGGCGCGGCCGGGAACGGCTCGCACAGGGGCCGGGAGGCACCCATCACGGAACATCGACGAGGAATAGGGTTTCAGGCATGGCAGCGGTGACGCAGAAGTCAGTGATCGACTCAGTGCCCAAGGGCCTCTACATCGGCGGGCAGTGGCGCGACGGCGGCGACGGCGAGACGATCGCCGTCGACGACCCCGCGACCGGCAAGGTGCTGACGCACGTGGCGGCAGCCACCGTCGCCGACGGCCGTGCGGCGCTCGACGCCGCCGTGGCGGCGCAGTCCGACTGGGCGAAGACGCCCCCGCGCGACCGCGGCGAGCTCCTCCGGGCGGCATACGAGAAGATCACCGAGCGCGCGGAGGAGTTCGCGATGCTCATGACCCTCGAGATGGGCAAGACGCTCGCCGAGAGCCGCGGCGAGGTGGCCTACGGCGCCGAGTTCTTCCGCTGGTTCTCCGAGGAGGCCGTGCGCATCTCGGGCCGGTGGTCCACGGCGCCCAACGGTGCGACCCGCCTCATGACGATGAAGCAACCGGTCGGCCCGACGCTGATGATCACGCCGTGGAACTTCCCGCTGGCCATGGGAACCCGCAAGATCGGGCCCGCCATCGCAGCCGGCTGCACGATGGTCGTCAAGCCGGCCAGCCAGACGCCGCTGACGATGCTGGCGCTGGCCGACCTGCTACGCGAGTGCGGCCTGCCCGACGGCGTGCTCAACGTCGTCATGACGACGCACGAGACCACCGGCGCCGTCATGGAGCCCCTCATCCGCGACCCGCGGCTGCGCAAGCTCACCTTCACCGGCTCGACCCCCGTCGGTCGCTCGCTGATGGAGCAGGCCTCCCAGGGCATCCTACGGGTCTCGATGGAGCTCGGCGGCAACGCACCCTTCCTCGTCTTCGAGGACGCCGACGTCGACAAGGCCGTCGACGGCGCGATGCTCGCCAAGATGCGCAACATGGGCGAGGCCTGCACGGCGGCGAACCGGTTCTACGTCCACGAGTCGCTCGCAGACGAGTTCAGCGCCGAGCTCGCGAGGCGGATGGGGGCCCTGACGCTCGGCAAGGGGACGAAGGACGGCGTCGACGTCGGACCCCTGGTCGACGAGAAGGCACGCGACAAGGTCAGCGCGCTCGTCGACGACGCCGTCGCCAAGGGCGCGAAGGTGCTGGTCGGCGGCTTGGTGCCCGACGGCGACGGCTGGTTCTACGAGCCCACCGTGCTCGCCGACGTGCCCACCGACGCCGAGATGGCACGCGAGGAGATCTTCGGCCCGGTCGCGCCGGTGACGACCTTCCGCACCGACGCCGAGGCCGTCCGCCTCGCCAACGACACCGAGTACGGCCTCGTCGCGTACCTCTTCACCCGGGACCTCTCGCGCGCCATCGCGATGAGCGAGGCGCTCGAGTACGGCATGGTCGGGGTCAACCAGGGCATCGTGTCCAACCCTGCCGCGCCCTTCGGCGGCGTCAAGGCCTCCGGTGTCGGGCGCGAGGGCGGTTTCGAGGGCATCGACGAGTACCTCGAGACCAAGTACGTCGGCATCGCCCTGTAGGCGTTCCCCCGCCGACGAACGTCGGGGGCAAACTACGCGAAACCGGTCCGGGTAGCACGACCGTTGTGGTGCAATCCCTTCCATGACGACTCAAGCGGGGCGCTTGGGAGGTGGGGCGCTTCGCTCGCTCGCCTCCCTGCTCGACGACACGGACTCGGCGCTGCGGCGCGGGGCTTCGGCCGGTGTGTCCGTGTGGTCCTCCGGCTTCCCGGCCCTCGACGAGACCCTGACGGGGGGATTCCGTGCGGGTGAGCTGGTGCTCCTCGGCGGACCGCAGGGCAACGGCAAGACCACCATCGGCATGCAGTTCGTGCGCAACGCGGTCGCCGCCGGTCGCACGGCGCTCTTCTTCTCCTACGAGCACGAGGCGCACACGCTCTTCGAGCGACTCGTGTCGATGGAGGCCGCCGAGCGCATCCCCGGTGAGGTCGCGACGGTGCACGAGGTGCGCCGCGCGCTCGAGTCCGACTCGGGCGGCCTCACCCTCGAGGACGTCCTGACCCCGCTCCCCGGAGCCCTCCCGGCACTCTTCGCCCTCGCGGACTTCGGCGAGCGGCTGCACATCCACGAGTCGAACGGCTCGACGACGCTCGCGGAGATCCGACGGATCGTGGACGAGGTCGCGCAGCAGACCGGCGAGGCGCCCCTGGTCCTCGTCGACTACCTCCAGAAGGTGCCGATGCGTGACGCACCGGACGGCGACGTCGTGACCGCCGCCGCGGAGGGCCTGAAGGAGCTCGCGCTGCAGGCCGGCGTGCCGGTGGTCGCGGTGGCGGCCGCCGACAAGGCCAGCCTGGGGGCCGGCCGTCGCATGCGGATCCACGACCTGCGCGGCTCGTCGGCGCTCGCCTACGAGTCGGACATCGTGCTCATCCTCAGCGAGAAGGTCGACATCGTCGCGCGCGACCACCTCATCTACGACCTCGGCAACGCCCAGCGCTTCAGCGACTGGTGCGTGGTCACGGTCGAGAAGAACCGCCACGGTCGGGCCGGCGTCGAGCTCGAGTTCCACAAGGACTTCACGCACGGCCGGTTCCACACCGACGGCCAGGAGGTCAAGGAACGCCTCATCGACGAGCGGGTCTTCGTCAACTGACGCGCACCTCCGAGGACGGATGCCGTCCGGCGGCGTCCGCGGCCCGGGCCGTCGCGCGGGGGCGGCGTGACGGCATACGTGGTCGGGCTCTGCCCTAGCGCGCGATGACGGTGACGTTGAGGTCGGGGCGTTCCTCGTCGACCTGCTCGAGGACCGCGACGACCGTCTCGTAGGTGGCGCGCTCGGAGGTGCGCAGCCCCTGGGTTCGGTCCCACACGAGCTCGATGGGAACTCCGCGCGGACCTTCGAGGTCTCGCAGCGCGTCGAGGAGGGCGTCCCAGTTGTGGCCGAACCAGTCGGGCAGGTCCAGTGCCGTGGCGAACGCCTCGAGGACGCTGTCCTTGTCGTGGCCGCCGGACACGACCCGCACGTCGTGGCCGAGCCAGCGCAGCTGGTCGAGGTGGTCGTCCGGCTCGCTGTGGCGGCCGAGAAAGGTCGTCACGTCGTCTCCTTCACCCGGTGGAACGACGCGTAGTGGTCGTCGGTCCAGTAGATCTCACCGTCGCCGCCTGTGATGAGGCGTCGAGGACCGCGGTCGTCGGATCCCGGCGTCACGACGGTGAACTCGCGGTAGTAGCCCCGAGTCCTGTTGGGCAGCAAGCGTTCCCGGTTGGCGAACGTCTTGTCGTCGTTGCGTGGGTAGGGGAACGGGCCACCAGCGCGGATCAGCGCGAGGGTGTCCCGCGCCTCTCGCGGCAGGGCCGACTCCTCGACCCACGGCAGACCGGACACGGGGTCGGTGCCTGTCGGAGCAGTGGTCGTCGTCCGAGTGTCGCGGGTTCCGGGCGACGCGGGCGCGCCCGAGGAGGTGCGTCCCTGCGCGTCGGACGGTCCCTGGGCCACCCTGACGACGAGCCACGCCAGCACGACGAGGGCGACGACCAGGACGCCGAGGAGCACGTGGCGCGACGCGACCGACTTCACGTCGTCATCATGCCGGACGACCTCCACCGGTGACCGTGCCGAGGTCGGCGAATGCCGCGAATCGACTGACGCCGGGCGCCCGCCGGGGGAGACTGCCGGGCGTGGGCATCCTCCGTGGCCTTCTCGGTGGGCGGGCCGGACGTCGTGACGACCCGGCCCCGGTCTCCGCTGCCGCTGAGGTCGGCCACCGCGTCTTCGTCGAGCAGCCCGTCGCGACGGTCTGGCAGCACCTCGTCGCACCCCCGGCGTCGACGGAGCTGGGCGTCGACTGCGTACGCGTGCTGTCCCTCCCCGGACGCGTGGCGGGCGACCTGCCCGAGTTCGTCGGCGTGTGGCGTCGGCGCAACGGACGGCTCTGGGCGGGACTCAGCACCGTGGTCGAGCTCGAAGAGGGTCGGCGCGTCGTGACGCGATCCGCTGACGGCACCAGCGCCCGCACGCTCACGACGACGCTCGAACCGCTCGACGAGGGCTGCGTCGTGGCGCAGCAGCTGTGCGGCCCCCTACCGGGTGACGCGGCCTCGTTCGCCCGGGCCTGGCTCGTCCGCGCACTCCTCGGGCTCAAGGCCGACCTCGACGGCCGCGACCGGGACGCGCTCGTCGACGCCGAGTCCGACGAGCTGGTGGAACGCGTGGCGCGGTGCGGAGTGCTGGGGCCCGGGGTCGTCGCACCGGCTCCCGGGTCTGTCGCGCCGGCCGTCGGGGCCACCGCGCCTCCCGGGTTCACGCCCGTCAGCGAGACGGCGACCATCGACCTGACGGTGCCGCCGGAGAGGCTCTGGGAGGTGTTGGGGGAGCCGTCCTCGGAACTGCTGGTCAAGCCCGACACCGAGCACCTCGTCCGGGTGGGACTCGCGGACGAACCCGCACGCGAGCACGTCGTCGCGGTGCACCGTCACGCCGGCGGACGCCGTGGAGCCACCGTGTCGCTCGTGGTCGAAGCCGTGCAGCCGTCACGAGTCGTCGAGCGGGAGCTCACCGCCTCGCACGAGAGCGACGTCGTGACGACCATCGAGGCGCTCGGCGAGGGGAGCCGGCTCACCGAGACCTTCACGGGCTGGCTGCCATCGGGTCCGGGCCGCGTCGTCGACTCCTCGGCTGTCGCCGCGTTCATGCAGACCCGGCTCGACGTCATCAAGAACCTCGCCGAGGGCGGTGCCCGTCCGCAGCGCGACGCGCGGACCGGATTCCTCCCACCGGGGCAGACCGAGGGTCCGACGGCGGTGGCGACGCACGCCGCCTCGGTGCCATCGAGCGTCGTGCTCCCGCCTCCGCACGTCCCAGACCCGGGAGAGGCCTACGACTACGGCCCGCGCTTCTTCCTCGGCGACTCGGTGTTCTACCTCGGCGAGGGCGTCGGCTGACCCTCGGGCGTCGGCGATCGGGTCTAACGTCGGACCATGCTCGAGACCAGCGAGGAGACGGCCGCGCTCCAGTCCCTGCTCGACGCGTCGATCGCGCGAGCCACCGGGCACCTGCGGGCGATCATCACCGACGAGCGCACGCTGACGGCCGAGCAGCTCGTGGCGCTGCTGACCGGCATGAAGGTGCTGTCGGTCGCGACGGTCACCGCAGCCGGTGAGCCTCGTATCAGCGCCCTCGACGGCCACTTCCTCCACGGCACCTGGACCTTCAGCACGTCGGGCGCGTCGGCCAAGGCCCGCCACCTGGCGGCGCGGCCGGCGGTCAGCGTGGCCCACGTCGACGGTGAGGACCTCGCCCTCTTCACCCACGGCTACGCCGACCTCATGCAGCCGGGTCCCGAGCGCGACGAGGTCGAGGCGCACTGGACCGCGCACTACGGCAGCAGCCCCTGGTCGTGGGGAGACGACATCCGCATGTACCGCCTGCGGATGACGTGGGCGGTCGCCTACGCGTTCGAGCGCGACGAGCTGCTGCGGGCGCGGGGAGTGACTGCCTGACTCGAGTCTGCGGAACAATGCCCGGGTGACTGACACCCCGGCCGACATCTCGGCACCGGCACGCCGCCGCATCGTCCTGCTCGGCTCGACCGGCTCGATCGGCACCCAGGCCATCGACCTCGTCGAGCGCAACCCCGACCGGTTCGAGGTCGTGGGCCTCTCGGCCGGGAGCAACCTCGAGCTCGTCGCCCGGCAGGCCGTGGCGCTGCGCGTGCCGGTCGTGGCGGTGGCGAGTGCAACGGAGGACGACGTGGCGCGCGCGATCGCCCGCGCTGCCGACGAGGCGGGCGTGACGGCATACGCCCCCGAGGTGCTCGTCGGCCCCGACGCCAGCACGACCCTCGCCGCCCGCGACGCCGACGTCGTCGTCAACGGCATCACCGGAGCCATCGGCCTCGAGCCGACGCTGGCCGCGCTGCGGGCCGGCACGACGCTGGCGCTGGCGAACAAGGAGTCGCTCATCATCGGCGGCCCGCTCGTCAAGGCGGTCGCAGCGCCCGGTCAGATCGTGCCCGTCGACTCGGAGCACTCCGCGATCGCCCAGTGCCTGCGGGGCGGCCGCGCCGAGGAGGTGCGGCGCCTCGTGGTCACCGCGAGCGGCGGTCCGTTCCGCGGACGCAGCCGGGCCGAGCTCGCCGACGTGACGCCCGAGCAGGCCCTGGCCCACCCGAACTTCGCCATGGGCCGCGTCATCACGACGAACTCGGCGACCTTGGTCAACAAGGGCCTCGAGGTCATCGAGGCGCACCTGCTCTTCGACATCCCGTTCGAGCGCATCGACGTCGTCGTGCACCCGCAGCAGATGATCCACTCGATGGTCGAGTTCGTCGACGGCTCGACGATCGCCCAGGCCGGGCCGCCGCGGATGCTCGTGCCGATCGCGCTCGGGATGAGCTGGCCCGAGCGCATCGCCGACGCCGACGTGCCGTGCGACTGGACGAAGGCGCAGAGCTGGGAGTTCGAGCCGCTTGACGACGACGCCTTCCCGGCCGTCGCCCTGGCCCGCCGCGTCGGCGAGGCGGGCGGCACGTGGCCGGCCGTCTACAACGCGGCCAACGAGGTCGCGGTCGACGCCTTCCACGACGGGCGCATCGGCTTCGTCGACATCGTCGACACCGTCGCGCACGTCGTCGACGCGTATGCCGTCGAGCCGGCTTCTCGCGCGGCCGACCTCACGCTCGACGACGTCCTCGCCGCCGACGCGTGGGCCAGGAGCGCCGCCGAGCGCGCCATCGCCTCCTCCTGACCCCGGTTCGAGGTGATCCCGCGTCAGATGTGACGCGGGATCACCTCGAACGGACGAGGGTTGTCCACAGGTCCGACAGCGAGCCCAGCGCGGTCGGCCTGGTGCCCGGCACAGTCGGGGTGTGCAGAGAGCGACGCGCACTGGCGCAACAGCTGGCGGAGCCGCAAGGGGGTGTGGTGTCGCGCTCCCAGCTGGCCGAGGTGGGAATCACCCGCCACGACATCCGCAGCGAGGTCCGTGCCGAGCGCTGGCTGGTCCTCGGCTCGCAGACCGTCGGCACCTCGCGCGAGCCTCTCGACCGACTGCCCGAGCTCGCCCGGTGCTGGGCGGCGGTGTGGGAGACGGGCGTCGACATCGCGGCTGTGGACGGTGTGACGTCGCTGCGGCAGGCAGGTCTCGCCGGCTACGACGAGCACTCGGTGCACCTGTCGGTCGTCCACCGCCACGACATCGCACCGCTGCAGGGAGCGCGCATCCACAAGGTGATCCGTCGCGTTCCGGGTGAGCAGGTCCTGTCCGGGCTGCCGCGCACTCGTCCCGAGGTCGCGGCGATCCGAGCCGCCCACTGGGCCACGAGCGACCGCCAGGCTGCCCTGATCCTCCTCATGACCGTGCAGCAGAGGCTCACCACACCCCGGCGACTTGCCGAGGCGCAGAAGGTCGTCCGCGGACGCACCCGGCGAGCCTTCATCCGTGCGGTTGTCCGCGACATCGCCTTCGGCGTCCAGAGTCTCGGTGAGCTCGACTTCGCGCGCCTCTGCAGGGTCGAGGTCTGCCGGAGCCGGACCGCCAGCTGGTTCGACGTGGACCGCGCGGACGCATCTACCTCGATGTCGGCTGGGACGACCACGACCTGACCGTGGAGATCGACGGCGCACAACACCGCTGGGGGCTGGCCGTGACGACCGACAACCTGCGGCAGAACGCCGTCGTGCTCGGTGGCGACCGTGTGCTGCGGATCGACGTGATCGGGTTGCGACTCGAGACGGACCTCTTCATGGGCCAGGTATCAGTCGGCTTGGGCGGGGAGGCGGCCGCCTGACCGCTGGTTCGAGGTGATCCCGCGTCACCTCTGACGCGGGATCACCTCGAACGGAATTTCAGGAAGTCGATGTGACAATGGTCGTGTGCTGTTTCTCGTAGGGGTCCTGGTCGTCGTCGTCGGCGTGGCGCTGAGCATCGCGCTGCACGAGATCGGCCACCTCGTGCCCGCCAAGAAGTTCGGGGTCAAGGTCACCCAGTACATGGTCGGCTTCGGCCCCACCGTCTGGTCGCGCAGGCGCGGCGAGACCGAGTACGGCATCAAGGCGATCCCGCTCGGCGGCTACGTCCGCATGGTCGGCATGCTCCCGCCTCGCCCCGGCGACAAGCCCGGCGAGCTGCGCACCCTCTCGACCGGCCGGTTCAGCCAGATGGTCGACCAGGCCCGCGCCGACTCCATGGAGGAGGTCCAGCCCGGCGACGAGGACCGCGTCTTCTACAAGCTGAACCCGGCCAAGAAGATCGTCATCATGCTCGGCGGCCCGATGATGAACCTCGTCATCGCCGCGGTGCTGCTGACCGGCGTCATCACCCTCTACGGCCTGCCGCAGGTCGCCCCCAAGGTCGGCCTGCTGTCGGCCTGCGTGCCCACCGCCGCGCCGACGCTGCAGGTGCCCCAGCCCAAGTGCCGGCCGGGCGACCCGGTCGCCCCGGCCAAGGCCGCGGGGCTCCGGGAGGACGACCGCATCGTCTCCGTCGACGGCAGGGCGGTGACGACCTGGGACCAGGTCTCCGGCGCCATCCGCGACAGCAAGGGTCGCAGCATGACGTGGGTCGTCCAGCGCGGCGACCAGAAGCTGCCGGTCACGATCACGCCCGCCGTGCTCGAGCGCGCCACCTACGACGACCAGGGCAACGCCGTCGCCAGGGACGGCAAGCTCGTCCTCGCCTCCATGGGCTTCGCGGGCATCACCCCGGGCCAGGAGCTGGTCAAGACGCCGATCGCCCAGGCGCCGAAGTTCGTCTGGGACCGCACCGTCGACACCGCCTCGATCATCGTGCGCATCCCCGAGAAGATGGCCGGCGTCGTCCAGGCGGCGTTCGGCTCCGACGAGCGCGACCCGAACGGCCCCATCTCCGTCGTGGGCGTCGGTCGCATCGGCGGCGAGGTGGCGGCTCTCGACATCCCGGCCGACGAGGGCGGCAACTGGCTCAAGATCGCCCAGCTCATCCTGCTCATCGCCTCGCTCAACCTCGCCCTCTTCGTCTTCAACCTCGTGCCGCTGCTGCCGCTCGACGGCGGCCACGTGGCCGGCGCGCTGTGGGAGGCCGTCAAGAAGGGCTGGGCGCGCCTGCGCAACCGGCCCGACCCGGGCTTCGTCGACGTCGCCAAGGGCCTACCGGTCGCGTACGGCATGAGTCTCGTGCTCATCACGATGTCGGTGCTGCTCATCTACGCCGACATCGTCAAGCCCATCAAGCTCTTCGGCTGAGCCCGCCCGCGACCCGCCCGCGACCGGGTCCCGTCCTCGCGCGGGACATAATGGCGGCATGAGCGTCTCCCTCGGTATGCCGTCCGCACCCCCGCCGGTCCTCGCCCCGCGTCGGCAGACCCGCCAGATCCAGGTCGGCAAGGTCGGGGTCGGCAGCGACTTCCCGGTGTCGGTGCAGTCGATGACGACGACGCCGACGACCGACATCAACGCGACGCTCCAGCAGATCGCCGAGCTCACGGCCGCCGGCTGCGACATCGTGCGCGTGGCCTGCCCGAGCCAGGACGACGCCGAGGCCCTGCCCGCGATCGCCAGGAAGAGCCAGATCCCGGTCATCGCCGACATCCACTTCCAGCCGAAGTACGTCTACGCGGCCATCGACGCCGGGTGCGCCGCGGTGCGCGTCAACCCGGGCAACATCCGCCAGTTCGACGACCAGGTCAAGGAGATCGCGCGCGCGGCGAAGGACGCCGGGGTCTCGATCCGCATCGGCGTCAACGCCGGCTCCCTCGACAGGCGGATCATGGAGAAGTACGGCAAGGCGACGCCCGAGGCGCTCGTCGAGTCGGCCGTCTGGGAGGCGAGCCTCTTCGAGGAGCACGACTTCCACGACTTCAAGATCTCGGTCAAGCACAACGACCCCGTCGTCATGGTGCGGGCCTACGAGCTGCTTGCCGAGCGCGGCGACTGGCCCCTGCACCTCGGTGTCACCGAGGCCGGGCCCGCCTTCCAGGGCACCATCAAGTCGGCCACCGCCTTCGGGGCGCTGCTCTCACGCGGCATCGGCGACACCATCCGTGTCTCGCTGAGCGCGCCGCCCGTCGAAGAGGTCAAGGTCGGCATCCAGATCCTCCAGAGCCTCAACCTGCGCCCGCGCAAGCTCGAGATCGTCTCCTGCCCGTCGTGCGGACGGGCGCAGGTCGACGTCTACAAGCTCGCCGACGAGGTCACCGCCGGCCTCGAGGGCATGACCGTGCCTCTGCGCGTGGCCGTCATGGGCTGCGTCGTCAACGGCCCGGGTGAGGCCCGCGAGGCCGACCTCGGTGTCGCGTCGGGCAACGGCAAGGGCCAGATCTTCGTCAAGGGCGAGGTCATCAAGACGGTCCCCGAGTCGCAGATCGTCGAGACGCTCATCGAGGAGGCCATGCGCATCGCCGAGGAGATCGGCGAGCCGGTCGACGAGGAGTCGGCCGGCGCTCCCAGCGTCACCGTCGGCTGAGTGCGACCGCCGGACACCATCCGGTATGCCGTCGTGCGCGAGCTCGCGGACCGCATCCTCGCGCTGCGGCCGGGGAAGCGGGTGGCGGTGGCGGTCGACGGGTTCGACGGCGCCGGCAAGACCGTGCTCGCCGACCAGCTCGCCGAGGTGGTCGCGGCTCACCGCGACGTGCTGCGGGTGTCGATCGACGGCTTCCACCGTCCCGAGGTCGAGCGCAAGCGCCGGGGACGCGGCGCCGACACGTTCTACGAGGACTCCTACGACTACCGGTCGTTCCGGCGTGCCGTCGTCGAGCCGTTCCGGCGCGGCCTGCCGGTGACACCGGCCGTCCACGACGTGGAGCAGGACCGGGCCGTACACCCCGCCCCGATCGACGTCGGTCCCGCGACGGTCCTGCTCGTCGACGGCATCTTCCTCCAGCGCCCCGAGCTCGACGGCGTGTGGGACGCCGCGGTCTGGGTCGACGTGCCGTTCGAGGTGTCGGTGCCCCGTGGCAACGCGCGGTTCGGGGCCGGGAACGACCCGGACCCCGAGGCGGCGTCGAACGCCCGCTACGTGGGTGGCCAGCGCCTCTACCTGGCCGAGGCCGATCCGCGAGCGCGTGCCACCTGGGTCTTCGACAACACCGACCTCGATCGCCCGGTCCTGAGCCGCTGACCTGACGGAGCGTTCTCTCGATCGGGAGGTGGGGCCGTCGAGGACGGACCGTGACGGGTTCGTGAGGTGGCGGCGGGGCGTGCCGGGGTGACACCCGGGCCGCGGGCAGGCACTCTTGGGTGGTGCTGCGCCAACGCCTCCCCGTGCGACCGCTGTCGGTGGCCGACAAGGACTCCGCGCTTGCCGTGTGCGCCCGCGACCGGGTGGCCAACGTCTTCGTCGCCGCGCGCATCGCCGAGGGATCCCTGAGGACCTCGCCAGGCTCGCTCCTCGGCCACTGGGACGACGGCCGGCTGCGGGGGCTCGTCTGGGTCAGCGCCAACGTCGTGCCGGTCGAGCTCGACGACGAGGGTGTTGCGGCGGTGGCCACCCGCATCATGAAGATGCGGCGCCAGTGCGCCTCGATCTTCGGTCCCAGCGCGCAGGTCGTCGGCCTCTGGGACCGCCTGGGACCGACGTGGGGTCCCGTGCGTGCCGTGCGCACCCACCAGCCCCTGATGACGACCCGCGAGCGCCCGTCCACCCTCGGGCTGACGCTCGACCCCGACGTGCGACCGGCCCGCATCGACGAGGTCGACATCGTGCTGCCCGCCGCCGCGCACATGTTCACCGAGGAGATCGGCTACCCGCCGTACTTCGGCTCCGACCGCGGCTACCGGGCGAGCGTGGCCGCCCTCGTCCGTGCCGGCCACACCTTCGTCAAGGTGGAGGACGGCGAGGTCGTCTTCAAGGCCGACGTCGGGTCGCTCGCCCTCGGCTGTGCGCAGGTGCAGGGTGTGTGGCTGCACCCACGGCTGCGGGGGCAGGGACTCTCGGTCCCGGCCATGGCAAGTGTCGTGGAGCAGGTGCTCTCCGGGATGGCCGAGGAGGTGTCGCTCTACGTGAACGACTTCAACGTGGCGGCGCGGGCGGCCTACGCCCGCTGCGGTTTCCACGAGGCAGGCGCCTTCACGACCGTGCTGCTCTGACGCGCACAGGGCCGCCTAGGGTGAGGGGATGAAGACAGCGACGAACGCGCCCCTCGGCAAGGACGCCATCGCCCTGGCGGGTCTCTTCCTCACGTCCGGAGCCATGCACTTCGTGCGGCCCGAGCCGTTCGAGTCGATCGTGCCGAAGCGGCTGCCGTCCCGACGGGCCCTCGTGTACGCCTCCGGTGCCGCCGAGATCGTCTGTGCGGTAGGGCTTCTCGTTCCTCGAACGCGTCGCGTCGCAGGACTGGCGTCCGCTGCACTGCTCGTCGCCGTGTTCCCGGCCAACGTCACGATGACTGGCCAGGCGAAGCGGCGGCTCGACCGCGACCCCACGGACACGGTGCGGCAGGGCTACCTCGCTGCCACCGTCGCGCGACTGCCGCTGCAGTGGCCGATGATCCGGGCGGCCCTGCGTGCCGGGGGAGTCATGCGGTGAAGGTGATGTCGAGGTTGTCGCCGACCCGGCGGTAGCCCATCGCCTGGTAGATGGCGTTGGACGTGGGGTTGGCGAGGTCGGTGAAGAGCATGCACGACTCGCCCGCGTCCTGCCGCGCCGCGCTGAGGGCCGCCACGACCCCGCTGGCGTAGCCGTGGCCGCGAAGCTCGGGAGGTGTCCAGACGCCCGAGATCCGGGTGATCCCGCCGTTGGCGGGGGAGGCGTACGCCATGGAGACCGGACGACCGCCGTGCACCCACAGGCCGACCCGTCCCGACGCGATGTGCCGGTCGAGCGGCGAGGCCAGCGCACCCGGCCCGTCGATCGCTTCGTAGAACTGCTGGTGCCACTCGTCCAACAGCGTGGTGTCGGCCTCCGTAGCGACCCGGAAGTCTCCCGGCACCTCGAAGGGCACCTGAGGACGCCCCGGCAGGTCGAACCGGCCGATCTCCATCGACACCGTCGCGGTCACGCCGGTCCTTCGGACCCACTCGTCGGAGAAGGCCTCGGTCGGCTCGCGCAGGCCACCGACGCCGGGGAGGCTGTCGTGGGCGTCGGCGAGCACCGCCGCGAGCGCGCGCGCCTGGGCCGGTGTCGCCAGCGCGATGTGGAGGTGGCGCGGCGGCGTGTGCATGAACGCGGCCAGGACCTCTCCTGCCTCGTCGGTGCCCACCCACCAGCGCGGTCCGACGCAGCGGCTGGGGTCGGCGACCAGCCCTTCGGTGACGCTCGCGACGACACTGAGCGCCTCCGGCTCTCGTGCGACCAGGGCCGCGAATGCCGTTCGTGCGAGGGTGGGCTCGGTGATCAACGAGTACGAGAACGACGCCGAGGACATGACGTCAGTGTCGCCCATCGCGAGCGTTCTGCCCTACGCACGCGACGGCATACGGCATGGGGCGCACACGACGAAGGCCCGCCCCCGGAGGGACGGGCCTTCGTGACGGGCGCCCGAGGGCGTCAGCTCACTTGGTGAGCGGCGCGAGCGTCGGGTCGTTGGCGTACGCCTCGGCCGCGTTCTCCTTGGTCACGATGACCGGCGGGAGCAGGTTGGCCGGGACGACCTTGACACCGTTGTTGTAGGACTTGGTGTCGTTGACCGTCGGCGTCTGGCCCTTCTGGAGGGCCGACACCATGGCGAGGGTCTCCTTGACCAGGTTGCGGGTGTCCTTGTTGATCGTGGAGTACTGGACCCCGGCCATGATCGACTTGACCGACTCGACCTCGGAGTCCTGACCGGTCACGATCGGGTTCGGCTTGCCGGCTGCCTTGACCGACGTGAGGATCGCGCGGGCCAGCGTGTCGTTCGGCGACAGAACGCCGTCAAGGGCGGCGCTCGTGTAGTTCGCCGCGAGGAGCGTGTCCATGCGCTTCTGGGCGTTCTCGGCCTTCCAGTCCTGGGTGACGGCCTGGTTGAAGGCGGTCTGCCCGGAGACGACCTTGAGCGTGCCGTCGTCGATCTTCGGCTTGAGCACCTTCATGGCGCCGTCGAAGAAGACCTGCGCGTTGGCGTCGTCGGGGGAGCCGGCGAACAGCTCGATGTTGTACGGGCCGTTCGGCTTCTTCTTGGCCATGCCGTCGAGCAGGGCCTGGCCCTGCAGCTCGCCGACCTTGAAGTTGTCGTAGGCGACGTAGTAGTCGACGGCGTTCGTGTTCTTCACGAGGCGGTCGTAGGCGATGACGATCGCGCCGGCGTCCTTGGCGGCCTTGAGCTGGGTGCCCAGCTGCGAGCCGTCGAGGGCGCCCACGACGATGACCTTGGCGCCCTTGGTCACCATGGCCGAGATCTGGTTCTGCTGCTCCGACACGCCACCGTTGGCGAACTGGACGTCGCCCTGGAAGCCGGCCGAGGACAGGCCGTCCTTGAACAGCTGCTCGGCGAGCACCCAGTTCTCGGAGGTCTTCTTCGGCAGGGCGACGCCGATCATCGCGTTGGCCGGGAAGCCTGCTGCCGCGGAGCCCCCGTTGGAAGCGCCCGGCGTCGCGCCGGTGTCGCTGTTCCGACCGCAACCGGTCAGAACAAGGGCAGCCACAGCCGTGACGCCCAGCACCTTGGTGAAGGTACGCATGTGCTCTCTTTCCTCTCATCGCGTCCGGGCGAACGCGGATCCTTCTCGGTCTCGGGCGGGCGCCCTGACCGGGTCTGAGGGTCAGCCGAACCCGGGCGGTTCAGCTGGACTGGCGGATGCTCTCGTTGATCGGAGCGGTCTCGGTCTCGGCCGACGGCGGGGGAGTGACGTCGTCGCCACCGCCGCGCCCGCGGGCGTTGCGCATGAGCAGGCCGATGAGCGAGGCGCGGCCCTGCGACTTGTTGTAGACGTCGAACGCGACGGCGACGAGCAGCACGAGGCCCTTGATCATCTGGGTCGCGTCGGCACCGATTCCCTTGAGCTGCAGGCCGTTGTTGAGCACGGCCATGACGAGGCCCCCGACGATCGAGCCGACGACGGTGCCGACGCCGCCGGTGACGGCGGCGCCACCGATGAAGACGGCCGCGATGGCGTCGAGCTCCCAGCCCACACCGTCGGCCGGGCCCGAGGCGGTGGAGCGGGCCACGAAGATCATGCCGGCGAGCGCCGCCAGGATCGACATGTTCATCATGACCAGGAAGTTGACCTTCTTGCTCTTGACGCCGGAGAGCTCGGCCGCGTGGCGGTTGCCACCGACGGCGTAGATGTGGCGGCCGATGACGGTGCGGTTGGAGATGAAGCCGTAGAGCAGCACGAGGACCGCCAGGATCATGCCCGCGACGGGGAACGAGGTGCCCGGTCGGCCGGAGCCGAAGAGCAGCGTCGCCGCGATGATCGCCGCGCAGATCAGGGCCAGCCGCACCCACATGACCCAGGCGTCCTCGACCTCGGCGCCGAGCTTGACGAGCGCGCGGCGGCTGCGGAGGGCGCCGTAGACGATGCCGGCTGCGAGCAGCAACCCGAGCAGCACGGTGAGGTTGTTGTAGCCGGTGTTGGGCCCGACCTCGGGCAGGTAGCCGCCACCGATGACCTGGAAGTCGTCGGAGACGGGCACGGAGTTCGACTTGCCGACGTACTGGTTCGCGCCGCGGAAGAGCAGCATGCCCGACAGCGTCACGATGAACGCCGGGATGCCGACGTACGCCGTCCAGAGGCCTTGCCACGCCCCGACCAGGGCGCCGAGCGCGAGCCCGAAGAGGATGCCGAGCCACCAGCTGAGCCCCCAGTCGCGCATCGCGATGGCGACCGAGATGCCGACGAACGCCGCGACGGAGCCGACGGAGAGGTCGATGTGGCCGGCGATGATGACGAGCACCATGCCGATCGCGAGGACGAGGATGTAGGAGTTCTGCTGGAAGATGTTGATGACGTTGTCGGGCGTCAGCGTGAGCCCTGCGGTCCAGATCTGGAAGAAGATGATCAGCGCCACGAGGGCGAAGATCATGCCGAGCTGACGGGTGTCGCCACCGAAGATCTTCTTGACCTTGTCCATTGGTGCTTCCTGGCTCTGTCGGGTGTGGATGGGGAGGGGAGTGGGCGCTGCGTGTCGACGGGGTGGGTGGCCCGTGGCGGCCGCTCAGGCGCTCTCGCGTGACCGGTCGCCGCCACCGGGCGTGCGGCGGGTCATGAGCCGCATCAGCGACTCCTGGTCGGCCTGCTCGCGGTCGAGCACGCCGGTGACGGCACCTTCACTGATGGTGTAGATGCGGTCGGACAGCCCGATCAGCTCGGGCAGCTCCGAGGAGACGAGGATGACGCCCTTCCCCTCGGACGCCATGCGCTGGATGATCCCGTAGATCTCGAACTTCGCGCCGACGTCGATGCCACGGGTCGGCTCGTCGAGGATGAGCAGGTCGGGCTCGGTGAAGAGCCACTTGGCCAGCACGACCTTCTGCTGGTTGCCGCCCGACAGTTTCGCGACGCCCTCGTCGACGTTGGGAGCCTTGGTGCGCAACGACTTCCGGTACGACTCGGCGTAGTTGTACTCCTGGCGGTCGTCGACGACGAAGCCCTTGGTGATGCGCGAGAGGCGGGCCGAGACGGTGGTGCGCTTGATGTCGTCGAGCAGGTTCAGGCCGAGCGACTTGCGGTCCTCGGTGACGTAGGCGAGGCCGGCGTCGATGGCGTCGGCCACGCTGCGCAGCCTGAGCTCCTTGCCGTCCTTGACGATGGAGCCCTCGACGTACGTGCCGTAGGAGCGGCCGAAGAGGCTGCGCATCAGCTCGGTGCGGCCGGCCCCCATGAGGCCGGCGAAGCCGACGATCTCGCCGCGGCGCACGAAGAAGTCGCTGTGCTTGGCCACGAGCCGGTCGGGGACGCTCGGGTGGCGGACGGTCCAGTTCTTCACCTCGAAGAAGACCTCGCCGATCTTCGGCGTGTGGTCGGGGAAGCGCGACTCGAGGTCGCGCCCGACCATGCCCCGGATGATCCGGTTCTCGTCGACGCCGTCCTCCTTGACGCGCAGCGTCTCGATGGACCTGCCGTCACGGATGATCGTGATGGAGTCGGCGATCTGCTCGATCTCGTTGAGCTTGTGGCTGATCATGATGCACGTGACGCCCTTGGCGCGCAGCCCCGCGATGAGGTCGAGCAGGTGCTGGGAGTCGCCCTCGTTGAGCGCGGCCGTGGGCTCGTCGAGGATGAGCAGCTTCACGTCCTTGGAGAGCGCCTTGGCGATCTCGACGAGCTGCTGCTTGCCGACACCGATCTCGCGGATCTTCGTGTCGGGCTCCTCCTGGAGGCCGACACGGGCGAGCAGCTCGCGCGCCTTGACGCGGGTGGAGAGCCAGTCGATGACGCCGCCGCTCGCCGTCTCGTTGCCGAGGAAGATGTTCTCGGCGATCGACATCTCGGGGATGAGCGCGAGCTCCTGGTGGATGATGACGATGCCCGCGTGCTCGCTGTCGCGGATGTTGTGGAACTCGACGAGCCGGCCTTCGAAGTGGATCTCACCGTCGTAGCTGCCGGCCGGGTAGACGCCGGACAGCACCTTCATCAGGGTCGACTTGCCGGCGCCGTTCTCGCCGCAGATGGCGTGGACCTCGCCGCGGCGGACCGCCATCGACACGTTGGAGAGGGCCTTGACCCCCGGAAACTCCTTGGTGATGTCTCGCATCTCGAGGATGACGTTGCCCGGCTGGCCGCTCGTGACGTCACTGCCCGCGTGGCCCGGAGCCGGGGTGGAGGGGTCGCTCATCTGGTCGTCAACACTCCTTTGTGGTGTCCACGGGTGCATGCACTCAATGCCGATTGTTGCTCACCGTTCGTGCTCACGTCGCCGAACCCGGCGGTGGCGTTGTCACAAGGACGTCACGATCCCGGACCTTCCTGACACCGCTGTGCCGGCAGGCTCACTGAACACGCGGCCGAGCCACCGGTCAAGCGGGTGACCTGTTCTTGTCCTGACCGGACAGGAACAGGACAGGACACGTGCCAAGAGCGGTCCTCGGAGCGGCCGATATCCTGCGCACGTTCCGCACCCACGCGCGCCCAGCGCAGCACCCGAGGAGTCCCGGTGGCCCTGCACATGTCGTCCCTGTTCCTGCGAACGCTTCGCGAGGACCCGGCGGACGCAGAGGTCCCGAGCCACAAGCTGCTCGTCCGCGCCGGCTACGTCCGCCGCGTGAGCCCCGGCGTCTACACCTGGCTGCCTCTCGGCCTGCGCGTGCTGCGCAACGTCGAGCGGATCGTGCGCGAGGAGATGGACGCGATCGGCGCCCAGGAGCTGCTCTTCCCGGCCCTGCTGCCCAAGGAGCCCTTCGAGGCGACCGGCCGCTGGACCGAGTACGGCGACAACATCTTCCGGCTCCAGGACCGCAAGGGGGCCGACCACCTGCTCGGCCCGACCCACGAGGAGATGTTCACCCAGACGGTCAAGGACCTCTACAGCTCCTACAAGGACCTGCCGCTGTCGATCTACCAGATCCAGACGAAGTACCGCGACGAGGCCCGTCCGCGCGCAGGCGTGCTGCGCGGTCGCGAGTTCGTCATGAAGGACTCGTACTCGTTCGACGTCGACGAGGCCGGCCTCGACAAGAGCTACCAGCTGCACCGTGACGCGTACGTCCGCATCTTCGACCGCCTCGGCTTCCACTACGTCATCGTCGAGGCGATGGCGGGCGCCATGGGTGGCAGCAAGAGCGAGGAGTTCCTCGCCACGGCCGAGGTCGGCGAGGACACGTACGTCCACTGCACGAGCTGCGGGTACGCCGCGAACGTCGAGGCCGTGCGCGTGCCCGCCCCCGACCCGGTCGGGTGGGACGGCGTGCCTGCCGCGCACGCCGAGGACACCCCGGACACCCCCACCATCGAGACGCTCGTGGCGCACCTCAACGAGCGCTTCCCGCGCGACGACCGCGCGTGGGAGGCCGGCGACACCCTCAAGAACGTCGTCGTCATGCTCGTGCACCCCGACGGCACGCGCGAGCCGCTCGCCATCGGCGTGCCCGGCGACCGCGAGGTCGACGAGAAGCGCCTCGGCGCCCAGGTCGAGCCGGCCGAGGTGGAGGCCTTCACCGAGGCCGACTTCGCCGCCAACCCCGCCCTCGTCAAGGGCTACATCGGCCCGGGGGCTCTCGGCTCCGATGGCAGCACCGGCATCCGCTACCTGCTCGACCCGCGCGTCGCCGACGGCACCCGGTGGGTCACCGGCGCCAACGTGCCCGGCCAGCACGTCCTCGACCTCGTCGCCGGCCGTGACTTCACCGCCGACGGCACCATCGAGGCGGCCGAGGTGCGACCCGGCGACGCCTGCCCCACCTGCGACCACACCCTCTCGGCCGCCCGGGGCATCGAGATGGGCCACGTCTTCCAGCTCGGCACGAAGTACGCGGAGGCCCTCGACCTCAAGGTGCTCGACCAGAACGGCAAGCTCGTCACCGTTGTGATGGGCTCCTACGGCGTCGGCGTCTCCCGCGCAGTCGCCTGCGTCGTGGAGGGCAACAACGACGAGGCGGGCATCATCTGGCCGCGCGAGCTCTCGCCCGTCGACGTGCACATCGTGGCCGCCGGCAAGGACGAGGCACTCTTCGTCAAGGCCGAGGAGATCGCGCGCGAGCTCGAGGTGCAGGGACTGTCGGTCCTCGTCGACGACCGCAAGGGCGTCAGCCCCGGTGTGAAGTTCAAGGACTCCGAGCTCATCGGCGTGCCGACGATCCTCGTCATCGGTCGCGGTCTCGCCGACGGCAAGGTCGAGATCAAGGACCGTCGCTCCGGCGAGCGCCGCGAGGTCGCGGTCGACGACGTCGTGGCGGCACTGACCGCCGAGGTGACGGCCGAGGTCGAGCGCTCGTGACGGCTGCCGCCCGTCCCGTCGAGGCGGTCGTCTTCGACTGGGGCGGCACCCTGACGCCCTGGCACGAGGTCGACCTGCCGCAGCAGTGGCGCGTCTTCGCGCGAACCGTCCACGGCCTACCGGTCGAGGACCCCGACATGCCGGCCGAGGACCTCGCGGAGGCCGACTCGCTGGCGATGCGCATCCTCGAGGCCGAGGACCGGGCGTGGCGGCGGGGGCGCGAGACCCACGAGAGCGCCTCGATCGCGGCGATCCTCGACGACGCAGGTGTCGACCCCGAGCACGACCGACACCACCTCGCCCTGGCCGCCTACCGCCGGTTCTGGGAGCCCCACACCCACACCGACGCCCAAGTGCGCCCGCTCTGGGAGTCGCTGCGGCGCAAGGGGATCCGCGTCGGTGTGCTCTCCAACACCATCTGGACGCGCGACTACCACCGCGAGGTCTTCGAGCGGGACGGGGTGCTCGACCTGCTCGACGCCGACGTCTACTCGTCCGAGATCCACGTCGTGAAGCCGCACCCCGACGCGTTCCGCGCGGTCTGTACGGCCCTCGACGTCGAGCCCGAGCGGACCGTCTACGTCGGCGACCGGCTCTTCGAGGACGTCCACGGGCCGCACCAGGTCGGGATGCGCGCCATCCTCGTCCCGCACTCCGACATCCCGGCCGGCCAGCGGATGCCGGTCGACGCGCGGCCCGACGCCGTGGCCGACGAGCTGCTCGACGTCGCCGGCATCGTCGCGTTCTGGAACCACCAGGCCGCGGGCGGCGTCGGGGCGTGAGCGACCCGACCCTCACGACCCTCGCCTTCCTCGGCGCCGCATCGTTCGTCGCGGGGTGGGTCGACGCCGTCGTCGGCGGCGGGGGTCTCGTCCAGCTGCCGGCCCTGCTCGTCGGTCTGCCCGGTGCGACCCCGGCGCAGCTGCTCGCGACGAACAAGTTCGGCTCGGTCTTCGGCACGACCACGAGCTCGGTCACCTTCTACCGCCGGGTGCGCCCGGACCTGCGTACGGCCCTGCCGATGGCCGCGGTCGCGTACGTCGGGTCCATCGGCGGCGCGCTCATCGGCCTGCACATCCCGAAGTCCGCCTTCAACCCGATCATCCTCGTGCTGCTCGTCGTGGTGGGCGCCTACACGCTCTTCAAGCCCGACCTCGGCAAGGAGTCCATCCGCCGGTTCCACGGTGCCCGGCACACGGTCCTGGCGATGGTCACCGGCTTCGTCATCGGCGCCTACGACGGTGCGCTGGGGCCGGGCACCGGCAGCTTCCTCGTCTTCGCCCTCGTCGGGCTGCTCGGCTACAACTTCCTCGAGGCGAGCGCCAAGGCGAAGATCGCGAACCTCGCGACGAATCTCGGCGCCCTGACCGTCTTCGCCCCGATGGGCCTGGTGCTGCTCAAGGTCGGCGTCGTGATCGCGGCCGCGAACCTCGTCGGGGGCTACGTCGGGGCCCGCACCGCCGTGGCGCGCGGCAGTGGCTTCGTGCGCGGCGTCTTCGTCGTCATCGTCAGCGCCTTCATCGTCAAGATCGGCGGCAGCCTCATCGGCTGGTGGGCCTGACCGGCTCCCGTCAGGACGGCCCGACGACGAGCCGGCGGTAGGTGGGGATGAGCACGCCGCGCGCCGGTTCGCGCTCGACGACCGTCCACGGCCCGGCATCGGCGAGCGCCCCGACCATCCGTCGCAGCTCCTCACGGGCCACGGGCGCGCCGAGGCACAGGTGGCGGCCCGCGCCGAACCACAGGTGCCGGTTCTCGGGCAGGTAAGGGCGGTCCAGGTCGAGGGCCCCCGGGGCGGTGTTGGCGACGTAGGTCAGGGCGAGCACGCGGTCACCCGCGCGCAGGCGCCGGCCGCCGACCGTCACGTCGTCGGTGACGTGCCGGCCGATGACCGGTGCCGGCGTCGTGACCCGCAGCCCCTCGCGTACGGCCGCCTCGACCAGGGCGTCTCGGTGGGGGCCCGAGGCGGCCGACAGGCGGGCCGCCTGACCCGTGTCGGCGAGCAGCGCGGCCGTCCGCGAGATGGCGCTCGCGGCCGTCTCGGTGCCCGCGACGAGCAGGAGCGAGGCCAGCCCGGTGGCCTCCTGCTCCGTCACTCCGAGGGTGCGGCACCGGCCCAGCAGCGTCGACTCGGGGGAGGAGCGGTAGGCCTCGGGCACGCCGGCCGTCAGCTCGAGCAGGATCGACCGGGCCTGTTCGACGGTGGAGTCGGAGAGCGTCGTGTCGGACTGGGTGCCGAGCGCGAGTGCCGCGAGCTCCTCGCCGCGGCCGAAGACGTGCCGATAGACGTCCCAGCCGTCGGCGCTCGGGTGCCCACCGGCGGTCGTGCCCGTTCCGGGGGCCAGGGCGGCGGGATCCAGGCCGAGCATGCGACGACGATGCGGCCCACGAGGACGCGAGCGAGGTCGGCGACGTCCACCGGCTGCCCGGCCCGCAGACGGGAGTGCAGGACGGCCACGACCGGCTGGGCGGCCGGCCCGACCAGCTCGCGAGCCGCGGCGTCGGTGAACAGGTCTCGCGCCCGGGTGCGCAGCGAGTGGTGGCCCCGACCGTCGAACAGCTCGTCCACCCAGTCACCGAGCACCTGCGACCAGAGGTGCCCCACACCGCCCTCGCCGAGCAGCGACGTGGAGCGGTGGTCGACGAGCAGGGCCCGGATGAGGGACGGGTCGCGCACGACCCAGCCGAGGCGCGGCACACGGACGATGGGCGGCGCGAGGCGGGCGCCGGAGACGAGCGGACCGAGCCGGGGGTTCGCCGCCCACACGACCCGACGCTCGTGACGGGCGGCCGTCCGGTGAGTACGTCCGCTCAGCCCGCGCGCCATGGCCTCACCGTAAACTGCCCGCACGGCTCAGCAGGAGCCGCGTCGCCGAGCCAGGGAGGGCCGCCGTCGCATGGCCAGTCGCATCGCCGGTGTGAGTGCTCGGGTGGCGTCCCACGCCATCACCGTGGACGAGGTCGAGGCCCGCGTCGTCGGCTCGAGCCAGGGCTTCGTGCCGCCCACCGGGGTGCTCGGGCGGCTCACGGGGGTCCGGCGCATCCACCACGCCGGTCCCGAGACGCAGGCGTCCGACCTCGCGGCTGCCTCGGCGCGCACGTCGCTCGACTCGCTCGGGCTCGACACCCACGACGTCGACCTGCTCGTCTTCGCCTCGGCGTCGCAGGACCTCGTCGAGCCGGCGACCTCGCACATCGTGGCTGACCTCCTCGGGCTGCGCTGCCCTGTGATGGACGTGAAGAACGCCTGCAACTCGTGGCTCAACGGAGTCCAGGTGGCCGAGGCCCTCGTCGAGATGGGCCAGTACTCGAGGGTGCTCGTCGTCACGGGTGAGATGCCGTCGCGCGCCGCGCGGTGGAGCGTGCGGGACTCCGCCCAGTTCGTCGAGTCCGTGCCCGGCTACACGATGAGCGACGCCGGAGCCGCCTGCGTCGTCGAGCGGGCCGCGGACGGCGCGCGCGGCCAGATCCTGCACCGCTGGTTCACCGCCGAGTCGCGGCACTGGGCGGTCGGCCAGCTGCCTGCGGGCGGCACCCGCCACCCCCGCGACGTCGACAAGGGCTACTTCGTCATGGACGGCGCGCGGCTGCGTCAGGCCTTCGACAGCGTCGACGTCGAGGAGATCCACCGGGCGCTCAAGGCCGACGGGCTGGGCGTCGAGGACTTCGTCGCCGTGGCGGTGCACCAGGTGGCGATGCCCTACCTCGACCACTTCGCGGCCCGGCTGGGCCTGCGCCGCGAGCTCGTCGTCGAGACCCTGCCCGACAACGGCAACTGCGCGTCGGCGACGCTCCCGCTGCAGTGGCAGCAGATCGAGCGCCTCGGGTTGGCCCGTCCCGGCGAACCCGTGCTGCTCGTCGGGCTCGCCGGAGGCATCAGCGTCGGCACGATGGCGGTGCGCTGGTGAGCGGCCGTATGCCGTCCGATGTCGACGGCGTGCGCCTCTGGGTCGTGGTGCCGGCGTGGAACGAGCAGGCCGGCATCGCCGCCACGATCGCTGCGCTCGCCGCCCAGCGCGACCGCGACTTCCGGCTCGTGGTCGTCGACAACGGCAGCACCGACGCAACGGTCGCCGAGGTCGAGCGTGCCTGTGCGGCATACGGTCTCGGGGTCACCGTGGTCACCGAACCTCGCAAGGGCACCGGTGCCGCGGCCGACACCGGGGTGCGCCACGCGATCGCCCGCGGAGCGACCCACGTGCTGCGCACCGACGCCGACACGCTGCCGTCTGCGGACTGGACGGCCGTGGCTCGACGGGCGTTCGGCGCGGGCGCCGACCTCGTCACGGGCCCGATGCGCGCCCGCTCCGACGAGGTGCGGCTGCGTCCGTGGGAGCGCATCGTGCTCCCCGGCGTCATCGGCCTGTGCCAGGCCTTCGGCCGCTTCCGCCCGGGCAACCGCGCGCCCGAGCTGCTCGGCCCCTACCGGATGAGCCCGGGCTGCAACCTCGGCGTCAGCGCCCACGCGTACGAAGCGAGCGGCGGCTTCCCCCGCACCGCCATCGAGGAGGTCCACGAGGACCGCGAGCTCGTCAACCGCATACGCCGGGTGTCGGCCCGCGTCGAGCACCACCGTGACCTCGTCGTGCACGCCTCGGTGCGCCGGCTGCGTGCCTACGGGCTGCGCAACACGCTGCGCTGGTACCTGGACCACAGCCACCGACCGGACGTCGTCGACGTGCGGACCGTCGCGTGAGGGCGCTGCGTCCCACCGACGCGGGCAGCCGCTGGGAGTCGAGGCTTGTCCGCTCGGCACATCCGGTCGTCGCGCGGGTCGTCGACGCAGCCGTCTCCGGGCGAGCGGTGGTCCGCCTGCCGGGGGTCGGTGTGCTCGTCGCCGACGCCAGTGCCGCCCGGCGCGTCCTCACCGACACCGAGTCCTTCGTCAAGAACGGGCCCGGCTCCTCGGGGGCGCTCTGGACCCCCGTGCTCGGCGAGCGCGTCCTGCTCAACATGGAGGGGACCGAGCACCGGGCACTGCGGCGCTCGCTCGCCGACCTGTTCTCGCCCAAGGCGGTCCGCGAGGTGCACGAGGCCGCCACCGGACCTCTCGTGGCGCGCGCGAGGCAACGGCTGGAACACGGTGACGAGGTCGACGTCGTCGAGCTCGCGCGAGCGGTGTCGGCGTCCACCATCGGGGCGGTGGTGGGGCTGGACCCGGCCACGCCGCCGTCGGTGCTCTTGGACGCGGGAGACGCGATCGAGTCGACGGTGCGATGGCGCACCCGCACGCTCGACGCCGACGACGTGGTGAGGGCTCGGGCGTCGCTGGCCGTCGTGCAGGACGCGGCCGAGGCCGCCCACGTGGAGGGCTCATCGTCCACCGTGATGGGCCGTCTTGCCCGACAGGGTGTCTCGCTCGCCGACGCACGTGCACTTGCCGCGGCCCTGTTCCTCACCGGCACGGGCACCGTGAGCAGCGCCCTGCCGCGGATCGCCGGGCAGCTCGCCGACGCAGGGCTCCTGGCGCCGTCCACGGCGTCCCGGTGCGACGTCGGGGCGGTCGTGGCCGAGGGGCTGCGCATGACGACGCCGAGCCTGGCCACCCTGCGGCGGTGCGCCACGGACGCGGACGTCGACGGCCTGAGGGTGCGCGCGGGCGAGCGCGTCGTGGTTCTGCTCTGGTGGGCGACGCGACGCGAGGGCGGCTTCGACCCCGGACGACGGACCGAGGGCGACCTGCGCCACCTCTGGTTCGGCGCCGGTCCGCACTTCTGCCTGGGGGCGCCCCTCGCCCTCGCAGAGCTGACCTCGATGACGGGGATGCTGCTCGACGTCGCGAGCGACCGCGGGCTCGTGGTCACGGGCCGGCGGGCCGCCAGACGGGTGCTCGTGCCTCGGTATGCCGAGCTGCGGCTCCGAGCCGCCGCGCCGGCCGGCGACGCCCGCGCCGACACGGCAAGGCGCGGGGCAGCGGCGCGGCAGGTCGCGGGGTCGGCGACGTGACCGCACCCCGTGTGGCCACGACACCCACCACCGACCTCGTCTCCGCCCTGCTCACGCGCGGCGCGGAGCAGCCCCGGCGTCTCGCCATCCGCGACAGCCACGGCCGTTCGGTGACCTACGGTGACCTCGCGGACGGGATCGCCTCTGTCGCAGCGCATCTCAGTGCCGCCGATCTGGCCGTCGGTGATGGTGTGCTGCTCGCCCTTCGGCCGTCGCCGCGCGCCGTGATGGCAGCCCTCGGCGTCGTGCTCGCCGGGGGAGTGGTCGTCGTCGCCGACCCGGGGGCCGGGGAGGCACTGCTCGACGTGCGCCGTCGCACCGTGCCCGTGGCGGCGGCCGTCGCCGACACCGTCGTGCACGCGGCCACCCGTCCTCCGTTCTCCACGCTGATCGCACGGCTGCCCGCGACCTCGGGCCTGCAGCTGCCAGACCTCTCCACGCCCGGCCTGCTCCACGTCGTGTCCGGGCCGCGACTCCCCGGCGTCCCCGCGAGCGCGACCCGCTGGGAGTCGCTGCCGCGCGGCCCGTTCGCGCCCACCGAGCTGCCGCCCTCGCGAGACGCGCTCGTCGTGTTCACGTCGGGTTCCACCGCGGCACCACGTGCGGTCGTCCACACGGTCGCGTCGCTGTCGGCAGGAGTGCACGCAGCCGTCGAGGCCCTGCACCTCGGCGGCGAGGTCGTCCTGCACACCGACCAGCTCATGCTCGGCCTGCCCGCCCTCGTCGGAGGGGCCGTCTGGTCCCTCCCCTCCGTGACCGCCTCCACCGCGGCGTGGGTGCGCCAGGCGCGCCGCGAGCGCGCCACCCACGCGTACGCCGTCCCGGCCAAGCTGCTCGACGCCGCTTCGCGCGGCCTCCCCCCGACGCTGCGCACCGTGGCCACGGGTGGGGCGCCCGTGCTGCCCGCGACCGTCCGCAGGCTGTCGGCCCTCGCACCCGGCGTGGAGGTCCGCGCCGTCTACGGCCTCACCGAGGCGCTGCCGGTCGCCGTCGCCACCGGGGAGGAGGTGCTGTCCTCCCCGCCGGACCGCACCGTCCTCGGGCACCCCCTCCCCGGCGTACGCGTCCGCATCGACCGGGCCGACGCGTCGGGTGTCGGGGAGATCGTCGTGCGAGCGCCGCAGGCACGCCACCGGATCGCCGGCCACGCCGCCGACACGGAGGTCCACACCGGAGACCTCGGTGAGCTCGCTGCCGACGGCTCGCTCCTGCTGGCCGGCAGGGCGAAGAACATGATCATCCGCGGGCAGACGAACATCTACCCGGAGCTCGTCGAGCCGCTGCTGCTGGAGCGGCACGGGACGCGGCTGCGCGACTGCGCCCTCGTCGGACTGACCGACCCGGTCTCGGGTGACGAGCGGGTCGTGCTGGCGGTCGTGCCCGTGCCCGGCGCCTCCCACGCGGACGCGCGTGCCGTGGCCCGCGAGGTCCACCGCTCGTGGGCGCAGCTGGCCGACGAGGCCTGGCGCCCGGACGACGTGCTCGTCGTCGACACCGTCCCGCGGCGAGGGCGCTCCAACGCCGTCGACCTCGAGGCCCTGCACGAGCTCGTGGCGCGCGCACCGCGGGCGGCGCGGGCGTGAGGGTCGCGGTCACCGGAGCCAGCGGCTTCGTCGGCGGTGTGGTGTCGGAGGCACTGCTCCGGCGTGGCCACGACGTGCTCGCGCTCAGCCGGCGGCCCGTCCGGCCACGGCCCGGGCTGGAGCACCGCCGCTGGGATCTCACCTCCGGGCCCCTGCCCGAGCCCGGAGCCGTCGACGCGGTCGTGCATGTTGCCGCACACGTCGACGAGTGGGACCCCTGGCCGGTGCACGAGGCGGTGACCGTCGAGGGCACGAGGTCGGTGCTCCGGACGTGGCCGCACGCGCACATCGTGCTCGTGTCGTCGTGCAGCGTCTACCCGCTGCGGGCGCCGCACGCCCCGCGGCACCGCCTGACCGAGGCGGTGCCCGTGACCAGCCGTCCTCTCTCTGCCTACTCGCGGGCCAAGGCCGCTCAGGAGCGCCTCGTGCTCGCTCGTGAGGACGCCGTCGTGCTGCGGCCGCACGCGGTTCACGGGCCGGGCGACACCACGCTGCTGCCCAGGCTCGAACGTGCCCGCCGCCGTGGCCTGCTGCTGTGCCCGGGCAGCCATTCGACTCGTCTCCACCTCACGGACGTGTCCCTCGTGGCCGAGGCCGCAGCCGCCGCCTGCGAGTCCGGCTCCTGCACAGGGGTGCTCAACGTCGCCGATGCCGCACCCCTGCGTCTCGCGGAGGTCGTGGCGGGCGTCGCAGCCGCCAACGCATGGACCGAGCGCCCCGTCTTCACCGGGACACCGGCCGCCTGGGTCGCTGCCCTGCTCCTCGAGGGGGCGGCGCGGGCGGCCGGCTCGACCACAGCACCGCTGCTGACGGCATACGCGGTCTCGCACCTCGCGGTCAGCCGCGAGTTCGACACGACCCGGCTGCGGACGCAGCTGGGTGTCGAGCCCCGGCCGACCGACCTCTCCCGCTGGCATCCCGGGCCAACGGCACACGACTCACACGCCTGACATCCGGCCGGCACAGCGCCCGCACAGGTTGCGACCCGAACCTGAGTCCCATGACCTCCCTCGCCCATCCCGAGGCCCGTGAGCACTCCGCGGCCCGCAGCCCCCGCCGAGCCGCAGCGCCCACGCCACGTTGGTGGCGAGATGTGTCCGTCGTATTCGCTTGGGGCGCAACGCTTTTCGTGGTAGCGCTCTGGGTTGCCGGGGGAGGGCTCACGGCGTTCGGGTCTGCCGGGGAGATGCTGACGAACCTCGGCCGGCTGAGCGGGCTGCTCGCCTCGGTGCTCATGCTCCTGCAGGTGCTGCTCATGGCCCGCATCCCCTTCGTCGAGCAGGCCTGGGGCCAGGACGAGCTCGCCCGGGTGCACCGCCTCGTCGGCTTCACCTCGTTCAACCTGATGCTCGCGCACATCGTGCTCACGATCCTGGGCTACAACGCGGGCACCGACCTCGGCGTCATCGGGACCTTCGTCGACGAGGTGCTGCACTCGCCGGGCATGCTCCTGGCGCTCGCCGGCTCGATCGCCCTCGTGATGGTGGTCGTCACCTCGGTCAAGAAGGCCCGGGCGCGCCTGCGCTACGAGTCGTGGCACCTGCTCCACCTCTACGCCTACCTCGGCGCCGGGCTGGCGCTGCCGCACCAGCTCTGGACCGGGGAGGACTTCAGGTCCTCGCCCGCAGCCACGGTCTTCTGGTGGGGGCTGTATGCCGCCGCGCTCGTCTCCGTGGTCACCTTCCGCGTCGTCCTGCCGATCGTGCGCTCCCGCCGTCACCGGCTCGTGGTCTCGCAGGTCGTCGCCGAGTCGCCGACCGTCACCTCGGTCGTGGTGACCGGACGCCACCTCGACCGGCTGCCCGCCCGTGCCGGCCAGTTCTTCCAGTGGCGCTTCCTCGACGGCCCCGGCTGGACCCGAGCGAACCCGTACTCGCTCTCTGCCGCTCCCGACGGACGTTCGCTGCGCATCACCGCCGAACGGGTCGGCTCCTCCAGCGAGCGCCTCGCGACGCTCCGTCCCGGCACGCAGGTCCTCGTCGAGGGCCCCTACGGCCGGCTCCACACCGGTGTGCGCACCAGCCCCAGGACCGTCCTCATCGGCGCCGGCATCGGGATCACCCCGCTGCGGGCCATCCTCGAGGAGCTGCCGCCGTCACCCGACGGGGTCGTCGTCATCTACCGCGTCGGCAGTCAGTCGGACATCGTCCTGGGCGACGAGCTGCTCGACCTCGCCCGGTCCAAGGGCGGTCGCGTCGTGGCCGTCGTGGGCCACCGTGTGCGCGACCGAGCGAGCTGGCTGCCCGCCGACGCGGCCCACCTCGGCGACGCCGAGGCCTTGCTGCGGATCGTCCCCGACATCGCCGAACGCGACGTCTACGTCTGCGGCAACCCCACCTGGATGGAGGCCGTCATCGCCGCTGCCCACGAGGCCGGCGTGCCGCGCGAAGCCGTCCACCACGAGCGCTTCAGCTACTGACCCCGAACCACGAAACGAGACCCCCATGCGCCGCATCGTCCTCTGGGCCATGAGCACCATCACCGTGCTCGTGCTGCTCTTCAGCTACAGCACGTCCCGCTCCTCGACCGCAGTCGTGGCGGCCGAGGGCCGACAGGTCACCACCACGAGCAAGACGTCGGAGAGCAGCGGGTCCTCCTCGGGGTCGTCCTCGGCCTCCTCCGGCGACTCGTCCGGCCAGGAGCCCGCCGCCGACGCCGGGACCGCGGACGACACGTCCGACACGGGCGCGGCCTCGGGCACCACGGGTTCGACGGGGTCGTCGGGGTCGGGCTCCTCCGGCTCGGGGTCGTCGTCCGGCTCCGGCTCGACCACGGTCGAGGGCGACGCCGTGATGACCCGCTTCGGCAACGTCCAGGTGAAGATCACCGTCGCCGGCGGAAAGATCACCGCCGCCGAGGTGCTGCAGGTGCCGTGGGAGGACCGGCACGACCAGATGATCAACTCCCGCGCCGTCCCCGTCTACAACGAGGAGACGGTCCAGGCCCAGTCGGCCGCCATCGACGTCGTCTCTGGTGCCACGGTGACGTGGGAGGGCTACACCCAGTCGCTCCAGTCGGCCATCGACCGAGCGAACATCTGACCGCCGTGCAGACACGGACGAGGGAGCGCAGGATGAACGGACCCGTGGCCGGCCAGCCGGACAACCCGCCGGCCCTGCCGCGACGGGCCTGGGTCGAGCAGGTGATGGGCATGCCCGTGAGCATCCACCTGCGGGGCGCCGGCGTCGACACGCCCGCGGCGGCCCGAGCGGTGGAGCAGGCCTTCGAGATCGTCCGCGAGATGGACTCGGTCTTCTCGACGTACCGCGACGACTCCGACCTGGTGCGGCTGCGCCGTGGGCAGGTGCAGCTGGAGCAGTGCAGTCCCCTCGTCGAGGAGTCGCTGCGGATCGGGCAGCAGGCCGAGGCGCTGACGAAGGGCGCCTTCACGACGCTCCTGCCCACCGGGGAGGGAGACCTCGCCTTCGACCCGACCGGGCTGGTCAAGGGGTGGGCGGTCGACCGCGCCTCGACGCCGCTACGGCAGCTCCGCGGAGTCTCGTTCTGCATCAATGCCGGCGGCGACCTGCTCGTGGGCGCGCACGAGGACCTGCCGGTCTCGGGACCGCAGGCGATCCAGTGGCGGGTCGGCATCGAAGATCCACGCGACCGCCAGCGCATCGCCAGCACCCCCACGTTGGCGCGGGGTGCCGTTGCGACCTCCGGGACGGCAGCGCGCGGCGCCCACCTCTACGACCCCGTGAGGGGCGAGCCCGTCGGGCGTGCCGGCTCGGTGACGGTCACGGGCCCGACGCTGCTGTGGGCTGACATCTGGGCCACCGCCCTGTTCGTGGGGTCGCAGGCCACCAGGGAGGCCTTCGCGACGAGTGCCACGGACTACCTGTCGACCGCGCTCTGAGACGAACCGCGTCGCTCCACCGCGACGTCGAACCGCGCCGCCGAGACGACGGCAGCCCGGTGCCGCAAGGACAAACTCCGCAAGGCCGCCCCAACCCGGGCGGCCTTGCGTCGTTCTTGCGGAAACCCTGCGTGGAGCGGCGGACGCCCCTTGCGCTTTGCTCGTCACAGTCGAAGCATCAGCCGGTCCGACGGGTAGCGGACGCTGACACGAGACCTTCGGGCGAGGGCCCGCCGATCGGGGGAAGGAGCGCCATGACGGACATCGCCGACGTCGACCCTGCGACGACGGCGCGTGCCCGTGGCGCCCACCCCGGTCGGCGGGCCACCTCGAGGACGTGGGCGGGGGGAGTCGTGCCGAGCGGGGCGCGCCGTCCGGCGGGAGGCCGGCCCGCCGCGGTCGGCTGCGCGGCGCGCCTCCCGGGAGACCGGCATGGCAGCTGACGTCGTCGTGGGTCGGGCCTGCCCCGCGCTCGCGACGCAGCAGCTGGACCCCGCAGCCCTGACGCGCCTCGCAGGCGAGCTCGAGAGCTCGGACCTGGCGCGCTCCATCGCCCGCACCTACCTCCGGATGCTCGAGGGACGGCTCTCGAGGGCAGCGACCGCCCTTGCACGTCGCGACGACATCGCAGCGATGGACGTACTCCTCAGCCTCCGCGTGTCCTCCGCAACGGTGGGCCTCGTCCGACTCGAGTCCGCGGTGCTGTGCGTCATCGACGCGGTTCGTCGTGGAGACCGCGAGCTGGCGAGCGACCTGGGTGCCTCGATGGCCGGGATCGCCCCCGAGGCGGGAGCGGCCCTGCAGTCACACCTCGATGCGACGGCGTCCGTCGCCCAGCCCGACGCCCTGCGCCGGACACCCTGACGGGACGTCAGAAGGCGTCGGGCTCCTCCATGCGGTAGCCGACGCCCCGGACGGTGCGGATCGGAGCCCGTCCGCCGGCCGGACCGAGCTTGGTCAGCTTGCGACGGAGGTTGCCGACGTGGACCTCGACGAGGTGCTCCTCCGACCATCCCGGACCCCACAGGCCGTCGAGCAGCACCGCCCGTGACCACACCCGACGTGGTGCGCTGAGCAGTGTTGCCAGCAGGTCGAACTCGGTGCGCGTCAGGTCGGCCTCCTTGCCGTCGACCGTGACAACGCGGCCCTCGGCGTCGACGGCGATGCGGCCGTGCCTGATCGTCGTGGCGTCCGACTCGCCGCCCGAGGGGGTGGCGGCGGGCGTGGGCGCGGGTGGGCTGCCGTTGGTGCCGGCCGCAGGCACGTCGGCCGTGGCGCGGACGGCCCGGGGCCGCCGGAACATCGCGTTGACGCGCGCCTGGAGCTCGCGCGGGCTGAACGGCTTGGTGAGGTAGTCGTCGGCGCCGATCTCCAGACCCATGAGCCGGTCGATCTCGTCGGTGCGGGCACTGATCATGACGACGTACGCCTGGCTGACGTCGCGCACGCGGCGGCAGACCTCGATGCCGTCGAGGTCGGGGAGCCCGAGATCGAGGGTCACGAGGTCGGGGTCGTTGGCCATCACGAGGTCGAGGCCCGCTTGGCCGGAGGCGGCGGCCGCGACCTCGAAGCCCTGCATCGTCAGGCTGTGCGTGATGAGCTCGCGGATGTCGTCGTCGTCCTCGACCACGACCGCAGTGCGTTCAGAGCCCGTCATGGCGTGATTGTTGCAGAATGTGGGCGTTTGACCCGTCAGTTGTCGCGGCCCGGCGGTTCGTCGGCCGGTTCGGTTGCGCCAGAACGGCCGTCGGACCTCTGCGCGGACGTGGACCCGAGCCGCTCCTCCAGTGCCGCGGTCTCCGTGACGGGCAGGTCGCAGACCATGCCCCGGCACACGTAGGCCGCAGCGCCTCCGTCCACGAGGGGGCGGTCGGCGAGGAGCGGAGCGCCGGGCTGGTCGGGCTCACCCCGGACGACGACGAGTCCCGGACTCGGTGACCGCCGCGCCACCTGTTCCAGGGCGTCGGCACGGGCGCCGGCCCCGACGACGGCCACCTGGAGCGGCCCCGCCACGAGTGCCTCCGCGACGGCGAGACTCCACCCACCGAACCTCGGCTCGCGCACGGCGAGCCCCAGGCCTGCGGCCGTGGCCCGCGCTCCCGCCTCGAGCGCGCGGGGGTCGCCGGTCACGCCACCGAGCGTGACCAGCGCGCCGGCCAGGGCCGACTGGCCCGCCGGCTCGGCGTTGTCGGCGGCGCTCCGCGGACGCAGGTAGAGGGTTTCGGCGCTGTCGGCCGTGTCGTGGAAACCGCCGTCGTCGGCGGCGAAACCCGCCGCGGCGTCGAGCACTCCGCGGGCCGCGTCGAGCCAGCGCACCTCCCCGGTGACCTGGTGGAGCACGAGGAGGCCCTCGGCGAGGTTCCCGTGGTCGTCCGCGACGGCTCGGGCGCCGCCGACGACGCCGGACCGCGAGGCACGCCGCAGCCCGCCGTCCACGAGGTGCACCTCGAGCACGTGGTCGGCACAGGCCCGGGCGGCCGCGACCCAGGCGGGCACGTCGAAGACGGCGCCGGCCCCGGCCAGCGCCGCGACGGCCAGTCCGTTCCACGACGTCACGACCTTGTCGTCGCGCCCGGGTTGCGGGCGCGTCGAGCGCGACGCGAGCAGCCGTGCCCTGACGTCGTCGAACCACTCGGCGTCCGTTGCGTCCACGGGCAGCTGCAGCGTCGAGGACCCGTGCTCGAAGGTCCCGGCGGGAGTGACCACGAAGAGCTCGGCGGCGGCATCGGCGTCATCGCCCAGCACGTCACGCAGCTGAGCGGGCGTCCAGGCGTAGGTCAGCCCCTCGACCCCGTCGGCATCGGCGTCCAACGACGAGGCGAAGCCGCCGGTGTCGGTGCCCAGGTCGCGGATGACGAAGTCGGCCGTCTCGCGGACGATCCTCGCTGCCAAGGGGTCTCGGGTGACCTTCCACCACGAGGTGTACGCGCGCAGCAGCAGGGCGTTGTCGTAGAGCATCTTCTCGAAGTGCGGCACCACCCATCCCGCGTCGACGGCATACCTGGCGAAGCCCCCTGCGAGCTGGTCGTACATGCCGCTGCGCGCCATCGCCCGGAACGTCCGCGAGGCCATCGACAGCGCGTCGGCGTCGCCGGTGCGGGCGTGGTGGCGCACGAGGAACTCGAGCACCATCGACGGAGGGAACTTCGGCGCCCCACCGAATCCGCCTGAGGCCACGTCGAACTGGCGGGCCAGCAGCTGGACCGCGCTGGAGAGCGCTTGCGGCTCGACGGCATACGGCGTCGGTGGTGCGAGTGCACCCGCGAGCGTCGTCGCGATGTGCGTCCCCGACGCCCGCACCTCGGCCTCACGGGTGCGCCACGCCTCGTCGAGCGCCGCCAGCACGCGCAGGAAGTGGTCGCGGGGAAAGTACGTGCCGCAGAAGAACGGCTCGCCCTCGGGTGTCAGGAAGACGGTCATCGGCCAGCCGCCCTGACCCGTCGTCGCCGTGACGGCCGACATGTAGGCGGCGTCGATGTCGGGACGCTCCTCACGGTCGACCTTGACGGACACGAAGCGCTCGTTGAGCGCGGCTGCGACGGTCTCGTCCTCGAACGACTCGTGCGCCATGACGTGGCACCAGTGGCACGCCGCGTAGCCGACCGAGAGCAGGATCGGCACGTTGCGCTCACGCGCCTCCGCGAAGGCATTCGGTCCCCACTCCTGCCAGTGGACCGGGTTGTCGCGGTGCTGCAGCAGGTAGGGGCTCGTCGCGTCGGCGAGGCGGTTGGTCATGACCCCACGCTAGGTGAGGCCGCGCCGCGGACGGTTGCGCGGACGGTTGCGCGGACGTTTGCGCGGGCGGCAGGACGGAGCGAAGCCCCTGCGAAGGGCTCCGCTCCGTCCGCGGTACGGCCGGGTCGCCACCGGTCAGGCGACGGCGTACCGGCGCCTCGCGATGCCCAGCCCGAGCAGGGAGATCACGGCGACCGCCATGTAGTAGAAGCTCGGCGCGCTGAGCGAGCCGGTCAGACCGATGAGCCAGGTGAGCACGAGCGGGGCGATCCCACCCATCACGGTGACGCCGACGTTGTAGGCGACGGAGACGCCGGTGGCCCGCACGTCCCGGGGGAACAGGACCGTCAGCAGCGCGGGGAGCGGCCCGAAGTAGAAGGCCATGATGACCCCGAGGACACCGATGGCGACGATCAGAACCGGCACGGTCGGCGAGGCGATGACCACCGCGAACAGCGGCCACGCGAGCACGAGCGCCCCGATCGCGGCCCAGAACATCACCTTGGCCGGCCCGACGCGGTCCGCAAGTCGACCCACCAGCGGGACCCCGACCATGGTGACGACGCCCGCCACGACACCTCCGAGGTAGGCGGCGCTCGCCGGCACCCCGAGGTTCTTCACCGCATACGTGGGCATGAAGAGGATGAGGTAGACCGAGATCGTCGCCACGCCGACACACGCCGACCCGGTGAGAACGCGTCCGATGTGCTCCGTCAGGGTCGCCCGGATCGGTGTCTCGTGGGCAGTGCTCTCGGCGAACTCCTTCGTCTCCGACAGGCGAGCCCGGATGTAGAGACCGACTGGGCCGATGAGGCACCCGAGGATGAACGGGATGCGCCAGCCCCACGAGTACAGGTCCTGCTTCGAGAGCTGGTTGAAAAGCACGTAGCCGAACGCCGACGCGAGGAACATCGAGATGCCCTGGGCCGCCACCTGCCACGAGGCGTAGTACGCCTTGCGGTGCGGCGCGGTCTCGACGAGGAACGTCGTGGCCGAGCCGAACTCGCCGCCCGCGGAGAAGCCCTGGACGAGGCGCGAGACGAGGATGATGACGCCCGCCCACGCGCCGACCGCCGAGTAGGTCGGGGCCGCCGCCATCAGCAGCGTGCCGACCATCATGAGCAGGAGGGTGAGGGTCAGCGCCTTCTTGCGCCCGTGCCGGTCGCCGTAGCCGCCGATCAGCATGCCGCCGAGGGGCCGGACGAGGTACGAGATGGCGAACGTGGCGAACGTGAGGATCAGGCCGAGCGTGTTGTCGCCCTCGGGGAAGAAGTTCTCCGCGATGACGATGGCGAACGACGCGTAGACGATGATGTCGAACCACTCGAGGGCGGCGCCGATCGAGCTGCTGATGACGGCCTTGCGCGCCTGGGCGAGGCGCTCGGGCGTCACGTCCGACGGGGTGTGGGTGAGGACGGTCATGGTGCTCCTTGGGTCCGGACGGGGATGTCAGCCGCGCAGGTCGGCGCGAACGTGGTCGAGGAGGTTGTCGAGGAGGGAGTCGCAGCGGTCGAGCTGGTCGAGCTCGACGAACTCGTCCGGCGCGTGGGCCTGGGCGATGTCCCCGGGACCGCAGACGACCGTCGGGATGCCGGCCCGCTGGAAGAGGCCGGCCTCGGTGCCGTAGGCGACCTTCTCGAGCGACGGGTCCGCGCCGAGCCGCTCGACCAGCGCGATGACGTCGGCGTCCTCGTCGGTCTCGAGGCCGGGGGCCTGCGCGCCGATCGACACCTCGACCCGCGCATCCGGGTGCTCCTCCTGCATCAGGGCCTCGATGCGAGCGGCCTCCTCGCGGAACCTGGTGACCGTGGCGTCGACGTCGACGGCGGCGATGGCGCGGAACTCGAACGTGAGCGTGCACTCCGCAGGGACCGTGTTGACGGCGATGCCGCCCTCGACCTGGTTGACCGTCGCGGTGGTGAAGGGCACGTCGTAGTACTCGTCGAACGGGCCTGCCGTGCGGAACTCGTCCGCGACCTGCCGCACGAAGCGGACGAAGAGCGCGGCGTACTCGATCGCGTTGACGCCGTGCGGGGTGCGGGAGGAGTGCGCCGCGACCCCGTGCAGGGTGACTCGGACCATCGTCAAGGCCTTGTGGCCGCGGATGACCCGCATGCTGGTCGGCTCGCCGACGATGCACGCCCGGGGCTCGAGGCCACGCCGCACGATCTCGTCGACGAGGGAGACGGCGCCGACACAGCCGACCTCCTCGTCGTAGGAGAAGGCCAGGTGCACCGGTTCGCGCAGCGGGGTGCCGGCCAGCTGAGGCACCTTCGCGGCGACCGCCCCGACGAAGCCCTTCATGTCGCACGTGCCACGGCCGTACAGGCGCCCGTCGCGCACCTCCGGGACGAACGGCTCGCTGGCCCAGTCCTGCCCGTCGACCGGCACGACGTCGGTGTGCCCGGAGAGCACGATGCCACCGGTCGTGGTGCCGTCGGCCGCGGGGAAGGTCGCGAGCAGGTTGGCCTTGGTGCCCTCGTCGTTCGGGATGAGGACGGGCTCGACGCCGTGCGCGCGGATCTCCGCGGCGAGCAGGTCGATGAGCTCGAGGTTGCTGTCGCGGCTGGTCGTGTCGATGCGCAGCAGCCGCGTGATCCAGCCCAGGCTGGGCGTCCGGGTCAGGGCGTCCTCGTCGGGTGAGGCGGTGGGTGTCTCGGTCTCGGGGGGCATGTGTGGGGCTCCGGGGTCAGGTTTCTCGGGGCATTTGTCGGTTGGCGGCAGTAGGGCGAGGATGGCAGGCATGCCGAAGGGTGCCGCTCGAGCGCAGGATCACGCGTCACGTGCTGAGATGACGCAGGATTCCGCCAGAGCGGTCGACGAGCTCGACCTGGCCGTCGTCAACTGCCTCCAGCTGAGCCCACGAGCCTCGTGGACCCTGGTGGGCGAGGCGCTCGACGTCGATCCCGTGACGGTCGCGCGCCGCTGGCAGCGCCTGTCGTCCGAGGGGATCGCCTGGGTCTCGGGCCGGGCCGCCGGGCAGGGCCTGCCGGAGTCGTGCCTCGCGGTCGTCGAGCTGAGCTGCGCGGCCTCGGAGACCCTGGCCATCGCCGCGCGCATCACCGAGCTGCCGCAGGTCCTCAGCGTCGAGCACACCAGCGGTCCCCGCTCGTTGACGGTCCTCGTGGAGGTGCGCGACCTCGCCTTCCTGTCCCGGTTCCTGCTCGACTCGCTCGGCTCCATCCCCGGCATCGTCGCGACGAGCAGCCACGCGGTGACGAAGGTCTACTCCATGGGTGACCACTGGCAGCTGCACGTCCTCGACGCCCGGCAGCGCGCGGTGATGGGCAGGGGTCCGCACCCTCGGGTCGACGGGCTGACGTCGGAGCAGGCCGACCTCTCACGTCCGTTCGACGCGGTCGACCGGCAGGTGACGCTGTTGCTGGGTGAGGACGGCCGTATGCCGGTGACGACCATCGCGGCGCGGACCGGCTTGAGCGAGAGCACGGTCCGCCGGCGGCTCGGCGCGCTGGTCGGCAACGGGCGGGTCGTCCTCCGGTGCGACATGGCCCTGCCGGACTCGGGCTGGCCGGTCATCAGCTGGCTGTGGGCCTACGCCGACGCCGGCGACGTCGACAGCGTCGCCATGGCGCTGCGCCGCCTGCCCGGCATCCGCGTGTGCTGGCGCATCTCGGGCGGCCGGCCGAACCTCATGCTCGCCCTCACCACGCACTCGCTGCACGAGCTGTCACTCGTCGAGGCACGGCTCGCTGCGGAGGTGCCCCGCATGTCGATCCTCGACCGGTCGATGGTGCTCCGGTCGATCAAGCGAATGGGCCGCGAGCTCGGGGCGGACGGGCGCAGCGTGCGGGCCGTGCCGATGGACATCTGGGCCGACCCGGCGGGGATGCCGGGGGAGTGAGGCGACGAGCCGGCCGCGCCGCCCCCTCCTCGCCGACCGCAGCGACCGCAGCGACCCCGGCGACCGGGGCGACCGGGGCCACCCCGGCGACCGGGGCGACCCCGGCGAGAGCTCAGGCGGCCTGCGCGACGAGCGACTCCCAGCGGATGCGCTTGGCGCGATAGCTGAAGATGGCGAGCTTCGCGAACTCCTCGACGATGCGCGCAGCGAAGATCCCGACGTAGCCGAGCGGCGTGTGGAGGCCGAGGAGCACCGCCAGCGGCAGCCCGACGGCGAAGGCGCCGACGACGTCGCCGAGGATGACGCCGCGCACGTCGTTGCCGCTCGGCAGCACGCCGGCCCCCACGATCATGTTGCGCACCTTGACGACCTGGAACGCGGCGTTGAGCAGGATGCCCACGCCGGCCATGAGCCGGACGTCGGGCCCGGCCTCGCCGAACAGCGGCTCGAGGAGCAGCACGGACACGCCGAAGAGCAGCCCGAACGCGGCGGCCGTGCCCACCCCCGCTCGCTTCACGCGACGCACCCAGGCGACGGCGGCCTCGATGTCGCCACTGCCGACCGAGCGGCCCACGAGCGTCGTGGTGGCAGCCATCAGCCCGATGCTGCCGACGACGAAGATGCCTTCGAGCGTGGTGACGATCTGGGCCGCTGCCAGCGCCTCGTCGCCGAGCTGCTGGAAGACGACGTTGTAGAGGAACGTGCCGACGGTCCAGAAGAGCTCGGTGACGCCGAGGGGGAGGGCCAGCACGAAGAGCGGGACGATGACGGCCCTCCACTGCGCCCGGGTGTCGGGCATGCTCCAGCCCACGGTGCGCCGCGGTCCGAACACCATCCAGGCGAGGATCAGGCTCTTGACGACGGCGGTGACGAGGGTGGCCCACCCCGCGCCGGCGACGCCGAGCTCCGGGAGCGGGCCGACGCCGGTGACGAGCGAGTACGCCATCACGGAGTTCGCGACGACGGTGATCATCGTCGCGATCATCGGGCTCGTGGGCCGTCCGGCCGAGCGCAGCACGCCGGACAGGATGGCGCTCAGCATCACCGGCAGCGTCGCCAGGACGGTGAGCCGGAAGTAGTCGGTGCCGGCCGCGGCGACCGACGGAGATGCACCGACGAGTCCGAGCAGGTGGTCCGCGAGGAGCCACGGCACGAGCGACACGAAGGCGCCGAGCGCGAGCGCCACGACGACCGCAGCCGTCACGGTGTGGTCGAGCGTCTCGGAGCGGCGGGCGCCGACGGCTCGCGCCACGAGGATCGCGACCGAGGTGCCGAGGGCACCGAGCGTCACGCCGAGGATGAAGGTGAGGCTGTTGGAGAAGCCGACGGCCGCGATGGCCGTCGCGCCGAGGCTGCCCACGACGATCTGGTTGACGAAGTTGAGCACCAGCATCAGGACGAACTCCATGCTCACCGGCACGGCGATGCGCGCGATCTCGCGAGCCGGCGTCGGCGTGGCCGGGCGCGGGTCGCGGAAGGTGGGCATGGCAAGGCGAGGCATGCGAGTGCCTTTCGACGTCGTAAGGGGAGCCGGTTCAGGTTACAGAGTTTCGACGTCGAAATCGAAACGTTTTGACCCGTGCGTCTCGGTGCTCGGACAGAGACGTCCCGTCAGTCGTTCATCGCCTTGATGATCGTCACGGCGAGGCTGACGCGGTCGTGGGCCCACGCCTCGTCCTGCGGGTCGCCGGAGGCGGCGGCGCTCGCCGCCTCGAGGGCGTTGTCGGCCTCGCGCACGATGGTCCACGCCCGTGCTCGTCCCTCGTCGATCCCGGCGCGCTCGCAGATGATCTCGAGCCGCCGGCGCAGGGACCACCGGATCTGCGAGCCCGTGCCGAGCTCGTCTGCGCGGTTCCACAGCGCCGGCGCGACCTCGAACGCCGGGTCCCCGGCCAACGGCTTCGGGTCGATGGCGAGCCACGGGGAGCGATAGGCAGCAAGGACGTTCGTGTAGTGCAGGTCGGTGTGCAGCAGCCGGTCCTCCACCGCCGGCCGCTCGACGAGCTCCTTGGCCAGGGCCGCCGCCTGGTCGAGGTAGCGGCGGGGCAGCACCGCCGGGGCCGCGCGCAGCTCGTCGGCCTGCCTCAGCGCGTATGCCGTGAGGCCGGGGACGCGAGGATGGGGTGGGCGGCGCAGCTCGGCGAGGAGGCCACCGATGACCTCGCACGCGTCGTCGATGTCGACTCGGGTGAGGTCACGCGTGTGCAGCCGCTCCAGCAGCAGCGCGAACCGTGCGGGGTCGGCGCGGACGAGCCGCACCGCCCCGTGGCCGTTCCACGTCTGCAGGGCCAGGTGCTCCGTGGCGGCCTCGGGGTGCGGCCAGGTGATCTTGAGGATGCCCTCGCCGCTCACGCCGACGACGTCGCGCCCGGCACCGAGCAGGCGGACCGGGATGGCGACGGCGCAGACGCCGTTGCTCGGGCGGCCGATGGGCTCGAGCTCCCACTCCGACAGCAGGGCGGTGATGAGGCCGGGCAGCCCGTCGATCCAGTCCTCGCCGGAGAGGTAGCCGGTGGACTCGTAGCCGCTGACCTCGTGGGCGAAGTGCGCCGGGATGAGGTCGTACATGGGGTCGTAGGTCACGCGGTGGCTCCCGGGAAGGCGGTCAGTGGGACGTCCCAGTCGACCGCGATGGCCTGCACGTTGGCGCTCCAGCGCGCGACGTCCTCGATCGAGGCGGCCGTGGGACGGTCGCCCGCTGCGGTGGTGGCCCCGTCGACCGCCGAGCGGAGCACCGTGGTCGCGAGGCGCCTCGCGTCCACCGGCGTCGTGACCGGGAAGGGCAGCGCCCAGCCGGGGGGAGTGCTGGAGGCGGCGCCCGAGACGGCGAGCTCCAGACGGTTCAGGTCGGCGAGGGTCGCCTCGGCCCGGCGCCGCTGCGAACCGGTGCTCTGTGCCGCCACCACCTCGAAGGCGTACACGAGCGGCTGGGTGCGGGCCACGACAGCCGGCCGTGCGGGGCTCGGGGTGGTCGTGGTGTCGACCGGGTGTCCGAGCAGCACCGCTGCGGCAAGTCGTTGGGCGTATGCCGCCGCGAGCAGCCCGCGGGCGTCCGCGGTCGCCGTCGTGAGGGCGTCCCACTGGCCCGGGACGGGTGTGGCGAGGACCTCTGCGAGTGCCGAGCGGGTGCGCAGGAGGGCCGCCGTCGTGGACCCGGGAGGCCGGGCTTCGATGACGGACGTCGGCACGCCGGCGTTGGTGAGGCGTCCCCGCAGCACGCGAAGCTGTTCGCGGCTGACGGCGCGGAGCCGACGCACCAGGGCGTCGCCGCTGCGGGCGGACAGGACCCGGCCCTCGGCAGCCACGATGCGGTCGAGGTCGGCCACGGCCGCGAGGAGCAGCCTCTCGTCCGCTGCCGGGCGTCGCGTGGGTGGCGGCGCCGGGGGGCTCGGCACGTCGAGGCGCAGGCCCCGGTCGACGAGCAGGGCGAGCGCCGCGGCCCCACCCCCGAGCACGAGGAGCCGGCGTGGCGGACGGCCCAGACCGTCCAGCACCCGTGACCCGTGCCCCCGGGTGTCGCCGTCCATGCCGAGATCTTCGCACGCGCCGGCCGGTCGGCGACGACCCACCCGCGCCACTAGAGTGGGGTTCCACGCGGTGCCGTGACCGCCCCCCGGGGTGTCGGCACCGGACATTCGAGAAGAGCAGGAGGCGTCGACCGATGAGCACGGCCCAGGAGATCAGAGCGACGCTCGAGCCGGTTCTCGCGCCCCTCGGGCTCGTCGTCGAGGACGTCTCGGTGTCTCCCGCCGGCAAGCGGCGCGTCGTGAGGGTGCTCGTCGACTCCGACATCAGCGGCCTCGACGTCACCGATACGACCAGCCCCGTCCCGCCCCTCTCGCTCGACGCCGTTGCCGACGCCACCCGCGCGGTCAGCGATGCGCTGGACGCGAGCGACGTCATGGGGCAGGCCCCCTACGTGCTCGAGGTGTCCTCGCCGGGCGTCGGACGGCCGCTCGGCTCTCGCGACCAGCTGCGCCGCCAGGTGGGGCGCCTCGTCGAGATCGTCCACCAGGGCGGCACCGACACCGGCCGGCTCACCGAGGTCGGGTCCGACACGCTCGAGCTGCACGTCCCGGCGACCAGGAAGACCCCGGAGCGTCACGTGACGCTCGACCTCGACGGCGTCCAGCGCGGCATCGTGCAGGTCGAGTTCAAGCGGGTCGACGCCGAGGACGCGGGCCCGGAGCCACACCGAGACGCCCACCCAGACGCCGACCCAGACGCCCACCCAGACGCACACGAAGACACACACGAAGACACACGAGACGGCACGAACGACCTCGACCAGGCGGCCGCTCCGGAAGGGGACCACTGATGGACATCGACCTCGCAGCACTGCGGGCCCTGGAGAGGGAACGCGACATCAGCCTCGACGTGCTCATCCCCGCCATCGAGCAGGCGCTGCTCGTCGCGTACCACCGCACCGACGGCAGTCAGCGCATCGCCCGCGTCGAGCTCGACCGCAAGTCGGGTCACGTGATCGTCTGGGCCCGCGAGGAGGGCGAGCTGCTGCCCCCGACCGAGGAGGGCGAGCGCCCCCAGCGCGGGGAGCCCGGCCCCGAGTTCGACGACACCCCCGAGGGCTTCGGGCGCATCGCAGCCTCGACCGCCCGCCAGGTCATCGTCCAGCGCCTGCGCGACCTCGAGGACGAGGCGATCCTCGGCGACTTCAAGGGCCGTGAGGGCGACGTCATCTCCGGCATCATCCAGCAGAGCCAGGACCCCCGGAACGTCCTGGTCGACTTCGGCACGGTCGAGGGCATCCTGCCGCTGGCCGAGCAGGTCCCCGGCGAGCGCTACGTCCACGGCGAGCGGCTGCGGTGCTTCGTGGTGAGCGTCAAGCGCGGCCCGAAGGGCCCGCAGGTGGGGCTCTCCCGCACCCACCCGAACCTCGTGCGCACCCTGTTCAAGTTCGAGGTGCCCGAGATCGCCGACGGCACCGTCGAGATCGCCGCGCTGGCCCGCGAGGCCGGTCACCGCACGAAGATCGCCGTGCACAGCAGGGTGCCCGGCGTCAACGCCAAGGGCGCGTGCATCGGGCCCATGGGCGCGCGTGTGCGGGCCGTCATGACCGAGCTGCGCGGCGAGAAGATCGACATCGTCGACTATGCCGACGACCCTGCCACCTTCGTCGCGGCCGCGCTGTCGCCGGCGCGGGTGCAGTCGGTCGAGATCGTCGACGCGTCAGCCCGCACGGCCCGTGTCGTGGTGCCCGACTACCAGCTGAGCCTCGCCATCGGCAAGGAGGGCCAGAACGCCCGGCTCGCCGCGAAGCTCACCGGCTGGCGCATCGACATCCGGCCCGACACCGAAGCGGGCGCTGCGCCCGGCGGCGGCGTCGAGGTCGCCCCTGAGTGAGGCCGCGCGCGCCGGCATACGACATGCCGGGCGACGAGAACGCTCCCGACGGCGTGTCGCCGGCCGTCACGGCCCCCCGTGGAGCGAGCCCGCACGCGAACGCGGTAGACTCTTCTGTGGCCGACCGGACTGGACTCCGTGCTGAGCCGTCCCGCACCTGTGTGGGATGTCGAGGATCGGATAGCTGGTCGGCCCTGCTGCGAGTGGTCGCGGCGACGGACGAGCACCCGGGCAACGCCCCGGTCACGCTCCGTCCCGACCCGAGACACCGGATGCCCGGACGTGGTGCGTGGTTGCACCCGACGCCCGAGTGCTTCGAGCTGGCAGTGCGCCGCAAGGCGTTCGGTCGTGGCCTGCGTCTGCAGGCGGGGGTCGACGTGAGCGCGGTGGCACGACACCTCGGCATCCAGCACGCGTAGCACCCGGTCGCTCCCCGCGAGGGACGCCGGAGCAGGTATCAGTCAGAAATCAGTCAGCGAACCAAGGCGGGTTGAAAACGCTATGAGCACCCGATGAGTACTCAGCGATGAGCAAGCCCCAGCAATAACCCACGGTTCGGCCACTTCCTGTTCAGGCCGGACCAGGAACAGGAGAGATGTGGCTAAGGTCCGAGTCTACGAGCTCGCCAAGGAGCTCGGAGTCGAGAGCAAGACACTGCTCGCGCACTTGAAGAGCCAGGGAGAGTTCGTCCGGTCGGCATCGTCGACCATCGAGCCCCCCGTCGTCCGCAAGATCATGGAGACCTTCCCCCGCGAAGGCGCTTCCGGCGGCGACAAGAAGCCGGCAGCCAAGGCTGCCACCCCCAGCGCGACCCCGGCCGCGCCCCAGAAGCCTGCGCCGGCACCGTCGGCTCCGGCCACCCCCGCCGCAGCGGCACCGGCCCCCTCGGCCCCCGCTCCGGCGGCTCCCGCTGCCCGCGAGGCCGCTCCGTCGCCGGCCAAGGCCGCCCCCGCGCCCGCTGCTCCGGCGGCCCCGGCCGCTCCGGCGCCCAAGGCCCCGGCCCCGGCTGCCCCCGCACCCGCTGCTCCCGCTGCGTCCGCGCCGGCAGCCCGTGTGCAGTCGAGCCGTGACGGCGGCAAGCAGACCTCCGGCGTCCCGGCCTCTCCGCGTCCGGCTCCCCGTCCGGGGCAGCCGCGTCCGGGCAACAACCCGTTCGCCCCGAGCCAGGGCATGGGCCAGTCCCGCGCCCCGCGACCCGGTGGCGACGCCGGTCCGCGTCCGGGCAACAACCCGTTCAGCTCGAGCCAGGGCATGCCGCGCCCGCAGCAGCGCCAGGGCGCGCCCCGTCCCGGTGGCGCCCCCGGTGGTGCACCGCGTCCCGGTGCCCCCGCGGCCGGCGGTCGTCCCGGAGCCCCCGGTGGCGCCCCGCGTCCCGGTGGTCCGCGTCCCAGCCCCGGCATGATGCCGGAGCGCAGCACCGTCGGTCGTCCGGGCCAGCGCCCGGCCGGCGGCCCAGGCCGTGGTGGCCCCGGCGGCGGTCGCGGTGGCTTCGGCGGCGGCCCGGGTGGCGGCCCCGGTGGTGCTCCCGGCCGTGGCTTCGGCGGCGGTCCCCGCGGTGGTGGCGGCGGTCGTGGCTCGACGGCAGGTGCCTTCGGCCGCGGCGGTGGCCGTCCGGTGCGTGGACGCAAGTCCAAGCGTGCGAAGCGCCAGGAGTTCGAGCAGATGCAGGCCCCGAGCCTGGGTGGCGTCACCGTCCCCCGTGGCGACGGCAGCACGACCATCCGCGTGCGCCGTGGGTCCTCGCTCACCGACTTCGCCGACAAGATCAACGCCAACCCGGCGTCGCTCGTCACCGTGCTGTTCCACCTCGGTGAGATGGCCACCGCGACGCAGTCGCTCGACGAGGACACCTTCAAGGTGCTCGGCGCCGAGCTCGGCTACGACATCCAGGTCGTCTCGCCGGAAGAGGAGGAGAAGGAGCTCTTCGACTCCTTCAACATCGACCTCGAGACCGGTATCGAGGGCGAGGACGACGAGGACCTCGAGGCCCGCCCGCCGGTCGTGACCGTCGTCGGTCACGTCGACCACGGTAAGACCCGCCTCCTCGACGCCATCCGCAACGAGGACGTCGTGGCCGGCGAGGCCGGTGGCATCACCCAGCACATCGGTGCCTACCAGGTCCACCGTGAGCACGAGGGCGTCGACCGCGCGATCACCTTTATCGACACCCCGGGTCACGAGGCGTTCACCGCCATGCGTGCCCGTGGTGCCAAGGTCACCGACATCGCGATCCTCGTCGTCGCCGCCGACGACGGTGTGATGCCGCAGACCATCGAGGCGCTCAACCACATGCAGGCCGCCGACGTGCCGATCGTCGTCGCCGTCAACAAGATCGACGTCGAGGGTGCCAACCCGGCCAAGGTGCGCCAGCAGCTGACCGAGTACAACCTCATCGCCGAGGAGTACGGCGGCGACACGATGTTCGTCGACGTCTCCGCCCGCCAGGGCCAGAACATCGACGGCCTCCTCGAGGCGGTCCTGCTCACGGCCGACGCGGCCCTCGACCTCCGGGCCAACCCGGAGAAGGAGGCCCGCGGCGTCGCGATCGAGGCGAACCTCGACCGTGGTCGTGGTGCGACCGCGACGGTGCTCGTGCAGACCGGAACGCTGCGCGTCGGTGACTCCATCGTCACCGGGTCGGCATACGGCCGCGTGCGCGCCATGCTCGACGAGCACGGCCAGAACGTCGACGAGGCAGGCCCGTCCCGCCCCGTGCAGGTGCTCGGTCTCTCGTCGGTGCCGCGCGCCGGTGACACGTTCGTCGTGGCTCCGGACGACCGCACGGCCCGACAGATCGCCGAGCGTCGCGAGGCCGCCGACCGTCAGGCCGTGCTCGCCAAGGCCCGCAAGCGCATCTCGCTCGAGGACCTCAACGAGGCTCTCGCGGCGGGCAAGGTCGAGACCCTCAACCTCATCCTCAAGGGTGACGTGTCGGGCTCGGTCGAGGCGCTCGAGGACGCGCTGCTCAAGATCGACGTCGGCGACGACGTGGACCTGCGCATCATCGACCGCGGCGTCGGTGCGATCACGATGAACAACATCAACCTCGCGATGGCCTCCAACGCGGTCATCATCGGCTACAACGTCCGGGCCGAGGGCCAGAACGCCGACTACGCCGAGCGCGAGGGCGTCGAGATCCGCTACTACTCGGTGATCTACCAGGCCATCGACGAGGTCGAGGCGGCCCTCAAGGGCATGCTCAAGCCGGAGTACGAGGAGGTCGAGCTCGGCACGGCGGAGATCCGCGAGATCTTCCGTTCGAGCAAGTTCGGCAACATCGCCGGCTCGATCGTGCGCAGCGGCGAGATCAAGCGTGGCTCCAAGGCCCGCATCACCCGCAACGGTGTCGTGGTGTCCGAGAACGTCGAGGTGGCCGGTCTGCGCCGCTTCAAGGACGACGTCACGGAGGTCCGCGAGGGCTTCGAGTGCGGTATCAACCTCGGGTCCTACAACGACCTGCAGCTCGGTGACCTCATCGCCACCTACGAGATGCGCGAGAAGCCTCGCGCCTGATCGTCACGGCCGGCAGGCACTGCCGGCACGGGCACGGCGCCGACTCCCTGGGGGAGTCGGCGCCGTTCGCCTGTCCGGGTGAGAGCACCGCCCGGAGAGGCCGTCCCGGCAGCGGGGCGAGGGGGACTGCCCACCACCGAGGGGCGGGGGGCGCGGCTCAGAGGCCGAGCAGGCGGTTCAGCAGGGCCGCGAGGCCGTTGATGCCGGTGCCGTCGAGCAGGCCGGCCACGGCGCACAGGAGGTTGCCGAGCAGGTTGCCCGGGCCCTGCTGAGCCGTGATGTTGAGGTGCACCGTGTCGAGGTGGACCTGCACGCCAAGGAGGTTCAGGTCCAGCGGCCCGAGCACGAGGTCTAGGATCTGACAGCTGCCCGCGGTCGCTGCCGCGTTCTGCACGGTGGTCGTGACTGTCTGAGAGATCGGCGTCACGACGCCGGTGGGAGAGGTGACGTTGCCTGTCAGCTGGCTGACGAGCGCGAGGGTGCCGTTCTGGTTGATGAACCCGGTCGGTGTCAGCTGGCCGGTGAACGTCCCGAGGGCGCCGAGCGGCAGAGTCAGCGGGATGGGGGCGGCCGTCGCACGGGGAGTGGTGGCAGCGGGGGCGGCCGTGGGAGCGGCTGAAGGGGCGGCCGATGCGGCTGCCGCTGGCACGAGGCCGAGGGCGGCGGTCGTGGCGAGGGTGGCGCCGGCGGCGCACAGCTTCGTCCTGAGGTTCATGGGAGAACAGCTCCTTCATCGGGGTGAGGGGCGGCCTCGTGGGCCGTCGGTCACCCCTGAAGAGGCTCGTCGGCTGCTGGCATGACGTGGATCGTGCTGAGACCGAGCGGCGCCCCAGGGGGTGCTCAGGGGCGGCCCAGCACGACTCTGCCCGCCGCAGGGCCGGAAAACAGCGTAAGTGCCGCGTCATGCGCGTGGCCCCAAGGCGTCCGGCTCACGGGCCGAGCACGCCTCGGTGCGTCATGTCGTAGGCCGCCAGGACCTCGAGGAGCAGCTCGGTGGCCCCCTCGAGGATGCCCAGCACCTCGTCGGACGGCGCCCCGCGCAGCACCTCGACGAGGACCTGGTGGTGCATCCGGCACACCTCGAGCAGGCTGACCTCCGCTGCGACCGCACGCCGACCGAGGTCGTATGCCGCGGAGCGCGCACCCTCGTCGTGGTGCGGCAGGAACCGCAGCAGCATGGTGCGGTAGTCCTGCGTGAGGTCTCCCAGCGTCGTGCGAGGCGAGGAGCCGTTCACAGCGACCATCCGGCGGCGCCCCCGGGAGGACCGCCCGACTCGGCCGTCTCGAGGAGGGCAAGTCCCTCCTCGAGGTCCAGCGCAGTGGTCACGTGGTCGCCGCCTGCAGCAGGCCGCATACCGAGGCGCACCATCGCGAAGGCGACCTCGGGCTGGATGCCCACCACCACGGTGCGCGCGCCGCGCAGGCGCGCCATCTCGGCGATGCGTCGGAGGGTGTGCGCGGCGAAGGAGTCGATGACGTCGAGGGCAGCCACGTCGATGATGACGCCTCGGGAGCGGTGCGTGCCGATCTGCGCCACGAGGTCGTGCTCGAATCGGACCAGCTCGGAGTCGTCGAGGGCAGTGTGGATCGACGCGATCAGGGTGGATCCCTGTCGCATGATCGACACCAGCGCCGGTCCGCCGTTCACGAGCTGCTGCTGACCTCCTTCCGGGTCACGGTGTAGCCGAGGAGCCGCTCGGCCTCCTCGAGGCCGCCCTGCAGGTCGCCGATGGTGTTCATCTTGCTCAGGTCGACGCCGATGGTCACCAGGGTCTGCGCGATCTTGGGGGACAGCCCTGTGATGATGACGCTCGCGCCCATGAGACGTGACGCGTCGACGGTCTGGACGAGGTGGTTCGCCACGGTCTCGTCGACGTCCGGCGAGCCGGTGATGTCGATGACGACGACCTTGGCGCGGTGCCTGCGGATGCCGGTGAGCAGCTGCTCGGTCAGCTGCCGGGCCCGCTCGCTGTCGAGCACGCCGATGATCGGCAGGATCAGCAGGCGCTCACGCACCGGGAGCACGGGGGTCGACAGCTCGCGGATCGCGTCCTGCTGCTGGCGGATGACGCGCTCGCGCTCGTCGACGAAGCTGACGGCCACCGTGTTGGCGATCCGGTTCGCCGCCGGCTCGTAGGCGTCGAGCACCTCGTTGAGCAGTCCGAAGTCGCGCTGGTACTTCTCGAAGAGCGACCGGGCGAGCACGTCGCGCAGCAGCAGCACGATGCCGACGACCTCGTGGGTCTCGACGCCGCGGGGGATGATCCGCTCCGAGAGGTCGCGGGCGTAGTGCTGCAGCGCCTCGACGCTGCCGGTCTCGAGCACCTCGACGTAGTTGTCGTAGACCGAGGTCGTCTCGGCCGCCATCTCCTTGGGCGTCATCGCGGTGAGCAGATGCGCCTCCTGGATGCGTTCGGCCCACTCCTCGCGCAGGCGCGTCCGGTTCTCGCGCAGGTGGGCGATGAGCTGCGAGAGCAGATGCTCCCCGTTGCCGCCCGCAGCCACACCGTCCTGCGCGGCAGCCGTCGGGTCGTCACGCAGCCCGTTGGGTGGTGCCTCGTCGGTCGGTGCGCCTTGCCACCCGGCGCCGGGCTTCTCGTCAGCCATGGTCGTTCCTCTCCCACTTGGTCATGGTCACTGTGGTCCCGTGGCCGGGCTCGCTCGCCACCGCGAACTCGTCCATCAGCCGTCGCACGCCGGGCAGCCCCAGCCCGAGGCCGCCGTAGGTGCTGAAGCCGTCGGCCATGGCGGCGTCGACGTCGTCGATCCCCGGCCCGGCATCGCGCGCGACGACCTGGAGGCCGCGCCGGGGCGAGTCGAGCAGCTCGACGACGACCTCGCCCGAGCCGGCGAAGCGCACGATGTTGCGGCACACCTCCGACACGGCTGTCGCGATCACCGTCAGCTCCGTCGGGCCGAACGCCAGCGACGAGGCGAGGCTGCGGACGGCTGTGCGGGCCGCCACGATGTCGGGGTCGGCGGTGATGGGGATGCGCAGGGTGCCGTCGCGGTGCTGGCCGCGCTCGAGCAGCGGCTCGCTGAGCTGGGCGCAGGTCTCGCACTCGAGCAGGTGCTGCGCAGCCCCTACCTCCCGCTGGCGGCGCTGGTCGGCGCTGCTGAGGGCGATGAGCACGGGGCGGCACCGGTCGGTGGGTGGCTCGACCTGTCGGGCGGCGAGGAGATACTCGACCCGGAGCCGCGCACGAGTCCGGTTCAGCTGTGCCGCAACGGCGCCCGCCGTGCTTCCGGCCTGCTCCGCCAGGGTCCGCGTGTCGGTGCCGCCGACCTCGTGGGCGAGCAGGGTGAGGCGCTCGCGCTCCGTCAGCCGGGCGAGCGCCTGCGCCATGGCGCCCTGCTCCTCGTCGAGGACGAGCCGCGCCTCGGGCGACTCCGGCTCGGAGAGGTCGACGACCCGGTGCTGGTTGCGCCGCTTGCGGTCCTCGTCGCGCCACATCGAGGCGACGACGTTGCGCGCCGTCACGATCGCGTACGGCTCGAGCATCCCGGGCTCGATCGTCGCCGAGGCCGCGAGCACGCGGGTCAGGGTCTCCTGCACGAGGTCCTCGGCCGCAGGGTGTCCACCGACCCGCCCGCCGACGACGCGACGGACGATCGGGATCAGGTCCGCGACGGCCTGGGCCGGAAGGTCGGCCGGACGGTCGTCGGGGCCGGAGTCGACACCGCCCACGGCCCCTTCGTACCCATTCGCGACGTCTGCCGCCCGTGCGCCCGACGTGGACCTGACCGATCGGGTACGGCCACCCGGCAGGACTCGGCAGGACTCGGCAGGCAGGCGCCCGACGGCATACCCACGCGGCCCGCACGCCGATGGGAATGCGCGACGACCGCGACCCGCTACTAGGGTGAACACACGTCGGCCGGCCAGGGCCGGTCCGACCGCACGACACACGAAAGCAGAGGTAGCCATGGCTGACCCCGCCCGCGCCCGCAAGATCGCCGACCGGATCAAGGTCATCGTCGCCGAGTACCTCGAGTTCCGGCTCAAGGACGAACGCCTCGGCTTCGTCACCATCACCGACGCCCGCGTCACCGGCGACCTCCAGCAGGCCTCGGTCTTCTACACCGTGTTCGGCAGCAACGAGGATCGCCAGGCCACCGCGGAGGTGCTCGAGGCCAACAAGGGCCGCATCCGCTCCGCCGTCGGCAAGGGCATCGGCATCCGTCTCACGCCGTCGATCGAGTTCATCGCCGACGCGCTCCCCGAGGGAGCCGCGCACCTCGAGGACCTCGTGGCCCAGACCCGTGCCCGCGACGCCGAGCTCGCCCGCGCCGCGGCGAACGCCAAGCCCGCCGGCGACCCCGACCCCTATCGCAAGCCCGCGGAGCGCACCGACGACGACGACCTCGCCGTCGGTGGGGTGGACGCCGACGTCGACGCACGATGACCGACGCCTCTGGTGGCCTGCTCGTCGTCGACAAGCCGGCCGGGTGGACCAGTCATGACGTCGTGGCGCGCGCCCGGCGGCTCTGCGGCACCCGTCGCGTCGGCCATGCCGGCACGCTCGACCCGATGGCGACCGGAGTGCTCGTGCTGGGCGTCGACCGCGGGACCAAGCTGCTGACGTTCCTCGTCGGCTGCGACAAGTCGTATGCGGCCACGATCCGCCTGGGCATCTCGACCCTCACCGACGACGCCGAGGGGGAGGCCACCCAGGCCCTCGGCGTCGACGACGTCCCGGCGCTCGAGGCCGCCCTCCCGGCGGCCGTCGCGGCCCTGACCGGCGACATCGAGCAGGTGCCGAGCGCGGTCAGCGCCATCAAGGTCAAGGGCGTCCGCAGCTACACCCGCGTGAGGCAGGGCGACTCCGTCGAGCTGCCTCCTCGGCCCGTCACGGTGAGCCGGTTCGACGTGCTCGCCGTCCGGCCGGGCACGGCGACCGTCGAGGTCGGCCCCCCGATCGACGTCGTCGACGTCGACGTCGAGGTGGACGTCTCGTCCGGCACGTACGTGCGCGCGCTCGCCCGTGACCTCGGCGCGGCGCTGGGCGTGGGCGGACACCTGACGGCGCTGAGGCGCACCCGCGTCGGCCGGTTCGGGCTCGACGAGGCCGTCTCCCTCGACGACCTGACGGCCACGGCCGAGGCGCAGGGACCGGCCGGCATACGACTGCTCCCCATCGCGGACGCGGCGCGGGCGCAGCTCCCGGTCCACGAGGTGTCGGCGGCCGACGCCGTGCGGCTCAGCCACGGGCAGCGCATCCCCAGCGGACCGGGCGGCGCAGAGGCGGTCGCCGCGATCGACCCGGAGGGCCGGCTCGTCGCGGTGCTCGACGAGACGCGCGCGACCGCACGCGCCAAGGTGGTCTTCGTCTCGTCCGGCGCCGCCGTCTGACCGGCGTGCGCGAGCCCGGGAACCCGGCCACTACAGTGGTCGCCGTGCAGCGCTGGTACGGACCCGACGACATCCCGAGCGACCTCGGGCCCACCGTCGTCACCCTCGGCAACTTCGACGGGGTGCACCGCGGACACCGCGAGGTGCTGACGCGGGTCGTGCGCGAGGCCGCCGAGCGCGGCGCCCTCCCGGTCGCCGTCACCTTCGAGCCGCACCCCATCGCCGTGCTCTACCCCGACCGTGCCCCCGCGGCTGTCATGTCGCTCGAGCAGCGGCTCGACGCCCTCGAGTCGGTCGGCATCGGGGCGGCGCTCGTCATCGAGTTCACCGCGGAGTTCGCGCAGCAGACCCCCGAGGAGTTCGTGCGCTCGACCTTCGTCGAGGCGCTGGGAGCCCGGGCGGTCGTCGTCGGCAAGGACACCCGCTTCGGCGTGCGCAACTCCGGCGACGTCGACACCCTGCGCGAGCTCGGTGCCGCCGACGGGTTCGACGTCATCGCGCTCGACGACATCGGCGAGGGAGTTGCCGAGGGGGCGCGCTGGAGCTCGACGCAGCTGCGGGCCGAGATCCTCGCCGGCAACGTCGCCCACGCGGCGCAGATCCTCGGGCGGCCGCACCGCGTCACCGGCACCGTCGTCCACGGCGACCACCGCGGGCGTGAGCTCGGCTACCCCACGGCCAACCTGTCGCAGGACCACGAGGGCCTCGTACCCGCCGACGGCGTCTACGCCGGGTGGCTGCTGCGCCTCGACCTCGACCCGTCCGATCCCGACCGGTCCCTGCCCGCCGCGGTGTCGGTGGGCACCAACCCCACGTTCGACGGCCACCAGCGCCGGGTGGAGGCGTACGTCCTCGACCGCACCGACCTCGACCTCTACGGCGAGCGGGTCGCCGTCGAGTTCGTCGACCACCTGCGTCCGACGCTGCGGTTCGAGTCCATCGACTCGCTCGTCGAGCAGATGGCCCAGGACGTGGCACGGTGTCGCGAGATCCTCTCGGCGATCGTTCCGTCCTAGCGGTCGGCGCGGGTCGTCGGGTCACCGCGGGGATCCGACGGTCCTGGCTGCGGGTCGACCTCGGCCTGTTCATCGGCGCTGCCGGACTCTCCGCCGTCGGCGTCGTCCTGGTCTGGTCGGCCACGCGGGCCGACAGCGGCGCGGCCGCAGCCCTCAAGCAGCTCGTCGCCCTCCTCGTCGGGATGGCGTTCGCGGCGGTGGTGACCCGCCTCGACGTGCGCGCCGTGCGAGCGCTCGCGCCGGTCGCCTACGGGTTGGCCGTCCTCGGCCTCGTGGCCGTCGTGTCACCGCTGGGCTCCACCGTCAACGGGTCGCGCTCGTGGATCCGGCTGCCGGGCGGGATGACCCTGCAGCCCTCCGAGCTGATGAAGGTGGCGCTCGCCGTCGGGCTCGCGATGCTGCTCGCCGAGCGCGCCGACCGAGGTATGCCCCAGCGCCACCGCGACATCGCCCTCGCCTGGCTGGTGGCCGGCATCCCCGTCGTGCTCGTGCTGGCCCAGCCCGACCTCGGCTCGGCACTCGTGCTCGTCGCGATGGCGGTGGTCATCATCGCGGCGGCAGGTGCGCCCGCCCTGTGGACCCTGGGTGTGCTCGCCGCCGGAGCCTCCGCCGTGACCGCGGCGTTCCTCACCCCGGTCCTCTCCGGATACCAGCGCAACCGGCTGCGGGCCTTCCTCGACCCGTCGCTCGACCCACAGGGCATCGGCTACCAGACCCGCCAGGTGCGCATCGCGATCGGCTCGGGAGGGCTCGGCGGCCAAGGGCTCTTCGAGGGCCGGCAGACCCAGGGTGGCTTCATCCCCTTCCAGGAGACCGACTTCGTCTTCTCGGTCGCGGGGGAGGAGCTGGGCTTCCTCGGCGCAGCCGGGCTCGTGCTGCTCATCGGCTTCATCGTCGTGCGGTGCGTGCTCGTGGCGCGGCGGGCCGACGCCTTCGGCCGGCTCGTCGCCATCGGGGTCGGTGTCTGGTTCGGCGTCCAGGCCTTCGAGAACATCGGGATGAACCTCGGCGTCATGCCCGTCACCGGCCTGCCGCTGCCCTTCGTCTCGAGCGGCGGCTCGTCGCTCATCGCCTCGTGGGTCGCGCTCGGCCTCGTCGGCAACGTCGCCGCGACCTCCCACGTGCGCTCGCACCTGCGCTCGCACCTGCGCTGACGCAGGCGGGGAAGTTACCCGCCGGTCACGGTGCGGTGTCGAAGCGCCCTCAATGCGTGACTGCCGCGTCGATTGTTGACATCATCCCGGCAAGGCGGGTGCCCGCAGACGCCGATGACTGGCGCCCGTAGTGACGAAGGAGTCCACATGCCCCTCCAGGCACTCGCCGACCGTGACGTCGACCAGGCCGTGCTCGACGACCGCGCCCCCAGCGTGGGCGCGCTGTTCCGCAACCGCGTCCGGGCCACCCCCGACGCGCCGGCCTACCTCCACTTCGCCGAGGGGTCGAGCGAGCTGACCACGCTCACGTGGGCGCAGACCCACGAGGTCGTCGAGCAGTGGGCGGCCGGCCTGATCAGCCTGGGCGTCGAGACAGAAGACCGCGTCGCCATCGCCTCCACCACGCGCCTCGAGTGGATCCTCGCCGACCTGGCCGTCATCTGCGCGGGCGGTGCCACCACTACCGTCTACCCGACGACCATCGCCGAGGACGTCGCGTACATCCTCGGCGACTCGGGCAGCGGCATCGTCTTCGCCGAGAACGACGAGCAGGTCGCCAAGCTCCAGCACGTGCGTTCCGAGATCCCCGGCGTCCGCCAGGTCATCGCGCTGACCGGCAGCGCCAGCGACGACGGCTGGGTCATCACCACTGACGAGCTGGCCCGCCGCGGTCGCGAGTGGCTCGCCGCGACGCCCGACCTCGTCGACTCCCGCATCGACCAGCTCGGCCCCGAGAACCTCGCCGTCGTCATCTACACCTCCGGCACCACCGGGCGGCCGAAGGGCGTGCGCCTCGTGCACGACAGCGTCGTCTACGAGGGCGCCGTCATCGACGCCATCGGCACCCTCACCAAGGACGACCTCCAGTTCCTCTGGCTCCCGCTGTCACACGTCTTCGGCAAGATGCTCGTCGCGACGGGCCTGCAGATCGGCTTCCCCACCGCCGTCGACGGCCGAGTGGAGAAGATCGTCGACAACATGGCCGTCATCAAGCCGACGTTCATGGCCGGTCCGCCACGCATCTTCGAGAAGGCCCACGGCCGTGTCGAGCTGATGTTCGCCGGCGAGAAGGGCATCAAGAAGAAGCTCATCGACTGGGCGCTCAAGGTCGGCGGCGAGATGCGCGACGTGCTCGCCCGCGGCGAGCAGCCGAGCCCCGGCCTCAAGCGCCGCCACGACCTCGCGACCAAGCTCGTCCTGCACAAGGTCCAGGAGCGGTTCGGCGGCCGCGTGCGCTTCATGATCAGCGGCTCCGCGCCCCTCAACGCCGACGTGGCTCGCTGGTTCGGTGCCGTCGGCCTGCTCGTCCAGGAGGGCTACGGCCTCACCGAGACGTCGTCCGGCACGACCGTCAACCAGCCCGCGCACGGCTCGTACCAGTACGGCTCGGTCGGCTGGCCCCTGCCCGGCACCGAGGTGCGCATCGCCGAGGAGGACGGCGAGATCCTCGTCAAGGGGCCCGGCGTCATGCGCGGCTACCACAACAACCCCGAGGCGACGGCCGAGGTGCTCAGCGACGACGGCTGGTTCCACACCGGCGACATCGGCCGCATCGACGACCGCGGCTTCCTCTACGTCACCGACCGCAAGAAGGACGTCTTCAAGACCTCGGGCGGCAAGTACATCGCCCCCGCGGAGATCGAGGCCCGCTTCAAGGGCCTGTGCCCCTTCGTCAGCCAGTTCCTCGTGCACGGCGCCGGCCACAACTACGCGACGGCGCTCGTCACCCTCGATCCCGACGCCGTGGCCGCATGGGCGCCGACCGCGGGCCTCGAGGGCAAGCCGTACGCCGAGGTCGTCCTCTCGCCGCAGGCGCGGGCGCTCGTGCAGGGCTACGTCGACAAGCTCAACGACGGCCTCAACCGCTGGGAGACGATCAAGAAGTTCACCATCCTCGACAAGGACCTCACGATCGAGGAGGGCGACCTCACGCCCAGCATGAAGCTGCGCCGCAAGGCCGTGACCGAGAAGCACAAGGCCGAGCTCGACGCGATGTACGCGGACTGAGTCGTCTGGCTCGCTCCGCTCGCCTGGGTTCGTGTGCCGCGCGCCGAACCCTGCTCGTCACGGTCGCGCCGGAAGGTCGAGGACGATCCCGGCGTCGGCGTGCTCCGGGTCGGGGTAGGCGGCGCGGTGCCCGTGCCGCTCGGTGAGTCGGGCGTCACCCCACCGCTCGGTGCGCTGGGTGCGGTAGTTGAACCACAGCGTGGGCCCGGCCGGTGCGTCGAGCACGACGCGCGCCAGCGCCGCGTCGTCGGGATGGTGGAAGACGTCGCCGTTCGTCGAGACGAGGTAGTGGCTCGCCGGGGCCGCCGCGACGAGCTCCCCGACGACGTTGCCCCGGCTGGCGTGGTGCGGCAGCTTGAGGGCATCCACGGAGAGGGCCTGGGCTCCCCGCGCCCGGGCGAGGCCGCGCAGCGCGGCCGCCAGGACGCTGCCGTACGCGTCCGCCCCGAGCACCACGCTGGCACCGCGGTGCTCGACGAGCAGGGCGATGCTGCTGCCGTTGGGCACCGACGAGTCCCGGGGCGACCGCTCGTCGGCGAGGTGCCGCAGGTCGTCGAGCGGGCCGAGCACGTCGAGCTCCGCGCCGCGGTCTCGATCCCGGCCGTGCAGCGCCTCACGCAGGCTCGCCTCCCAGGTGTCTGCGAGCCGTTCCAGGCGCTGCGTCGTCGGTGAGAGCACCGTGATTGCAGGCCCTTCGGGCACCGCCACCTCCACGAAGCCGCCGGAGTCGCCGGTCTCCACCGGTCCGCCGCTGAAGGCGGTGTTCCAGGGCAGCGTGCGCCCGTCAGAGGCGGCCGCCGTGCCCGAGACGAGGGGGTCCTCGGGGGCTCCGAGCAGGGCGGCGACGAGGCTCTCACCCTGCGCCACGCTCCGTGAACGGCCGGATGGCCCCTCCGCCAGATGCGTACGGCCGTTGAACCAGAAGTCGCCGACGTCGTCGGCGAGGTCGCTCGCGAGGAAGGGGAGCATCCCGCCGATGTGGTCGCTGTCGATGTGGGTGACCACGGCGACGTCGATGTGCCGGTCCTCCGGGGCGAGACGGCGCAGCCGGGCCTCGAGCAGCGGCCACGTGTCGGGAGGGCCGCCGTCGACGAGCATCCGCCACGTCGTGCCGTCGGCGCGGGGGCACTCGACGAGCAGGCAGTCACCCAGCCGCGCGGGCAGCACCTCCACGTGGATCGCCGTCGGCACGCTCGCCATCCTTCCGTCGCACCTGCTGCCCAGACTAGGACCGGCGTTCGTGCCTGTCCGGTGCTTGCGAGCGGCGTCCCGCACATCTGCGTTTTCGCGTGCGGGCGGGCGCGCACTTACCATTGACCAATGCCCGGAGAGTCCCTGTTCAACGCCCTCGAGCCCCTGCTGGAGCGGGTCAACAAGCCCATCCAGTACGTCGGTGGCGAGCTCAACTCCACGGTCAAGGACTGGCACGTCGGCGGCCACGGCCCGGCCGGCGAGGAGCTGACGACGCGTTGGGCGCTGATGTACCCCGACGCGTACGAGGTCGGCGTGCCCAACCAGGGCGTCATGATCCTTTACGAGGTCCTCAACGAGCGCGACGACGCCCTCGCCGAGCGCACGTATGCCGTGTGGCCCGACATGGAGGCGCAGCTGCGCGACGCCGGCCTGCCGCAGTTCACCGTCGACGGCCACCGCTCGGTGCGCGACTTCGACCTCTTCGGCCTCAGCTTCTCCACCGAGCTCGGCTACACGAACATGCTCACGGCGCTCGACCTCGCCGGCATCCCGCTGCACTCGGTCGACCGCACCGTCGACGACCCGATCGTCATCGCCGGCGGGCACGCGGCCTTCAACCCCGAGCCGATCGCGTCGTTCATCGACGCCGCCATCGTCGGAGACGGCGAGCAGGCGGTGCTCACGGTCACCGACATCGTGGGCGAGTGGAAGGCCCAGGGCCGCCCCGGCGGACGCCGCGAGGTGCTGCTGCGCCTGGCCCGCACCGGTGGCGTCTACGTGCCGGCGTTCTACGACGTCAGCTACCTGCCCGACGGCCGCATCCAGCGCGTCGCGCCCTCGGCCGACGCCCCCGGCGTGCCGTGGCGCGTCGCGAAGCACACCGTGATGGACCTCGACGCGTGGCCCTACCCGAAGCAGCCGCTCGTGCCGCTCGCCGAGTCGGTGCACGAGCGCATGTCGGTGGAGATCTTCCGCGGCTGCACTCGCGGGTGCCGCTTCTGCCAGGCCGGCATGATCACCCGCCCGGTGCGCGAGCGCTCCATCACCGGCATCGGCGAGATGGTCGAGCGCGGCCTCGCCGCGACCGGCTTCGAGGAGGTGGGCCTGCTCTCGCTGAGCTCGGCCGACCACTCGGAGATCGCGGACATCACCAAGGGCCTCGCCGACCGCTACGAGGGCACCCAGACCGGCCTGTCGCTGCCGTCGACCCGCGTCGACGCCTTCAACATCGACCTCGCCAACGAGCTGACCCGCAACGGGCGCCGCTCGGGCCTGACCTTCGCGCCCGAGGGTGGCTCCGAGCGCATCCGCAAGGTGATCAACAAGATGGTGTCCGAGGAGGACCTCATCAACACCGTCGCCGCGGCCTACGGCGCGGGCTGGCGGCAGGTCAAGCTCTACTTCATGTGTGGCCTGCCCACTGAGACCGACGAGGACGTGCTCCAGATCGCCGAGCTCGCCAAGCGTGTCATCGAGACGGGCCGACAGGTCTCGGGCCGCCGCGACATCCGCTGCACCGTCTCGATCGGCGGGTTCGTGCCCAAGCCGCACACGCCCTTCCAGTGGGCCTCGCAGCTCGGGGTCGAGGAGACCGACGCACGGCTGCTGAAGCTGCGCGAGGCGATCCGCTCCGACAAGCGCTACGGCTCCTCGATCGGTTTCCGCTACCACGACGGCCAGCCCGGCATCGTCGAGGGACTCCTCTCGCGCGGTGACCGTCGTGTCGGCAAGGTCATCGAGGCCGTGTGGCGCGACGGCGGCCGCTTCGACGGCTGGAGCGAGCACTTCTCCTACGACCGCTGGATGCGGTGCGCCGACGAGGCGCTCGCCGACGAGCCCGTCGACCTCGCCTGGTATACGACGCGAGAGCGCGGCGAGTCCGAGGTGCTGCCCTGGGACCACCTCGACTCCGGCCTCGACAAGGACTGGCTCTGGGAGGACTGGCAGGACGCCCTCGACGAGACCGAGGTCGACGACTGCCGGTGGACCCCGTGCTTCGACTGCGGCGTGTGCCCCCAGATGGGCACCGAGATCGAGATCGGCCCCACGGGCAAGACGCTGCTGCCGCTCACGGTCCTCGGCTCGGGACGCCAGGAGCTGCTCGAGCAGCACTGACCGCTCGAGGCGACGCCGGGGAACGCCGGGCCGTATGCCGCGTGACAGGGGAGGATGACCAGCGCGGCATACGGCGACTCGGGCCCCGGCGACACCCATCTCTGACGGTACGGACGCTCGGGCGGGTGCACATCGGATCGCCGAAAGGCGTCCGTTATGCCGCCCAAGTCCGGTGCCGAGCAACCCCGACGGGTGTGGCCCGACCGATACCGGCCGGACCACACCTCGTGGGGCGATCAGCTGGTCACGGAATGGCGTTGTTGTTGATCGCGAGGCTCGACGTCTCGTCGCCGCAGACGCCCGGGTTCGGCAGGTGGTTCGCGTCGCCGCTGTAGGTGACGAGCCACTTGTACGACCCGGCGTTCGCCGCGTCGATGGCGAACGACGTCTGGTTGCCGGTGTCGGCAGCGCCGGCCGCGAGTGCCACGTCGGCCAGGGTGTAGGCCGCCGTGCCGGTGCAGCCGGTTGCGTTCGGCCCGTAGAGCTTGAACGTCACGGTTCCCGTGGGCGTCCCGCCCACGGCGGCCGAGACGGTCACCGAGTCCTGCGGGAAGAACTTCTGGGCGGTCGAGATGTCGGCGGGCGCCCTCGTGACGAGGCTGACCTCGCCGGAGTCACCACACGTGCCGCTGACGGCATTGTTGTTGGAGTTGCCGGAGTAGGAGGCCACCCAGGCGTACCTGCCCGGTGACAGCGGCTGGAACTCCGGACTGGTGGCAGACGCCGTCGTGGCGCCGGTGCGGGTGGCCGTGACGTTCGAGAAGTCCGCCAGACGGTTGCCGACGATCCCCTGTGCCGGATCGGGGTCGACGCACGAGGTGGCGCCGATCGTCACGTTCTCGGCGAACGGTCCGTACAGCGAGAAGGTCACGGTGCCCACGGCGGGGCCGGGCGACGGGAAGAACCCGCCGCTGATGTTTGCCGTGTCACTGATCTTCTGCCCGAGCACCTGCTGAGCGGTCGCCGTGGTGGCGATGGACGGCGTCTTCGGCGAGACGGTGACGTCCTCCGCGGTCACGAGACAGCTCGGGTTGTGCGTGGCGCTCGCTGTCGTGTTCGGGCTGTCGCCGTTGTAGACGGCCTTCCAGCTGTACTTGCCGGGGGCGGTGGCCACGTACTGCGGTGTCGGTGTCGTCGCGACTCCGGACGCGTTGATGTTGCCCGTGACCGCAGCCTGGGCGACGGTCGTGCAGCTGTCCGGTCCGTACAAGGTGAACGACACCGTCCCCGTCGCCGCGTCGCGAGTCGCATTGACCGGGTCGGCGGTCTGGATGACCGGGCTCATCGGCTTTCGGGCGAGACCCGTCACGGTCGCGGTGTCGGAGAGGGTGCCGCCCACCTCGACGGCCGCGCTGGCCGTGGTGGTCACGGTCGGGGTGACCGGGTTGACCGTGAAGCACTCACCGACGCTGCTGTCGCTCGACCCGGTGATGCCGGACGCGCTGATCCCGGTGTAGGTCGCCTGCCAGCAGTACCTGCCGGCCGCGGTGACCCAGGCGCTGGGTGAGACGACCGTGACCGGGAACGTGGAGCCGGTGACCGCGACGGGGGAGCCGACCGACGTCGCCGCAGAGTCGCACGTGCTCGACGCCGGTGGGCTGTTGTTCGGTCCCGCTGCCGAGCCATCGGCCTGGCAGAGGCTGAACTGGACGGTGCCGCCGGGAGTCGCCGTTCCGCCGGCGACGGCGATGCGGGCCGAGTCCTTGACCTCGAGAACTCCGGCCGTGCCGATGGAGGCATTCGCCGGCACGTTCGTGGTTCCGTCCCCGAGTTTCGGGGTCGTCGTCGTGGTCGAGGTGCAACCGCCGACGGGCACGGTGGGCTGCAGGATCGTGTCCTTGTAGTCCGCAGTGTCGGAGTTGCCGGTGACGGTGCTCGGGATGACGTTCGCGAACGAGCGGCAGGCCTGGACTCCGCCGAAGACGGCGTCGGTCAGGTTGAGGGCGGCCTCGCCGCGGAACCCGTCGGCGCTGTAGGCCGCCGCGCTGACATCCGCGTTGAGCGCCTGCCCGGGTGGGCTGAGCACCAGGTTCGGCGCCGTGCCGCTCCACGTCCGCAGGAACAGGTCCTTGCTACCGCCCTGCTGGTCCCACAGGATCATGAAGTCGCCGGCCTTGCGCCGGGACCACGGGTTGCAGGTGTCGATGAGCTGCTGGTCGGTCTTGTTCAGGTAGTCGCAGGCGGCCGGAGGCGGGTCCTGCATGAACTCGAAGGCGATGAAGCCGCTGCCCGTGGCGTTGTCGCGCTCCCAGGCGAAGTAGAGCCAGTCGTCGTTGTCGGCGTCGCGCTTGGACCCGAGCCAGGCCTGCCTCAGGTCGACCTGCCCGTTGGGGTTGGTCAGGCCCAGGGTGGGCACGGCGTCGGAGTGGATGACGCCGATCTTCGTCGTGTTGGAGTTCAGCGGGCCGAGCTCCTTGACGGCGCCGAAGAGGTCGGGCTGGTTGTTCGGCCCGTCGCTGCCCGGCACCACCGCCAGGCCGTCGGGTCCGATGGTGAAGGGTGGCGTGGTGCCGGCCTGTGCAACGGTGGTCCCTAGGACCGCACCGCCGAGGACGAGCGCGAACGCGGCTGCGGCGCCGGTGAGCCGGCGCCGGGGCCGACCACGGGTGGAGGGCGTTCGTGAGTGTGTTCCCCGGGAGAAGATCGACGTCTTGATCATGAGATCGCCTCGACATGGTGGAGGAACCCCCGCCCGTGCGGGCGCGGGTGGCTACCCGCACGTCGATGCGCCGTCTCCCCGGGCCCCCGAGGCCCCCATGGTCCCCCAACCGCCCCCAGGGCAGCCGTCCCTGCCCTCGCGCGGCTACCCGAGCAACCACGCTAGGCAGGGCGCCGGTCGGCGTCAACAGAACGCAGAAAGTGGTCCGTTATGCATCCAGGTGTCCGGGACGTGTCGTGAAACGCCTTACATGACAGTCGGATTCCGCATTTGTCCTACACCGGGAAGCCGACGTGGGCCAGGGCCTGGCGCACCAGCACTCCGTGCGAGCCGGGCATCTCGCCGGAGGCCGCGAGCGAGGCGGCCTCGGCCGGCGTGACCCAGGAGAGGTCGAGGGCGTCCTGCTGAGGGCGGCAGTCGCCCATCACCGCGACGACGAACGCGAGCGACACCGCGTGCTGGCGGGGGTCGTGGAAGGGGGTCACGCCCGGGGTCGGGAAGAACTCCGCGACTGTGAACGGCTGGGGCGACAGCGGGACGCGGGGGAGGGCGACCGGCCCGAGGTCGTTCTCGATGTGGCGCATCAGCGCGTCGCGCACCCGCTCGTGGTAGAGCACACGCCCGCCGACGACCTCGTGGCCGATGCCGCCGCCGTCGTCGGCGCGGAGCAGCAGCCCGACGTGGGTGACGACCCCACGCTCGTCGACACGCACCGGGATGGCGTGGACGTAGAGGATCGGCAGGCGGTCACGGGCGTTGTCGAGGTCCTCGCGGCTCAGCCACGCCCCCGTCGTCTCGACTTCGGTCATGACCTCATCCTGCCAAACACCGGCCTCCGGCTCCGACACGTCCGCGGCCCGGTCGGTCGGGGTGTCGGGGCGGGTGTCGCGAACCGCCGGTGGCGGCGGCGACCCGGTGCCATCCTTGGAGATGGGGCGCGCCGATCGGAGACGATGATGCGGCAACGAGTGCTGGTGACGGTGGCGGCGGTCATGGCGTGCGCGGGCTGCTCGGTCACGGTGGGGTCGGGCCCGGTGCGCGCGGAGACCCGGCAGGTCTCCGGTTTCTCCGTCGTGCGGCTCTCCGGGCAGGGTGACGTGCGCATCGTGCGCGGCTCGACCGAGTCGCTCCAGATCAGCGCCCAGGAGAACCTGCTGCCGCAGCTGACGAGCGAGGTCTCCGGCGGCACCCTGACGCTGGGGACCAAGGACGGCACGACGATCACGACGACCGAGCCCATCACGTATGCCGTCGGCGTGAGGGACCTCCAGGGACTGGAGCTCTCGGGGTCGGGCACGATGACGGCCGCCGGCCTGAGCGGCCCTGCCCTGCGCGTCGAGATCAGCGGGTCGGGGGAGGTCAGGGTCGACGGGACCGTCGACCGGCAGGACGTCGAGGTCTCCGGGTCCGGCAGCTACACCGCCGCGTCGCTTGCCTCGAAGGAAGCGACCGTCAGGATCTCGGGCAGTGGCGCGGCAGACCTGGCCGTGAGCTCCTTGCTGGACGTCGATGTCTCCGGCAGCGGCTCGGTCGCCTACTCGGGCGACGCGAAGGTGACGCAGTCGGTCTCGGGGTCCGGCTCGGTCAGCCGGCGCTGAGCGTCGGGGCCACTCGGCAGGACACGCCCGGTCACGACGGTGCCGGCTCTCGCGACCTCGTCAGCGCAGCGACCGCAGCCACGCCCAGACGACGGCGCCCGAACGGGCCAGCTGCCCCCGGTCCACGACGGACGGCACGTCACGCGCCGAGTGGTACGCGGCGTACGGCACGCTGCCGAGACGGACGGCCGGGATGCCCACCGCCTCGAACGACACGTGGTCGCTGGCGCGGTTCGTGCACCCCCTCGTCGGCACCGGTGCGGGCGAGGCCGACGCGGCGGAGCGGACGGCGTGGGCGAGGGCCGGCGTGCCCCGGCCGCCGGAGCAGACGGGCACGGCCGCGGCACGGACGCCGACGCGGTCGAGCGCCAGCATGCCCCGCACCGCCTTGCGCTCGGCCGCGTCGAGCGCCGCGACGAAGTGTCGCGAGCCGAACGCGTACCTCGTGCCGTTGCCGCCGCGGGCCTCCTCGGCGCCGAACGCGACGAACCGGACGGGCACCGACCCGGGCTGCTCGTGCAGCATCCGGGCCACCTCGGTGAGCACCATGAGGCCCGACGCGTTGTCCTCGGCGCCCGGCGCTTGCGGCACGGTGTCGAGGTGGGCGCCCACGACCACGTGCGGCGCGCGCGGGTCGAACCCGGGCGGCTCCGCGATGACGTTGACGGTCGTGCCGGCGGGGACGCGTACGCCCCAGGAGACGCCGGCCGGCACGGTGAACGGCTGCAGCGTGACCCGGTAGCCGGCCGAGCGCAGTCGCGCTGCGACGTAGGCCGCGGCACGGTCGCTGGCCGGGCTCGCGGCGTCGCGCGGCCCGATCGCGGCCAGGTCGCGGATGCCGCCCAGCACCCGATCGACGTCGAACGGTCGTCCGCGCGGGGTGACGACGGGAGGGTTGGTTCTCGACGTCGGGTCTGCCGTGGGGGCCGGGACCGGCTCCACGGAGGTGGTCGGCGTGGTGGGCGGCGGAGTCTGCGGGCGCGTCGGGGGCTGGGCCGTGCAGGCGGCGAGGGAGAAGGTGAGGGTCGCGACGACGACCGGGGACGCCCTGCGGATGGCCATCGCCCACGCTAACCCGCCGGCGCGGTGGATCCCCGGCACCGGGCGCCGGGGATCCACCGCACTCCCACCCGGACCTGCCACCCGACGGTCATCTGTGCGGTCCGGGTCGTCGTGCGCGCGGGCGCGGCGCCGGCGGCAGGCTAGACTGGCACGCACAGGCGTTCGAGCCGTCATCAGCGGCGAGCCTCCGGAAGAACAGAGCGCGAGCTCCCACTAGACCCGGACGGGTGGGCCCGTCACAGCCTTCGACAAGAGCGGTCGTATGCCGTTCGCCGGGCTCGGCGGGCGACGTGCGGCAAGCGGGGTGGTACCGCGGCAGCCCTCGGCAGTCGTCCTCGTGCAGGTGACGAGTGACCGACGCGACCGCAGGAGACCACGAGCATGACCTACCCCAAGGTCACCACGAACGACGACGCAGCCGACCCGTCGAACCGGGCCGGCGTCCCGTCCAACCCCCGCTTCCCCGAGATCGAGGAGCGGGTCCTCACGTACTGGGACGAGGACGGCACGTTCATCGCGTCGGTCGAGAACCGCGACGCCGGCACCGACGGCGACAACGAGTTCGTCTTCTACGACGGCCCGCCCTTCGCCAACGGCCTGCCCCACTACGGACACCTGCTCACCGGCTACGTCAAGGACATCGTCCCGCGCTACCAGACGATGCGCGGCAAGCGCGTCGAGCGCCGCTTCGGCTGGGACACCCACGGCCTCCCGGCAGAGCTCGAGGCCCAGCGCCAGCTCGGCCTCAAGACGAAGCAGGACATCGTCGAGCTCGGCATCGACACCTTCAACGACGCGTGCCGCAGCTCGGTGCTCAAGTACACGGGGGAGTGGCGCGACTACGTCACCCGCCAGGCCCGGTGGGTCGACTTCGACAACGACTACAAGACCCTCGAGCCCGACTACATGGAGTCGGTCATCTGGGCCTTCAAACAGCTGCACGAGAAGGGCCTGGTCTACGAGGGCTTCCGCGTGCTGCCCTACTGCTGGAACGACCAGACGCCGCTGTCGAACCACGAGCTGCGCATGGACGACGACGTCTACAAGATGCGCCAGGACCCCGCCGTCACGATCGGCCTGCGGCTCGAGACCGGCGAGCTGGCCCTCGTCTGGACGACGACGCCGTGGACCCTGCCGGCCAACCTCGGCATCATGGTCGGCCCCGACATCGACTACGTCGTCGTGGAGTCCGACGCGACGGGCACGACGGAGCGCTACGTGATCGGCGCGGCCCGGCTCGCGGCATACGCCAAGGACCTCTTCGGGGCGGACGTCGACGCGGCGTCGCTCGACGAGCGGATCGTCCAGCGGCTCAAGGGTTCCGACCTCGTCGGGCGGGCGTTCACGCCCCCGTTCTCGTACTACCGGGGCCACGAGCGCGCCCACTTCGTCTTCCCGGCCGACTTCGTCACCACCGAGGACGGCACCGGGCTGGTGCACACCGCCGGCGCCTTCGGTGAGGAGGACAAGATCGTCACCGACGCGGCCGGCATCGAGCCCGTCGTGCCCGTCGGCCCCGACGGCCGCTTCACGTGGCCCGTCACCGACTACGAGGGCATGCACGTCTTCGACGCCAACCCGCACATCATCGACCACCTCAAGGCGGCCACCCGCGGCGAGGGCGAGACCGGGTCGGTGACCGCCGGCACGGTGCTGCTGCGACGCGAGACCTACGACCACAGCTACCCGCACTGCTGGCGCTGCCGCGAGCCCCTCATCTACATGGCCGTGTCGTCGTGGTTCGTCGAGGTCACGAAGATCAAGGACCGCATGCTCGAGCTCAACCAGCAGATCGAGTGGACGCCAGGTCACATCAAGGACGGCCAGTTCGGCAAGTGGCTCGCCAACGCGCGCGACTGGTCCATCTCGCGAAACCGCTTCTGGGGCAGCCCGATCCCGGTCTGGAAGTCCGACAACCCCGAGTTCCCGCGCATCGACGTCTACGGCTCGTTCGCCGAGCTCGAGCGCGACTTCGGCGTGGAGGTCAAGGACCTGCACCGGCCGTTCATCGACTCCCTGACGCGCCCCAACCCCGACGACCCGTCGGGCCGGTCGACGATGCGGCGCGTCGAGGACGTCCTCGACGTGTGGTTCGACTCCGGGTCGATGAGCTTCGCCCAGGTGCACTACCCCTTCGAGAACGCCGACTGGTTCGAGCACCACTTCCCAGGCGACTTCATCGTCGAGTACATCGGGCAGACGCGCGGCTGGTTCTACACCCTGCACATCCTCGCGACGGCCCTCTTCGACCGCCCGGCCTTCGAGACGTGCGTCAGCCACGGCATCGTGCTCGGCTCCGACGGGCAGAAGATGAGCAAGTCGCTGCGCAACTACCCCGACGTGCGCGAGGTCTTCGACCGCGACGGCGCCGACGCCATGCGCTGGTTCCTCATGAGCAGCCCCATCCTGCGCGGCGGCAACCTCGTCGTCACCGAGCAGGGCATCCGCGACGGCGTGCGCCAGGTGATGATCCCGCTCTGGAACGCCTGGTCGTTCTTCGCGCTGTACGCCAACACCGCCCGCGGCGGAGAGGGCTACGAGGCCAAGCACTCCACGGCGTCCACCGACGTGCTCGACCGCTACCTGCTGGCGAAGCTTGGCGAGTTCGTCGGTGACATGACCGAGCAGCTCGACGCGTACGAGATCGCGGCCGCGTGCGACACGATGCGCGGCTTCCTCGACGTGCTCACCAACTGGTACATCCGTCGCTCGCGCGACCGCTTCTGGGGCGGGGAGACCGACGAGTCGCTGGCCGCGTTCGACACGCTCTGGACCGCGCTCGAGACCGTCACACGCGCTACGGCGCCGCTGCTGCCGCTCGTCACCGAGGAGATCTGGCGCGGCCTCACGGGCGGCCGGTCCGTCCACCTCGCCGACTACCCGAGGGCCGCAGACCTGCCGCACGACCACGACCTCGTCGTCGGCATGGACCGCGCCCGCGAGGTCTGCTCGGTCGCGTCCAGCCTGCGCAAGGCCCGGGCGCTGCGAGCCCGGCTGCCCCTCGCCGAGCTCACCGTCGTCACGGCCGACCCGGCGGCGCTCGAGCCGTTCCGCGGGATCATCCAGGACGAGCTCAACGTCAAGGCCGTCACCCTCGTCGACGTGGCGACGGCCAGCGAGTCCGACTTCGGGGTGAGCCAGCGCCTCACCGTCAACGCCCGGGCCGCCGGCCCGCGCCTCGGCAAGGACGTGCAGCTCGCCATCAAGGGCAGCAAGAGCGGTGACTGGTCGGTCGACGCCGACGGGTCCGTGACGTCAGGTGGCCTGGCGCTCGTCGAGGGGGAGTACGCCCTCGAGACCGTCGTGGCCGGCGACGCTGCCGAGAACGGGGCCACCGCGATGCTCCCGTCGGGCGGCTTCGTCGTGCTCGACACCCGGGTCTCGCCGGCACTCGCGACCGAGGGGCTCGCCAGAGACCTCGTGCGCGCCGTGCAGCAGGCACGCCGCGACACCGGTCTGCACGTGAGCGACCGGATCAGCCTCACCATCCAGGGCGGCGCCGAGGTCTTCGAGGCGACGGTGACCCATCGCGACCTCATCGTGGGCGAGACGCTCGCCGCGCAGTTCGCCGCGGCAGGCCCCGACCACGTCCTTCCCGACGGGCTCCCCGGCACCCCGACCGAGGTGGTCGTGGGCGACAACCACGCTGCGACGATCCTGGTGGCCAAGCGATGATCGTGAACCGCGAGGACGAGCTGGAGGGCACGGACATGGGAGTGACGCCCGAGCAGGACCACCGCGAAGGGCAGCCCGACGCCAACGGGGTGGTGGTGCGCGGCGCCGTCGGCGACGACCTCGCCGGTGTGCTGTCGGTCGGTCACCGCACCTGGCTCGCGACCTACGAGCCGATCGCAGGCCCGGAGTACGTCGCGATGGGACTGGCGAAGTGGTGGACGAGCGACGTCGTCACCGACTCCATCCGCAAGGGCCGCACGATCGTGGCCACCCAGGGCGACGACGTCGTCGGCGTGGCGACCTACGGCCCCCAGGACGACGCCTTCGTGCTCTGGAAGCTGTACGTCCTGCCCGGCCACCACGGCCACGGCATCGGCACGCGCCTGCTGGAAGCCGTCGTCCAGCGCGCGCTCGAGAACGACCAGCGGCGGATCACGCTGTCCTACCTCGAGGGCAACCGGCAGGCGGCCCGCTTCTACGCCCGGCACGGCTTCGTCGAGACGCACCGGGAGACGCCGGGCTCGGGCCTCCCCGAGAGTGTCTGGATGGTGCGCGACCTCGACGGCGCCCGCCCCGACTCGGACGGAGCACGGGCATGAGCGGCCGTCCCGACGCGTCGGCCGTCGAGGCCGCTCGCAACCTCGAGGAGATGAAGCGGATGCGCGAGATCGAGGAGGAGATCCTCGCCCGCGCCCCCGAGAACGACATCGGTCCCTCCCTCGAGCGCATCAACGCGGTCATGGAGCTCGCCGGCGACCCCCAGCGCACCTACCCGTCGATCCACCTCACGGGCACCAACGGCAAGACCTCCACGAGCCGCATGATCGACGGCATATTGCGCGAGAGCGGCCTGTCCACCGGGCGGTTCACGTCGCCGCACCTGCACGACATCCGTGAGCGGATCACGTTGTCGGGCAAGCCGATCCCGCGTGAGAAGTTCATCGCGGCGTACGAGGAGGTCGCGCCGCTGGTGGACATCGTCGACGCCCGCTCCCTGGAAGAGGGCGGACGCCGGATGAACTTCTTCGAGGTGCTCGTCGCGGTCGCCTACGCGGCCTTCGCCGACGCGCCCGTCGACGTCGCGATCATCGAGGTCGGACTGGGCGGCTCGTGGGACGCGACGAACGTCATCGACGCCCAGGTCGCGGTGGTCACGCCCGTCGACCTGGACCACACCCACCTGCTCGGAGACGACGTCGTCGCCATCGCCGAGGAGAAGAGCGGCATCATCAAGGCGGACTCCGTCACCGTCTCGGGTGTGCAGGACGAGGACGTCGCGCGCGTCCTCCTCGACCGGGTGCAAGAGGTCGGCGGCGCCCGCATCGTCTTCGAGGGCAACGACTTCGGCGTGCTCGCGCGTGAGGTCGCCATCGGGGGCCAGCAGGTCTCGCTGCGTGGCCTCGCGGGGGAGTACCCCGACCTGTTCCTGCCGCTGTACGGCGCCCACCAGGCGAGCAACCTCGCCACGGCCGTGGCGGCCGTCGAGTCGTTCATCGGCGGAGGGGAGCAGCGCATCGAGCACGACGTGCTGCTCGCCGCCTGCGCGGCCATGACCTCGCCCGGGCGCCTCGAGATCGTGCGCCGTTCGCCCACGGTCCTCGTCGACGCGGCGCACAACCCCCACGGTGCCCGCTCACTCGTCGCGGCGCTGGACGAGTCGTTCACGTTCACCCGGCTCGTGGGCCTGGTCGGGATCGTCGCCGACAAGGACGCGGTCGGCATGCTCGAGGTGCTCGAGCCCGTCCTCGACCACGTCGTGGTGACCCGCAGCTCCTCGCCGCGCGCGCTCTCACCGAGGAAGCTCGGCGAGCTCGCCGTCGAGCTCTTCGGCGAGTCCCGGGTGACAGTGGTCAGCGACCTGCCCGACGCACTCGAGCAGGCCGTCACCCTCGCGGAGGCCGACGGGATGGGCGGGGGCGTCATCGCGACGGGCTCGGTCATCACCGCCGGCGAGGTGCGCATGCTGCTCGGCCTCACCGACGTGTGACCTCGTAGGCTGGGGGCGTGAGCCCCGCAAAGGTCTTCCTGGTCCTCGCCGTCGTGGTCGTCCTCGTCGTGTTGTGGGGGCGCGTCGTCGGCCGCAAGGACCCCGACCGCGAGCTCGTCGGCCTCACCGACGCCGTGCGGGGCAAGGTCAGCCGCGAGATCAGCGCAGGGCACAAGATCAACGCGATCAAGATCTACCGCGAGGCGACCGGCGCCCCGCTCGCCGACGCGAAACGGGCCGTCGACACCTGGTTCGTGCCGGGGCAGGGGCCCGGGGTGCGCGACGCCGCAGCGTCCTTCACCGAGGGCCGCCTCACCGACGAGGGCCGCGCCCGCATCAGCGAGCTGATCCTCGCGGGGCGTCGCGAGGACGCCATGGCCCTCTACGCCGATGCGACGGGCGCGAGCAGCTCCGAGGCGCAGGCGATCATCCGCAGCTGGGACACCAGCCAGGACTACTGAGCCCTCGGCTCACCCACCGACCACCAGCTCCGACAGCGCGAGGCAGCCCACCGCATGCGATCCATCCCGTTGCACGGCCAGACCGGCAAGTTCACCTTCCGCATGCTCGCGACGGTGCTCGGAGGGGAGTCCATCTGCATCCTCCTGGGTGCCCTGGTCGCGCGCGGCGTGAGCGCGGCGGACGGCGGCGGCGGGCGCAGCACGGCATACCTCCTCGTGGGCTTCGGGCTCGGCGCGCTGTGTGTGGTGGCCGCCGGGATGATGCGTCGCCCGTGGGGCCTGACACTCGGGTGGGTCGTGCAGGCCCTCACCCTCGTGAGCGCGGTCATCGTGCCGATGATGCTCGTCGTCGGGCTCTTCTTCCTCGCCCTGTGGGTCACGTGCCTCGTCAAGGGGGCGCAGATCGACGCCGAGATGGCTCGTCGCGAGGCGGCCGCCGGTGTCGGAGAAGGGCCGTCGGGCGCCGAGGGCGCGGCCGATAGGGTGGACGGGTGACCATCGAACGCTCCCTCGTCCTCGTCAAGCCCGACGGTTTCCAGCGCGGCCTCACCGGGGAGGTGCTGCGCCGCATCGAGGCGAAGGGCTACTCCCTCGCTGCCCTCTCGATCCTCACCCCGACGCGCGAGCAGCTCGCGGCCCACTACGCCGAGCACGAGGGCAAGCCCTTCTACGAGCCCCTCGTCGAGTTCATGAGCTCGGGCCCGGTCACCGCCGTCGTCATCGAGGGCCAGGACTGCGTCAAGGGCTTCCGCAGCCTCGCCGGCGCCACCAACCCCACCGAGGCCCTTCCCGGCACGATCCGCGGCGACCTCGGCCGCGACTGGGGCACCAAGGTGCAGCAGAACATCGTCCACGGTTCCGACTCCGTCGAGTCGTCTGCCCGCGAGATCGCGATCTGGTTCCCCGAGCTCTGACGGGAACAGGTGCCACAGGCGTCACAGGCACCACTCGAGTCACCCATCCGGCGACACACCCCGGATGCCCTCGGGGACGGCGCGGCGTCGCGACACAATCCCGGCCATGAGCACCTGGCCCGCCTTCGGTCGCGACCTCGCGATCGACCTCGGCACGGCCAACACGCTCATCCACGTGCGCGGACGCGGCGTCGTCGTCGAGGAGCCGTCGGTCGTCGCCGTCGAGGTGAGCAGCGGGCGCCTCGTCGCCGCGGGCAGCCGCGCCAAGGAGATGCTCGGCCGGGCGCCGGGCACCATCCGTGCCGTGCGGCCGCTGCGTGACGGCGTCGTCTCCGACGCCGACGAGACCGAGCGCATGCTGCGCTGGTTCATCGACCAGGTGCGCACCTCCCGGCTCGTGCGGCCTCGCATGGTGCTCTGCGTCCCCAGCGAGATCACCGGCGTCGAGCGCAGGGCGCTCGAGGACGCCGCGACCCGCTGCGGCGCCCGTCGCGTCTACATGGTCGAGGAGCCGATGGCGGCCGCCATCGGCGCCGGGCTGCCGGTCTACGACACGGCGGCGAGCATGGTCGTCGACATCGGCGGCGGCACCACCGACGTCGCCGTCATCAGCCTCGGCGGCATCGTCACGTCCAGCTCGTTGCGCATCGCCGGCGACGAGATCGACGAGGCCCTCGTCAGCCACGTCAAGAGCGAGTACTCCCTCCTGCTCGGCGAGCGCAGCGCCGAGGACATCAAGGTGGCCGTCGGGTCGGTGTTCCCGCTGCGCGAGGAGCTGACGACGCGCCTGCGCGGACGCGACCTCGTGACCGGGCTGCCCAAGACGGTGCAGGTCGGCTCGGTCGAGGTGCGGCGCGCCATCGAGGGGCCGGTCCTGCAGATCATCGAGCTGGTGCGCGCGACGCTCGACGTGTGCCCGCCGGAGCTCTCCGGCGACATCCTCGACCGCGGCATCACGCTCACGGGCGGGGGCGCACTGCTGCGCGGGCTCGACGAGCGCATGCGCCACGAGCTCGGGGTCCCCGTCCGCGTCGCCGAGGACCCGCTTCGTGCGGTCGCGCGCGGGGCCGGACGCTGCGTCGACGAGTTCTCCAGCCTCGAACGCGTGCTCGTCGGCGACCACCGCCTCTAGCCGTATGCCGTCCACCGCCCGCCGCCGCCTCCTCGTCGTCCTGGCGTCGTTGACCGTCGCGCTGTTGCTCGCCGACCTCGCCGGCTGGGGCGTGGCCGACGGCGTGCGTCGGGCCGGGGCCGTCGTCCTGGGACCCGTGCAGCGGGCACTGTCCGGGGCGCAGCCCGACGCGCTCACCGCCCTCGAGCGCGAGAACGTGCGGCTGCGCACGCAGCTCGCCGACGAGCGACGACGCGCCGCCGACCTGGGCCGCCTCGACGAGCTGCTCGGCTCCACCACCACGGCAGGTCGCACGCTGGTTCCGGCCCGTGTCGTCGCCAGCGACCTGAGCCCCCTCGGCGGACGCACGGTGACGCTCGACGTCGGCTCGCGCGACGGGGTCCGCGCCGACTCCACGGTCGTCTCAGCCGAGGGCCTGGTCGGTCGGGTCGTGTCCGTGGCGCCGTGGACGAGCGACGTCCAGGTGCTCGGCAGCGCAGGTTCCGTCGTCGCCGTGCGGGTCGGCCCCGCCGGAACCCTCGGCACGGTGAGGACCCCGGTCGCGGGAGACGTCGAGTCGCGCCCCCGCGGGTCCCTGAGCCTGTCCACCATCGCGCCCGGCACCGCCGTCGTGGGCGACGTCGTGCGCACCTTGGGGAGCGTCGACGAGACGCCGTATGCCGCGGGCGTCGTGGTCGGCACGGTGACCGCGGTCGATCCCGACCACGGCCAGCTCACCCGAGGTGCGACGGTGCGCCCGGCAACCGACCCCGACGCGATCGACGTCGTCGCCGTCATCGTGCCGACCGCCCGCTCGACACCACGCAGCGCGACGGGGGCCACCCGGTGAGGCCGACGCTGCTGGGAGTGCTGCGCACCGCATACGTCGTCGGGGCGGCCCTGACGACGGCGACCCTGCTCCCACGGCTCGGCGTGCCGCAGCAGTGGGTGCCCGACCTCGTGCTGGTCGGGGTCGTCGCCACCGCCGTGCTGAGAGGGCCGGTGCACGGCGCGCTCGCGGGTCTGCTGGCCGGTTGGGTCGTCGAGCTGGTGCCACCGGTCGGCAGCCCGCTGGGCCTGATGCCCCTGGTCGCCATGCTGGCCGGCTTCGTCGCGGGGCTGTTCCGGCGCTCGTCGTCACGGTCGTGGCTGCGGGCGCCCGCGGCCCTGGTCTGCGCCGCGGTCGTGGTGCTCGCGGGTCGGGTGGCCTCGGCCGTGCTCGCCGAGGGCGGGGTCGAGCCGGCCGTCGACGCCTCGCGACTCGCCTCGACCGTGGTCCTGGGCGCCGTGCTGCTGCCGGCCCTGCTCGTGGTCGACCGCGCCCTCGTGCGGCGGAGGCTCGGGTGACGGGCGTCGGCCGGCGACCGGGAGCCCGGGTGCCGCGGTGGACGAGGCGACGGCTGGGGCGAGGTGCGCGGCGGCGGGTCGGTGTCGCCGGGGTGGTGCTCGTGCTGCTCGTCACCCTCTTCGGGCTGCTGCTCGGCCGGCTCGGGCAGCTCCAGCTCGTCCAGGGCCCGCAGCTGGCGCGCGCCGCGACGACGGTGAACACGCGCACGGTCACCGACCACGCCCTGCGTGGACGCATCCTCGACCGCAGGGGCGCCCCGTTCGTCGCGAACACCTACGACACCGTCGTCACGGTGCAGCGCTCGGTGCTCGTCGAGGCGGAGGACGGCGGTCGTGACCTCGTGACCCGCGTCGCCGCAGTGCTCGGGCTGCCCTTCGACCGGCTGTGGGGCAAGACGATGCTCTGCGGAACGGCCGGGGCACCGCCGGCGCCGGCATGCTTCAACGGCTCGCCCTACGTGCCGATCCCGCTCGCGTCCGGGGTCGACGCGCGGCGCGCCCTCACCCTCGTCGAGCAGCCGGAGAAGTTCCCCGGCGTCGACGTCGCCACGTCACCCGCTCGCGACTACGCCCGTCCCGCAGGCGCGCTCGCGCCGCACCTGATGGGCTGGGTGGCCCGCGCCAACGCCGACGAGGTCACCGGCAGCGGGGGTCGGGTCGACGCCGACGACGTCGTCGGCCGGTCGGGCCTCGAGGCCCAGTACGACTCGGTCCTGCGCGGCACCAACGGCCGCACTGTCGTGGCCATCGACCCGCGGGGCATCGTCACCGACACCGTCGACGTCACGCCGCCGGTGTCGGGCCGCGACGTCGTCACCCACCTCGACGCACGGCTGCAGGCCCGCACCGAGGCCGCGCTGGCGCGCGCAGTGACGCACGCCCACGCGCTGAAGTTCCGGGCCGACACGGGCGCGGCCGTCGTCGTCGACGTGACGAACGGCGCGGTCGTCGCCGCCGCGAGCTACCCCTCCTACGACCCGGCCGCGTTCGCGGGTGGCATCACCAGCGCCGAGCTCGCCCGGCTGACGAGCCCGGCGGCCGGCAGCCCCCTCACGTCCCGGCTGACGGCCGAGACGTTCCCGCCGGCCTCGACCTTCAAGGTCGTCTCCGTGCCGGCAGCGGTCAACGCCGGCGCGAAGCTCACCGGCCGCTACGACTGCTCGCCCGACGTGTCCATCGGCGGCCGCACCTTCAACAACTTCGAGTCCCGCGGCTACGGCCTCATCGACCTGCACCGGGCGCTCGTCGTCTCGTGCGACACGGTCTTCTACCGGCTCGCGTATGCCGCCTGGCTGGCCCAAGGAGGCCTGGCCGCGCCGCCGGGCGCCGTCGACCCGTTCGTCGCGATGGCCAAGGCCTTCGGCCTGGGCCGGCGCACCGGCATCGACATCCCGGGCGAGGCGGCCGGCCGGGTGCCCGACCGCGTCTGGAAGGAGGACCACTGGCTCGCGACGAAGGACGCGAGCTGCCGGCGGGCCGCCGGCGGCTACCCGGAGGTCGCGCGCACCGACCGTGCCCGCGCCGACTACCTCAAGCGGCTCGCGACCGAGAACTGCGCCACCGGCTACCAGTACCGCGCCGGCGACGCCGTCAACTTCTCGATCGGCCAGGGCGACACCGCGGTCACCATCCTCCAGATGGCCGGCGTCTACGCCGCCATCGCCAACGGCGGCACGCTGTGGCAGCCCCAGCTCGCAGCCGCCTTCCGCGCGCAGGACGGCTCGACCACCCCGATCGCGCCGAAGCGGGTCGGCACGGTGCCCCTGCGCGCCGCCGTCCTCGCATACGTGCGGGCCGCCCTCGGCGACGTCACCCGGCCGGGCGGCTCGGCGGGCACGGCGTTCGCCGGCTTTCCGCAGTCCCGCTACCCGGTGGCCGGCAAGACCGGCACCGGCGAGGTCTTCGGCCGGCAGGCCACCGCCTGGTTCGCCGGCTACGGCCCGACGACGAAGCCGAGGTATGCCGTCGTGGTGGTCGTCGGGCAGGGCGGCTCCGGCTCGAAGGTGGCGGCCCCTGCCGTGCGCCAGATCTTCGATGCCATCCTTGCCCTGGGGTTGTAGGCGCAGGCCGCGGCCGGCCTGCGACATCCGACCCCGACCTGACGAGAGGGTGCGAGCGTGGACGACTACCTGAGGAGCGACGCCCCGGTCATCCAGGTTCTCGACCGGGCCTGGGACCGCAGCCGGCTCAGCGCCCGCACGCGGTTCGAACGGCTCCGCACGCGGGCCTTCCTGCTCGTGCAGTCGGCGGTGGCCGCGGGTGTGGCGTGGTGGTTCGCGACCGACGTGGTCGGTCACCCGTCGCCCTTCTTCGCGCCGATCGTGGCCGTCATCTGCCTCGGCATGTCCTACGGCCAGCGGCTCCGGCGCGTCTTCGAGGTCGCGATCGGTGTCGCCGTCGGGGTCTTCACCGCCGACGTGTTCGTGCACCTCGCAGGCAGCGGGCCCTGGCAGATCTCCGCCGTCGTGCTCGTGTCGATGGCCATCGCGACCCTGCTGCACGGCAGCGCGGTCATCGTCACGCAGTCCGCCGTGCAGGGCATCGTCATCGCGGCCCTCGTCGCCAGTCCCGGTCAGGCGTTCAACCGGTGGACCGACGCGCTCATCGGCGGCGGCATCGCGCTCGTGGCCGCGACCGTGGTGCCGCAGGCGCCGCTGCGTCGACCACGGGTGGCGGCCGCGGCGGCCGTGCGCAAGATCGGCGAGCTGCTGCGCCGAGCGGCCGCCAGCGCGCGTGACGGCGACGTGCCGGCGGCGGCCGAGGTGCTCGCCTCGGCCCGTGCCACCGAGTCGCTGCTGCGCGAGCTCGGTTCGGCCGCTGACGAGGGCCTCTCGGTGCTGACCTCGTCGCCGTTCAAGCGGCAGCACGCGGCCGGCGTGCGCAAGATGGTCGACCTCGTCGAGCCGCTCGACCGGGCGATGCGCAGCACCCGCGTGCTGGTACGCCGGGTGACCGTCGCCGTGGGGCGTGGCGAGCCGCTGCCGCCGGGTTACGTCGAGGTGCTCGTCGAGCTCGCCGCCGCCACCGACGTCGTCGGTCGAGCCCTGTCCGAGAACGCGTCACCCGAGATCGGGCGGACAGCCCTGCTCGAGGTGGCGAGGGCGACCGCGACGCTGCCGCGCACGTCGAGCCTCGCGACCGAGACGGTGCTCGCGCAGATCCGCTCGACCGTGGTCGACCTGCTCCAGGTGACCGGCCTCGACGTCGACCAGGCCATCGCCGCGGTGCCCCCCGAGCGCCCCCGGGACATCTGACGCAGCACCGATCGAGAGAACGCTGCGTCACGGGCGGTGGCGTGGCGGGGGAGAGGGGGAGACGGCGAAGGGCCGGGTCCTCGCGGACCCGGCCCTCCGGCATACGTGCTCGGTCGACTGGTGTCAGTTCGACGGGGTGTACTCGTGCGGACCCGTCTCGAGCTTCTGGACGCGGGGGTCACCCGCGTCGGCGAAGTAGTCGGCCGGGATGGTCTCGTCGACGCCCTCGGGAGCCTTCACGGCCCGGAGGACGAGGGTGAGGACCGCGGCCACGATGACGTTGATCGCGAACGCGGTGAGCGCGATGTAACCGAGCTGGCCGATGACCGGGATCGAGGCGACCGACCCGGCGAAGGGCGCACCCGTCGCCTTGTTCGTCACGTTGTACGCGCCGAGCGTGCCGTAGACCATGCCGACCGCCCAGCCGGCGAGCAGCGCCCACCGGTGGAACCAGCGCGTGTAGAGGTAGAACACGAGCGACGGGAACGTCTGGAGGATCCAGATGCCGCCGAGCAGCTGGAAGTTGATCGCGTTGCTCTTGTCGAGGAGCAGCACGAACAGCAGCGCGAACGCCTTGACGACCAGCGAGGTGACCTTCGAGACCTTGGCCTCCTGCTGGACCGTCGCGTCGGGCTTGATCCACGCCTTGTAGATGTTGCGCGTGAAGGTGTTGGCGGCGGCGATCGACATGATCGCGGCCGGCACCAGCGCGCCGATCGCGATCGCGGCGAAGGCGATGCCCGCGAACCACGACGGGAACATGTCCTCGAACAGCTGGGGCACGACCAGCTGCGCGTTCGGCTTGCCGTCGAGACCGATCGGCTTGGTGCCGGCGGCGATCGCGACCCAGCCGAGCAGCGCCAGCAGGCCGAGGAGGAACGAGTACGCCGGCAGGATCGAGGCGTTCTTGCGGATCGTGTTGCGGTTCTTGGCCGACAGGCTCGCCGTGATCGAGTGCGGGTACATGAACAGGGCCAGGGCCGAGCCGAGGGCCAGCGTGCCGTAGGCCCAGTACGCCTTGTCGCCGGGGATGAAGACGTTCTTGTTGCCCGTGGCCGCGTTCGTGGTCGTCGTCATCTTCTCCTTGGCCGCGTCGAAGATGTGGTCCCAACCCCCGACCTTCGAGGGCAGGTAGATCACCGCGACGATGATGACGAGGTAGATGAGGATGTCCTTGACGAACGCGATGATCGCAGGCGCGCGCAGGCCCGACGTGTACGTGTAGAGCGCGAGCACGAGGAACGCGATGAAGATCGGCGCGTCCTTGGCGATGATGTTGCCGCCGCCACCGACACCGGCCACCTCGAGCACGGCCTGGATGCCGACGAGCTGGAGGGCGATGTAGGGCATCGTCGCGAGGAAGCCGGTGACCGCGACGGCCAGCGACAGCCCGCGCGAGCCGGACCGGCCGTGCACGAAGTCGGCGGGCGTCACGTAGCCGTGGCGGTGCGACACCGACCACAGGCGCGACATGAACACGAAGATGATCGGGTAGAGCACGATCGTGTAGGGCACGGCGAAGAAGCCGTTGACGGCGCCGAAGGCGAACATCGCGGCGGGCACGGCGACGAAGGTGTAGGCGGTGTAGAGGTCGCCGCCGAGCAGGAACCACGTGATCCACGTGCCGAAGGAGCGGCCGCCGAGTCCCCACTCCTCGAGGCTCTCCATGCTCGCGGGGCGACGCCACCGCGCGGCCCAGAAGCCGGCAGCCGCGACGACGACGAAGAAGAAGATCAGCACGGCCAGCGCGACGCCGTTGACGCCCGTGTTGGTGGCCGCGGGGGCGATGGCGCTCATCGGAGGCCGTCCTCTCGGGACTCGTCGTCGAGGTACGCGTCACCCTCGGGGTTCATGGGGACGTGGGGTCGGGCCTTGAGGACGATCCGGTACGCCGTGTAGGTGAAGACGGAGCAGATCACGACCCAGAGGAACTGGTACCAGATGAAGAACGGGAAGCCCGCAACGCGCGGCTCGTCCTTGGCGTAGGTGCCGACGAGCATGAGGGCGACGACGGGTATGGCGAGGAGCACGCCGGCGAGAGCCAACAGGCCCTTGTTCGCCGGTGGCGCCTCGTGGCGATGCGGAGTGGTGCTCACGCGAGTGACCTCCGTTGGTCGGGGCCGGATGGGTTCGGCCGTGCGTCGCGGAACTTACTCTCGCGGGCACGCGTCATGTGGCCTGCGACACAGCCATTTCCGCAGATGGTTGCTGATCGTGACGTACCCCCGGACGCCGTCTCGAAGCCGTCTGGCGCACGGATAGGCTGTGCGCCATGGCTGATTTCGATGTCGTTGTGCTCGGTGCCGGTCCTGGTGGCTACGTCGCGGCGATCCGCGCGTCGCAGCTCGGCAAGAAGGTCGCCGTGGTCGAGAAGCAGTACTGGGGCGGCGTCTGCCTCAACGTCGGCTGCATCCCGAGCAAGGCCCTGCTCAAGAACGCCGAGCTGTCGCACACCCTGACCCACGAGAAGCAGAAGTACGGCATCGAGGGCGACGCCACGATGAGCTTCGGCCCGACGCACGCCCGCAGCCGCAAGGTGTCCGAGGGCATCGTCAAGGGCGTCCACTTCCTGATGAAGAAGAACAAGATCGAGGAGATCGACGGCTGGGGCACCCTCACCTCGGCCACGTCGATGGACGTCGCGCTCAACTCCGGCGAGAAGCGCTCGATCACCTTCGACAACCTCATCCTCGCGACCGGCTCCGTCACCCGGATGATCCCCGGCGTGCAGGTGAGCAAGAACGTCGTCACCTACGAGGAGCAGATCCTCGACCCCGAGCTGCCCGGCTCGATCATCATCGCCGGCTCCGGCGCCATCGGCGTCGAGTTCGCCTACGTCATGAAGAACTTCGGCGTCGACGTCACCATCGTCGAGTTCCTCGACCGTATGGTCCCGACCGAGGACGCCGACGTGTCCAAGGAGCTGCTCAAGCACTACAAGAAGCTCGGCGTGAAGGTCATGCTCGGCACCAAGGTCGAGTCGGTGGAGGACACCGGCTCGGGCGTGCGGGTCACCGTCAGCCCGGCGGCGGGCGGCGACCAGCAGGTGCTCGAGGCCGACCGGCTGCTGTCGGCAATCGGCTTCGCCCCGCGCACCGAGGGCTACGGCCTCGAGGCGACCGGCGTCCAGCTCACCGACCGCGGCGCGATCGAGATCGACGAGTTCTGCCGCACCAACGTCCCGAACGTCTACGCCATCGGTGACGTCACCGCGAAGCTCATGCTCGCGCACGTCGCTGAGGCCATGGGCATCGTCGCCGCAGAGACCCTCGCCGGGGTCGAGACGATGGCCATCGACTACCGCTTCATCCCGCGGGCGACCTACTGCCAGCCGCAGATCGGCTCGATGGGTCTCTCCGAGGCGCAGGCCAAGGAGGCCGGCCACGACGTCAAGACGGCGACGTTCCCGTTCTCCGCGAACGGCAAGGCCATGGGCCTCGGCGAGCCGGTCGGCTTCGTCAAGGTCATCGCCGACGCCGAGCACAACGAGATCCTCGGGGCTGCCCTCATCGGCCCCGACGTCACCGAGCTGCTGCCCGTGCTCAACCTCGCGCAGACGTGGGACCTCACCGCCGACGAGATCTCGCGCACCGTCTTCGCGCACCCCACCCTGGGCGAGGCCGTCAAGGAGGCCGTCCACGGCATCGCCGGCCACATGATCAACTTCTGACCCTCGGCGACCACGACGAGTGGCGTATGCCGTCCGGTCGGCTCACGAGGGCGCTCCCGCTGTGCGGGGGCGCCCTTGCGCCTTTGCTGCTGGCCCTCGTGCTCGGCGGCTGCACGACCCAGACGACCGAGCCGCGGCCGAGCCCGCCCATCCGGTCGATCTCGTCGATCTGGTCGGACACGTCGGACACGTCGGACTCGTCGGACTCGGTGGGCTCGTCGAACCGGACCGGCCGGGTGATGCCCGGCACCGGGATAACGCCCGTGCCGGAGCAGGTGACGTGCTTCGTCGAGAAGGACCTGTCGCCGGACCTCCAGCTGCAGCCCGGGGAGCTGTGGCCCGGTGCAGCGCAGGAGGTCGGTGGCCCAACGATTCACCAGGCTCGACGCCGAGGGCTGCGCCCCGACGGCGAAGCCTCCGGGCGACTGCGAGCGAGGGGCGTTCCCCTGGGTCCTGTCCCAGGACCGAGCGACCTACGCGTGGTCCGGCGCGCGCTCGGTCGTCGCCGGCATCGCGGCGGCACGGCTGGCTGCCGGTCCCGGCGTCTCCAAGGGCGACGTCGCGCTCGAGTACGTCCTGCTGCGCTTCGACCGGGGCGACCCGGCGCGCGCCACGACGAGCAGCCTGCTCTCCGAGATCGTCCGGCGCTGCGGCCACGCACGACCCGGCAACCTCGGCGGCGCGACGGGCCTCGTCGCGACCCAGCAGAGCTTCTTCGGTGCGGGCCACCCGGCGGCGCGGGGGGTCCTCGTCAGGGAGGGTGACGACCTGCTCTGGCTGCTGCTCGACGGTGGCGCGTGGTCGTCGGCCTCCGAGGAGCATGCGGTCGGGCTGGCCGTCCGACGCCTCCGCGCCGGCTGACGCCCCTGAACGGCAGTCTGCCGGGGACAGCAGGACGCCCCCGCGAATCCCGCGGGGGCGTCCTGAAGGGTGCAGCTCGTGCGGCCCGATCAGTACCAGTGCTTCCTGCCACCGATGGCGCGACCCGTCGCACCGAGCACGTACAGGACGATGCCGACCACCAAGAGGATGGCCCCGATGGTCACCAGGATGCTGAGGGACTTAACGAGCAGTCCGATAATCAGCAGGATGAGTCCGAGAATGATCATGGTGTGGCGTGACTCCTTCAGATGTTGTCCCCGAGCAGAGTGTCCGTACCCGTCGGGCGCTCCGGAGCCACGCCGGACCGGTCACGAAACGGTCACACGGCCCGCCCGGCTCGATTAGGGGGGCGCTCCCGTGCGCTGTTACCCTTGGAGGCGCCGTAGTCCGGCCGCGGATCGATAGCGCCCAGGTGGACATGCCCTGGAGCACCGCGCAACGAGAAGAGAAGGAGTCGGTTCATCCATGCCTTTGGACGCTGACGTCAAGAAGAAGATCATGACCGAGTACGCCACCGTCGAGGGCGACACCGGCTCTCCCGAGGTGCAGATCGCGATGCTCACGCAGCGCATCAAGGACCTCACCGAGCACGCTCGGGCCCACAAGCACGACCACCACAGCCGTCGTGGTCTCCTCCTGCTCGTCGGCCGCCGCAAGCGCATGCTGCGCTACCTCGAGGCGACCGACATCGAGCGCTACCGTTCGCTGATCAAGCGACTCGGTCTGCGTCGATGAGTTCGTGACGAAAGGCGGTCACCGCGTTCTCGCGGGGACCGCCTTTCGTCGTAGGTGCGGGTCGGCGACGCTCGACCGCCGCACCGGGGCCGCCCGGCCCCAGAGAAGGAACAGCACGCAAACCCAGCACACAACGACGATGTGCGCGGGCACTTGAGAAAAAGAAAGCGAGGGCCCACATGGAGGGTCCAGACATCACCTTCGCCGAGGCCGTCATCGACAACGGCAGCTTCGGCACCCGCACGGTCCGGTTCGAGACCGGCCGCCTCGCCAAGCAGGCCGGCGGCGCCGTCACGGCCTACCTCGACGACGACACGATGCTCCTGTCGACGACGTCCGCCGGCAAGCAGCCGAAGGACCAGTTCGACTTCTTCCCGCTGACGGTCGACGTCGAAGAGCGCATGTACGCCATCGGCAAGATCCCCGGCAGCTTCTTCCGCCGTGAGGGCCGTCCCTCGACCGAGGCGATCCTCACCTGCCGTCTCATCGACCGCCCGCTGCGCCCGACCTTCAAGAAGGGTCTGCGCAACGAGGTCCAGGTCATCATCTCGGTGTTCTCGCTGAACCCCGACCACCAGTACGACGTGCTCGCCATCAACGCGGCAAGCGCCTCGACGCAGATCTCCGGCCTCCCGTTCTCGGGCCCCATCGGTGGCGTGCGCGTCTCGCTCATCGACGGCCAGTGGGTCGCCTTCCCGAACTTCTCCGACATCGAGCGCTCCGTCTTCGACATGGTCGTCGCCGGTCGTGTGGTCGGTGACGACGTCGCGATCATGATGGTCGAGGCCGAGTCCACCGAGTCGACGTGGGACCTCGTCAAGAACGAGGGCAAGCAGGCGCCGACCGAGGAGGTCGTGGCCGAGGGCCTCGAGGCCTCCAAGAAGTTCATCAAGCAGCTCTGCGAGGCCCAGGCCCAGCTCGCTGCCGACGCCGCCAAGCCGGTCCAGGACTTCCCGGTCTTCCTCGACTACGAGGACGACGTCTACGCCGCCGTCGAGTCCGCCGTCGAGGCCGACACGACCGCTGCCCTGACGATCGCCGGCAAGCAGGAGCGCGAGGAGCGCCTCGACGAGATCAAGGCCGCCGTCAAGGCGCAGCTCGCCGAGCAGTTCGAGGGGCGTGAGAAGGAGGTCTCGGCCGCCTTCCGCTCCGTGCAGAAGAAGCTCATCCGCCAGCGCATCCTGCGCGACAAGGTCCGCATCGACGGCCGTGGCCTCGCCGACATCCGCGCCCTGGGCGCCGAGGTCGAGGTCCTGCCGCGCGTGCACGGCTCGGCGATCTTCGAGCGTGGCGAGACCCAGATCATGGGTGTCACGACGCTCAACATGCTCAAGATGGAGCAGCAGCTCGACACGCTGAGCCCCGTCACGCGCAAGCGCTACATGCACAACTACAACTTCCCGCCCTACAGCACCGGTGAGACCGGCCGCGTCGGTTCGCCGAAGCGCCGCGAGATCGGTCACGGCGCCCTGGCCGAGCGTGCGCTCATGCCGGTCCTGCCGACGCGCGAGGAGTTCCCCTACGCGATCCGCCAGGTGTCCGAGGCTCTCGGCTCCAACGGCTCGACGTCCATGGGCTCGGTCTGTGCCTCGACCCTCTCGCTGCTCAACGCCGGTGTGCCGCTGCGCGCCCCGGTCGCCGGCATCGCGATGGGCCTCGTGTCCGACACCGTCGACGGTGAGACGCAGTACGCGGCGCTCACCGACATCCTCGGTGCCGAGGACGCCTTCGGCGACATGGACTTCAAGGTCGCCGGCACCAAGGAGTTCGTCACGGCCATCCAGCTCGACACGAAGCTCGACGGCATCCCCGCCACCGTGCTCGCCGGCGCGCTGACCCAGGCCCGCGACGCGCGTCTGCACATCCTCGACGTCATGGCCGAGGCCATCGACGTGCCCGACGAGATGAGCCCGTACGCGCCGCGCATCATCACGGTGAAGGTCCCCGTCGACAAGATCGGTGAGGTCATCGGCCCGAAGGGCAAGATGATCAACCAGATCCAGGACGACACGGGCGCCGACATCTCGATCGAGGACGACGGCACGGTGTTCATCGGCGCCGTCGACGGCCCGTCCGCCGAGGCCGCGCGAGCGGCGATCAACGCGATCGCCAACCCGCAGATGCCCGAGGTCGGGGAGCGGTTCCTCGGCACCGTCGTCAAGACGACGACCTTCGGCGCGTTCGTCTCGCTGCTGCCCGGCAAGGACGGCCTGCTGCACATCTCCGAGGTGCGCAAGCTCGTCGGCGGCAAGCGGATCGACAGCGTCGACGACGTCGTCAAGGTCGGCCAGAAGGTCCAGGTCGAGCTCAAGGAGATCGACCCGCGCGGCAAGCTCAGCCTCGCCGCGGTCCTGCCCGACGGTGAGGGCGACAAGGCCGGCGACAAGGCCGGCGACTCGGAGCCTGCCGACGCCGAGGCGCCCGCGGAGGTCTGACCTTCACGGTCCGAACGGATCACGAGCGGCCCGTCACCCCGGTTGGGGTGGCGGGCCGTTGGGTTCCCCCAGATCTCCCACGGCAAGGGCGGCCGGTTCAGAGGATGCGGTTGACGATGTTCCAGCCGGTCCCCATCAGCACCCGGGGCTGCCAGCCGGACGCCGAGCGCGGGTAGAGCCATAGACGCCCCGACCCGTCGCGAGCCACGATGTCGGGCACCCGGTCACCGTCGAGGTCGCCGGCGCTCGCCAGCGCCGTCATCGCGGCCCACCCCGTTCCGATCCGCACCCGCGTGAGCAGGCCGCCCGTCCCGTTGCCGGGGTAGAGCCAGAGGTAGCCGGTGGAGCGCTCGCGAGCGACGAGGTCGGCCCGTCCATCGCCGTTGACATCGCCAGTGCCGACGATGGCATCCATGCTGTTCCAGCCGGCGCCGAGTCGCGCACGGGCACCCAGCCCGCTGCGCCCGTTCCCCGGGAAGAGGAACAGCTCTCCGGTCGAGGACCGCCTGACCAGCACGTCGGGCCGCTGGTCGCCGTTCCAGTCGCCCACGCCCACGACCACGTCGTAGATACCCCAGCCCGTGGCGATGCGGGTGCGCGGCAGGAGCCACCCACCTCTGCCGTTGCCCCGGTACAACCACAGGGAACCGGTGGAGGTCTCGCGAGCCAGGACGTCCTGGGAGCCGTCGCCGCTCACGTCGCCGACCGTCTCGATCGAGGCGAAAGCGCCCCACCCTGCCCCGAGCACGACTCCGGTGCTGATGCCGCCGGCGCCGTTTCCGGCGTAGAGGCGCAGGGTCCCCGTGGACGCCCAGCGGGCAAGGACGTCGTTCTTCCAGTCACCGTTGAAGTCGGCGGTGCTGCCCGACGACGTCGCGGGTGGCGCGGGGAAGGCCGTGAACGCGTACGGCTCGCACGTGCGGTCGAAGTCGTAGGTGTCGTTCCACCACTGTGAGAGGTAGGGACGGCCGCCCGAAAAGCTGGCTTGGGTGCACCGTTCGAGCGCCTCCGCCGGGTAGTCGAGGGTGCCGGCCGTGGCCCAAACCGGCACGGCCGGCAGCCACCACGACCCCGTGATCGCCTGCCAACCCGAGGCGTTGGAGTAGACGCCGTAGGCGAAACCCGCCTCCTTGAGGCCCCGCATGATTCCTTCGATCACGAAGCGGTTCTCGAGGCGCTGCGCCGCGGTGGCTGACGGCCACGGCTGCGCGCTGCGGGGCTCGACGTCGATCCACACCACCGGGGGGCGCCAGGCGACGCGCGCCAGGCTCGCAACGGCATACCTCGCTTCGGCGTAGCCGACGTTGGACAGCCTTGCCGCCCGAGTCGTGCTCTTCCACGGCCCGGTGGCACCATAGGTCGACAGCTGGGTCGCCGTCGGGAAGCCTGCCATGGTGTACGCGTGGGCAGGCCGGGCGTTGGTGCGCACCCAGGCGATCTGGCTCGCCAGGCAAGGGTTCTCGGTGAAGGGCAGCCCCTTTGTCAACCCCGCCAGCACGAAGCCCGTCGTGGTCGGCGGCATCGGCAGCCCGAATCCGCCCACCGACGCGGGGCACTGCGGCCACGAGATGTCGTGCCCGAAGAGGACGGCGGCCGACGCGGTGGGCTGGCCCGGCGCCACGAGGAGGCCGAGCACCACCCCGATGGCCGCGAGGGGGATGAGGGCCAAGCGTCGCAGCCTGGCCGGAATCCATTGGTATCGTGACGATTCGGGCATGCGAACCACTTCCTCCGTACTTCGATTGTCCCGCCCCGATGTCGCGGCAGCGCCCCCGTGTGACCCACGAGTCCGTATGCCGTGGGGCACGGGTCCCGACGCGCCAAGGCGGCCTCGTTACGCTGGGCCGGTGACCGAGACGACCGACACGACACGACAGCCGCAGCGCCCGCTCAAGGTCGCCGTCATCGGCGCGAAAGGCCGGATGGGCTCCGAGGCGGTGCGCGCCGTGGAGGCGGCCGAGGGGCTCAGCCTCGTCGGCGCCTTCGGCTCTGGCGACCAGCTCGGCGACCTCGGCGGCGCCGACGTCGCGGTGGAGCTCACCGTCCCCGACGCGTCACCGGCCAACGTCGCCCACTGCGTGGAGCGCGGCATCCACGTGGTCGTCGGCACGACGGGCTGGGACGACGAGCGTCTCGACGTCCTGCGCCGACAGCTCGCCGACGCGCCCCCTGCCGGGACCGGCACCGGTGTGGGTGTGCTCATCGCGCCGAACTTCGCGATCGGTGCCCTGCTGCTGATGTCCTTCGCCGCCAAGGCCGCTCCGTTCTTCGAGTCGGTCGAGGTCATCGAGCTGCACCACCCGGCCAAGGTCGACGCGCCCTCCGGCACCGCGGCCCGCACCGCGGCGATGATCGGCCGGGCGAGGTCCGACGCCGGGTGCCCGGCCGTGCCCGACGCGACCACCCACGACCCCGACGGTGCGCGCGGGGCGAAGGTCGACGGCGTACCCGTGCACTCGGTGCGCCTGCGCGGCCTCACCGCCCACCAGGAGGTGCTGCTCGGCAACGTGGGGGAGATGCTGACCCTCCGGCACGACTCCTTCGACCGCAGCAGCTTCATGCCGGGAGTGGTCGCGGCGGTCCGCGCGGTGGGCGACCACCCGGGGCTGACGGTCGGTCTCGAGCACTACATCGGCCTCGACTGAGGCCTCCGAGTGGCCATCCCGAAGGTCGTCCTCTTCTACGCCTTCCGACCCCTCGTCGACCCGGACGCGCTGCGGCTGTGGCAGCGTGACCTCTGCGAGGGTCTGGGGCTGCGGGGACGGATCCTGCTGTCCCGTCACGGGATCAACGCGACCGTCGGCGGCGACGTCACGGTGCTCAAGACGTACGTCCGCAAGACGCGGGAGTACGCCCCCTTCCACGACATCGACGTGAGGTGGAGCGACGGGACGGGGCTCGACGCCCACGGACGCAGCCTCGACTTCCCCCGCCTGGTGGTCAAGGCCCGTGAGGAGATCGTGTCGTTCGGTGTGCCCGACGAGGTCGTGGTCGACGACAGCGGCATCGTCGGCGGCGGCACGCGGCTGAGCCCCGACGAGCTCGACGCCCTCGTCGCGGAGCGCGGCGACGAGGTGGTGCTGCTCGACGGGCGCAACGCGGTCGAGGCCGAGGTGGGGCGCTTCCGCGGCGCCGTGGTGCCCGACGTCCGGCACACCGCCGACTTCGTGCGCGAGCTCGACTCCGGCAGGTGGGACGACCTCAAGGGGCGCCCGGTGGTCACCTACTGCACGGGCGGCATCCGCTGCGAGGTGCTGACCAGCCTCATGCGCTCGCGCGGCTTCGAGGAGGTCTACCAGCTCGACGGCGGCATCGTGCGCTACGGCGAGCGGCGCGGCGACCGCGGGCTCTGGGAGGGCCGGCTCTACGTCTTCGACGAGCGGATGACGGTCCCCTTCACCGACGAGGCGGTCGACCTCGCGTCGTGCTCCCTCTGCGGCGCGTCGACGAGCAGGGTCGCCAACCGCGAGGACCTGCCCGGGCGCCCGCTGCGCCCGGTGTGTGACCGGCACGCCTGTGTCGAGGCGGCGTCCCGGGGTACGTCAGGGACGTAGGGGGCCGACACCCCGCACGACGAGGAGGACCTGATGAGCGGACAAGCAGCAGCGGTCGACCCGGTCAACGCCCAGCCCGAGAGCCAGTGCACCTGCGACAACTGCCCCGACGGCTGCACCTGTGACGGCTGCGTGTGCGAGGACTGCACCTGCGAGACCTGCGCCCACTCCGCTTGAGCGCTCAGGTGTGCCGGTCGCGCAGCTCGTCCGGCGCCCGCATGTGCCACGCGTCGGTGACGAGCTCATCGAGCCTGGGCAGGGTCACGACGTCGAGCCGCAGCAGGACGAGCGGCAGGCCGTCGTAGCCCGGAGCGGTGAAGAAGAGGTCCGGCTCGCCGAGCAGCAGGGCCTGCTTCTCCGCCTCGTCGCCGACGTAGAGCACCGCCACGTCGGTGCGGATGACGCGTCGCTGCCCCGGGATGCGCTCGGGCCAGGACCAGACGAAGCCCTTGCCGCCCACCCGGAAGTCGAAGCCCTCGCTCGGGACCTCCTCGACCTCGGGCAGCGCGAGCGCCAGCCTGCGCACGTCGTCGGCGTCGGCCACGGTCAGCCCCAGCCGAGGTGACGCAGCAGCGCCGCCGTGCCCGCACCGAGCACGACGACGACGATGAACGGGGCACGCAGCAGCAGGGCCACGACGGCGACCCCGACCGCGGCCACGCGCGCATCGAGGGTGAGTGACCCGTCGCGCTGTGTCAGCGTCTGCGTCGCGATGAGCGCCGCCAGCAGGGCGATGGGCAGCGCCGCGGTGACCCGACGCACCCGGGGGTCGTCGAGGACGCTGGCCGGCACGAGGTAACCGGCGAGCTTGAGGCCGAACGCGATCGCAGCCGCGAGCAGGATCGCCACCCAGAGCATCATGCGTCGCGCCCCCGCGGGGCCCGCCACACGATGAGCGCCGCGAACGCTGCGACGAGCACCGGGACGCCCAGCGGCAGGCTCGGCGAAAGGGCGATGGAGACGACGGCCGCGACGGCGGCCACGGCCACCGCGTCGCGACTGCGCAGCCGTGGCCAGAGCAGCGCCGTGAAGGCCGCGCACGCCGCGGCGTCGAGCCCGTAGGTGCGTGGGTCGCCCACCTGCGTGCCCAGCAGGGCACCCCCGAGCGTCGCGAGGTTCCAGAGCGTGAAGACGGCTCCGCCGGTGAGCCAGAAGCCGAGTCGTGAGGCACGCACGTCGTCCTGCGAGACCGCGACCGCGGTCGACTCGTCGATGGTCAGGTGCGCCGCACCGAGGCGCCGCAGGCCCGTGACCCCGAGCAGCTGGGTGAGCTCGAGCGCGTAGAGGCCGTTGCGCACCCCGAGCAGCGAGGAGGCGGCGATGGCGGCCGGCGCCGCCTGCACGCCACCGGCGACGATCCCGATGAAGGCGAACTGCGAGCCGCCGGTGAACATCAGCAGCGACAGCGCCATGGCCTGCCAGACGTCGAGGCCCGCCGCGACGGCCAGTGCGCCGAAGCTGATGCCGTACGCCCCCGTGGCGATCCCGACGGAGAGGGCCTCGCGCACGACGACCGTCCGTTCGGCACGGGGAAGGCCCCGTGGGTGCGCCTCCGTCACACCGTCTCCGGCTCGACCGAGGCCGACAGCCTCAGCTCGCGCACGGTGCCGCCCTCGGCGTCGACGACGCGCTCCCGGTGCGCGCCGTCGGCGACCATGCCCGCTGCCGTGAGGAAGGCCCGGGTCGCGTCGTCCGTCGCGAGGAGCCAGGCGGCGAGCTCGTCGCGGCCGCGGGCCCGTGCCGTGTCGACGACCGCGTGCAGCAGGCGCGAGCCGTGGCCCTGGCGTCGGGCGTCGGGGTGCACGCCGAGCACGAGCAGCTCGGCGGTGCCGGGACCGGCGTCGGCGTCGTCCGACGCCCCGACCGCCGCGAAGCCGACCACCTGCTCACCGGCGCACGCCACGAGCAGGACGCCGTCGCCGGACTGCTCACCCTCGAGCGTCGCGCGCCAGGCGTTGGCGAAGGGTCGGGGCTCGAACGCCGCGACGACCTCGGGAGCCAGCACGGCGGCATACGCCTCCCGGAAGACGACGGCCTGCACGAGCCCGACGGCCGGGGCGTCGGACGCGCGGGCCACCCGGACGCTCGCGTCCGCGACGGGGCCGCGCTCGTGGGCATGGTCGTGTGCGTGGTCATGTGCGTGGTCATGGGGGTGCTCGTGCGGGTGCTCGTGATGGTGGGCCACCACGGCATCCTCTCAACCCCGGCGCGCGCGTACGGGACGGGTGCCCGCCCGGGGACCCCGGCTTTGGCAGCCCCGGCGCCCATCTCGCATACTGGACTCATGTATGGCAACGACGTCATCGACCCGAACGAACCGCTGAACGCGGCCGAGACCGACGCGTACGACGCGGCGGCGGCGCACGACGACCAGCGCGACGGGTCCGATGCCGTCGGTGACGACTTCGACGCCCTCATCGCCGCCGACCAGCGCATCGAGCCGCGCGACGCGATGCCGGAGAAGTACCGCGAGACCCTGATCCGGCAGATCGCCCAGCACGCGCACTCCGAGATCATCGGCATGCAGCCCGAGGGCAACTGGATCACCCGGGCTCCGAGCCTGCGCCGCAAGGCGATCCTCATCGCCAAGGTGCAGGACGAAGCCGGCCACGGCCTCTACCTCTACAGCGCGGCCGAGACCCTCGGCATCGACCGGCAGGAGCTGCTCGAACGCCTCCACGACGGGCGCCAGAAGTACTCCTCGATCTTCAACTACCCGACCCTGACCTGGGCCGACTGCGGCGCCATCGGCTGGCTCGTCGACGGCGCGGCGATCATGAACCAGGTGCCGCTCTGTCGTTGCTCCTACGGGCCCTACGCCCGCGCCATGATCCGCGTGTGCAAGGAGGAGAGCTTCCACCAGCGGCAGGGCTTCGAGATCCTCTGGAACCTCATGCGCGGCACCGAGGCCCAGCAGGCGATGGCGCAGGACGCCGCCGACCGCTGGTGGTGGCCGGCGCTCGCGATGTTCGGACCGCCCGACACGGGCGAGGGAGCCAAGGGCGGTCACACCGAGCAGTCGATGGCCTGGGGCATCAAGCGGTTCAGCAACGACGACCTGCGCCAGAAGTTCGTCGACATGATGGTGCCGCAGGCCGAGAAGCTCGGCATCGTGCTGCCCGACCCCGAGCTGCGCTGGAACGAGGAGCGCGGCCACTACGACTTCGGCGAGATCGACTGGGACGAGTTCTGGCAGGTGCTCCGCGGCGACGGCCCGTGCAACGCCGAGCGCATCACGCACCGCCGCCGCGCCCACGAGGAGGGCGCGTGGGTGCGCGAGGCCGCCAACGCGTACGCCGCCAAGCAGGAGACCCGCCAGAAGCAGAAGGAGAGTGCCGCGTGACCGAAGCACCCGAGAGGGCGTCCGAGAGGAGCTGGCCGCTCTGGGAGGTGTTCGTCCGGGGCAAGCGCGGGCTCTCGCACGTCCACGTCGGCTCGCTCCATGCGCCCGACGCGACGCTCGCGCTGCGCAACGCCCGTGACGTCTACACCCGGCGCCAGGAGGGCGTCTCGATCTGGGTCGTGCGCGCCGACGACGTGACGGCGAGCAGCCCCGCCGAGAAGGACTCCTTCTTCGACCCCGCCGCCGACAAGATCTACCGGCACCCGACGTTCTACGACGTCCCGGAGGACGTCGAGTACCTATGAGCACCCCACAGAGATCTCCGCTGCCCGGGGCCGAGGCGGCCCTCACGGTCGAGAAGCCGTATGCCGGCTACCTGCTCGGCCTCGCCGACGACGCGATGGTCTACGCCCAGCGGCTGGGGGAGTGGATGACCAACGCGCCCCAGATCGAGGAGGACATGGCGCTCGGCAACGTCGCGCTCGACCTCCTCGGCCAGGCGCGCGGCCTCTACCCGTACGTCGGCTCGATCGACGGCACCGGCCGCGGCGAGGACGACTTCGCGATGGTGCGCGACGAGCGCGAGTGGCGCAACGTCCAGCTCGTCGAGCAGGAGCGCGGTGACTTCGCCGACGAGATGGCCCGCCTGCTGTGGTTCTCCGCCTACCAGGTCGAACTCCAGACGGCCCTCACCGGCTCGTCCGACGCCGTCGTGGCGGGTGTGGCCGGCAAGGCGCTCAAGGAGGTGCGCTACCACCTCGACCACGCCTCCCTCTGGGTCGTGCGTCTCGGCGACGGCACCGACGAGTCGCACCGGCGCATGCAGGCCGCGCTCGAGCGCGTGCTGCCCTACCTCGCGGAGCTCTTCGACGACGACGCCGCCTCGGCGCAGGCGGCCGAGCTCGGGGTCGGGGTGCTGCCGTCGCGCCTGCACGACCCCGTGGTCGCCCGCGTGACAGCGGTCGTGTCCGAGGCGACGCTGACGCTGCCCGACGGGTCGACGTGGCGGTCGCGCGGCGGCCGTGACGGTGTGCACTCACGGCCGATGGGCTACCTCCTCGCCGAGATGCAGCACATCGCGCGGTCGCACCCCGGCGCGAAGTGGTGAACGCTGTGGCGGTGGAGTCCGCTGTCGCAGAAGCGATCTCGCGCATTCCCGATCCCGAGGTGCCGGTGATCAGCATCGCCGACCTCGGCATCCTGCGGTCGGTCGAGGTCGACGAGGCGGCGCACACCGTCGTCGTCACGATCACGCCCACCTACAGCGGGTGCCCCGCGATGGAGGCCATCGCGTCTCGCATCACCTTCGAGGCCGACACCCGCGGGTATGCCGCCGACGTCCGCACGCAGCTGTCGCCGGCGTGGACGACCGACTGGATGACCGACGAGGGCAAGGCCGCCCTCCATCGCTTCGGCATCGCGCCGCCAGGTCCCGCACCGGCGGGGGAGTCGCGCGGCCCCGTGGCGCTGACGCTGTCGCGTCACGTCGTCGCCTGCCCGCGGTGCGGCTCCGCCGACACCACCGAGATCGCCCACTTCGGCTCGACCGCGTGCAAGGCGCTGCGCCGCTGCAACGCGTGTCTCGAGCCCTTCGACGAGTTCAAGGCCATCTGATGACCGACGTGACCACCGAGTCCGCCTCCGCGACGGGCGCGGCTGCCCCGGCCGCGCGCCACCGCGCCCGTTTCCACCCGCTCACGGTCGCGAGCGTCGAGCGCCTCACCGACGAGTCCGTCGCCGTCACGTTCGAGGTGCCCGAAGACCTCGTCGACGAGTTCGCGTTCGAGCCGGGACAGCACCTGACGCTGCGAGCCACGATCGGCGGCGAGGACGTGCGCCAGTCGTACTCCATCTGCCAGTCGCGCCGGGCCGACCCCACGGGCCGCCGGCTGCGGGTCGCCGCCGCCCAGGTGCCCGAGGGCCGCATGTCCACCTGGCTCAACGCGGGGGTCGCGCCGGGCGACGTCGTCGACGTGATGACCCCCGCGGGTTCCTTCACGTGCCCGACCCGGCCCGACGGCATACGCCATCACGTCGCAATCGCGGCGGGCTCGGGCATCACGCCCGTGCTGTCGCTCCTGACGACGGCGCTGGAGGAGGAGCCGGGGTCGCGCGCCACGCTGCTCTTCGGCAACCGGCGCACGAGCTCGATCATGTTCCTCGAGGAGCTCGAGGACCTCAAGAACCGCTTCCCCGGCCGCTTCCACCTCGTCAACGTGCTCTCGCGCGAGGCGCAGGACGTCGAGCTCTTCTCGGGGCGCCTCGACCCCGAGCGGCTGGCCTCGATCTTCGGGTCGCTGCTGCCGGTCGAGTCGGTCGACGAGTGGTACCTCTGCGGGCCGTTCGGCCTCGTCACCGGCGCCGAGGCGCTGCTGAAGGAGCGGGGCGTCGACTCGCACCACATCCACCACGAGATCTTCCACGTCGACGACGGCACCGAGCCGCGGCGCAAGGTCGTCGTCGACGACTCAGCCCCGCCCGAGGCGACCGTCACGGTCAACCTCGACGGGCGTACGACGGTCATCCCGATGCCCAGCGTGGAGGAGACGATCCTCGACGCGACGCTGCGGGCGCGCCCCGACGCGCCGTTCTCGTGCACCAACGGCGTGTGCGGCACGTGCCGCGCGCGTGTCGTCTCCGGCGAGGTCCGCATGGACCGCAACTACGCGCTCGAACCCGAGGAGGTGGCGGCGGGCATCGTGCTCGCCTGCCAGAGCCACCCGGTCACCGACGAGGTCTCGCTCGACTACGACGCCTGAGTCCTCCTCGGGGAAGACCGTCGATTGGTTGTGCGTTCAACCACCTGTGGAGCGGGTCGAGACGGTCGTCATCGGTGCGGGTCAGGCCGGCCTGTCGGCGGCGTACCACCTGCAGCGACTCGGTGTCGGGGCCTTCGCGGTGCTCGACGCCAACCCGGCGCCGGGTGGTGCCTGGCAGCACCGCTGGGACAGCCTCACCATGCACGACGTCCACGGCGTCGCCGACCTCCCCGGTATGCCGTTGGGTGCGGTCGAGGCGAGCGCACGGGCGAACGTCGTGGTGCCTGCCTACTTCGCCGACTACGAGGAGCGGTTCGGGCTGCCCGTGGTGCGGCCCGTGCGGGTGCGCTCCGTCGCCTCGGTCGACGACTCACCTGACGGGCTGCTCCGGGTGGAGACGACCCGCGGCACCTGGCTGGCCCGCTCGGTCGTCAATGCGACCGGCACGTGGGAGACCCCGTTCCGGCCGTACTACCCGGGCATCGAGACGTTCCGTGGGCGTCAGCTGCACACGGCCGACTACACCGGCCCGGGCGACCTCGCCGGGCTGCGCGTGGTGGTCGTCGGTGGTGGCGCGTCGGCAGTGCAGCTCCTCGGCGAGCTCGCTCCCGTCGCCCACACGACCTGGGTGACCAGGCGTGAGCCCGTCTGGCGCACAGGACCCTTCACCGAGGATGCCGGGCGGCAGGCCGTGGCTCTCGTCGAGGAGCGGGTGGCGCGCGGCCTCGCCCCCCAGAGCGTGGTCAGCGTGACCGGCCTGTCGCTACGGCCCCAGGAGGCGCGGGCGGCCGAGCTCGGCGCGTATCGACGACGTCCGATGTTCGAGCGCATCGAGCCCGACGGGGTGCGCTGGTCGGACGGGTCCTTCGAGCCGGCCGACGTGATCCTCTGGGCCACCGGGTTCCGCCCGACGGTAGGGCACCTGACCCCGCTTCGTCTTCGGAGCGAGCACGGCGGCATACGGCTGCGGGCGCCCTACGACCGGCACACGTTCACGACCTCGACCGCCGACCCGCGCATCCACTTCGTCGGCTACGGCCCGTCGGCCTCGACCATCGGTGCCAACCGCGCCGGCCGGGCGGCCGCCCGCGCCGTCGTCGACCAGCTGGCCGCACTCACCACCGCCGAAGACGCCCGCCCCGCCTGAGGGGCCCGCGCGTGTGCATCTGGTGGGCTGCTGACCCCACCCAACGCACACAGAGGTGTCGCGCCGTCAGGCAGCTCGAGCGCGCCGGAGAGCGCAACCACGACGGCGACAGGCGCGGGGAGCGCCGCGCCAGCCACGCAAGCGGAGCAGGAACCCGACCTCGTCGGCGAAGGTGCAGGGTGCCACCGCGACGTCGGGCCAGTAGCCCCGCACCGTGAGCCGCCCCTGCCGTGCGGCCGCGCGGTCCCGCACCCCGTCGCGGACTCGCCCGGTCCAGCCCTCGTGTCCCAGGCGCCCGTCGATCTCCAGCACCAGGTGCTGGTCTGCGTCGAGGTTGTCGCAGCGCTGGTTCTGGCCGAGCACGACCTGACCGGCCCCCACGTCGGCAAGGCACTCCCGCAACAGGGCGGCGTGGGGCTGTCCCGGCCGCGACGCGAGCGCCTCCGCGAGCCGAGCCTCGGAGGTCAGGCTCTGCTGGCACGCTCGGGCAACGAGGGCGAGCACTCGATCGGCCGGGTCGCTCCTGTTCACGGCCAACACGCTGTGCTCGACGGTCGTCCGGTGCGGCCAGGCGGTGGCGTGCACCTGCTCGTCGAAATGTCGGGTGCGCGTCACCACGAGCCCGGGTCGCACTGCGGCTCGTCGGGCAGCCGGGATGACGACGTGCGAGGTCTCCGGCTCGCGCCGCTCGAGGCCCCAGGCGAAGCGAGCGCTGGAGCCGGCCAGGGCGACCGGGCCACCCACCGAGAGCAGCACGGAAACGGCGCGGACCTCCCAGTCGTCCCGGCCCGGTGTCGTCAGGTAGACGCCCGGGTGCAGCGCGACCCACCGCCCCGAGGCCAGGGCCCACCGAACGGACTCGAGGCTGATCCCCCCGCCGCGCGGGCCTCCTCCACAGCCTGTCTGGCCGTGTGCACCAAGTGGGGTCCACGCCACACCGGATGCACACACGGTCCGTGGTCCGGACCTCCGCGCGGCGCGAGGAGGCGGAGTGGGTGCACGGGGTTACGCTTCCCGACGTGCGGCAGTACCTCGACCTCCTCGACCACGTCCTGACCCACGGTCAGGAGAAGTCCGACCGGACCGGCACCGGAACGCTCAGCACGTTCGGGTACCAGATGCGCTTCGACCTGGCCGACGGCTTCCCGGCCATGACGACCAAGAAGCTCCACCTGCGCTCGATCATCGGCGAGCTGCTCTGGTTCCTGCGCGGTGACACCAACGTGCGCTGGCTCCAGGAGCGCGGCATCAGCATCTGGGACGAGTGGGCCGACCCGGCGACCGGCGACCTCGGCCCGATCTACGGGTACCAGTGGCGGTCCTGGCCGACGCCCGACGGCCGGCGCGTCGACCAGATCGCCAAGGTCATCGAGCAGATCCGCACCAACCCCGACAGCCGCCGGCTCATCGTCTCGGCGTGGAACGTCGCCGACGTCGACGACATGGCGCTGCCGCCGTGCCACACGATGTTCCAGTTCTACGTCTCGCCGCCCAGCCCCGACGGCCGACGCCGGCTCTCGTGCCAGCTCTACCAGCGCAGCGCCGACATCTTCCTGGGCGTGCCGTTCAACATCGCCAGCTACGCGCTGCTCACGCAGATGGTCGCGCAGCTCACCGACCTCGAGCCGGGCGAGTTCGTCCACACGCTCGGCGACGCGCACCTCTACCGCAACCACGTCGAGCAGGCGCGCCTGCAGCTGAGCCGTACGCCGCACCCGCTGCCGACCATGCGCATCACGCCGGGCAAGACGAACATCGACGACTTCGACCTCGACGACTTCGAGCTGCTCGACTACGTCGCCGAGCCCGGCATCAAGGCACCCATCGCGGTCTGAGCGTGGGACGTCTGGGAGCCTTGGCCGCATGAGCGAGGTGCGACCGAACGTCACGATGATCGCCGCCGTCGGCCGCAACGGCGTGATCGGCGACGGCGAGACGATGCCGTGGCACCTGTCGGAGGACCTCAAGTTCTTCAAGCGCACGACGATGGGCCATCCCATGGTGATGGGGCGGCGCACCTTCGACTCGATGGGGGCGCTGCCCGGCCGGCGCAGCGTCGTCGTCACGCGCAGTCGCGACTGGAGCCACGACGGTGTCGAGGTCGCCCACTCCGTCGAGGAGGCGCTCGACCTCGTGGCCGGCGACGGGGAGGTCTTCGTCGTCGGCGGGGGAGAGGTCTACCGCCTCGCCCTGCCGTATGCCGCCCGGCTGGTCATCACCGAGGTCGACCAGTCCCCGGTGGGCTCGGTCACCTTCCCGGAGATCGATCCCGAGGACTGGGTCGAGACGTCGCGCGAGGCGAGGACGGGCTTCGCCTGGGTCACGTACGAGCGTTCTTCCCGCCCTCCGGAAGCTCGCTGAAAAAAACTTCGGCAGGGCTGTAACGCCCTGGCCGCCGTCGCGATGTAGGGGGTGGCGAGGCACTACTCGGACCCCCGAGCGAGTAGTGCCTCGCCTCTTCTGTCGGTGGACGCGCCTCCGTCACGGTGCGCGTGACGTCGAGTCGCGGCAGTCACGTGGGCACGCGCCAGCACGCCGCGCACGGGGCGCTAACCTTGGCCCCATGGCTGACGCACCCGCCCTCGGACGTGTTCTCTCGGCGATGGTCACGCCCATGCGGCCCGACGGTTCCCTGGACCTCGACGCCGCCCAGCGCCTCGCGACCCACCTCGTCGACGCCGGCCACGACGGCCTCGTCGTCTCCGGCACCACCGGCGAGTCCCCGACGACGTCGGCCGCCGAGAAGGACGAGCTGCTCCGTGCTGTCGTCGACGCCGTGGGGCAACGTGCTGTCATCGTCGCCGGCGCAGGCAGCAACGACACCGCCAAGAGCATCGAGTCGGTCCAGGCCGCCGCCAAGGCGGGCGCCCACGCGGTGCTCGCGGTCACCCCGTACTACAACAAGCCGCCGCAGGCCGGGCTCGTCGCGCACTTCACGGCGATCGCCGACGCGAGCGACCTGCCCGTCATGCTCTACGACATCCCCGGGCGGTCGGGCATCGCCATCGCGCGCGAGACCTACCTGCGCATCGCCGGGCACGAGCGCATCGCGGCGGTCAAGGACGCCCGCGGTGACCTCTGGTTCGCCAGCGAGATGATGCAGGAGACCGGGCTCGACTGGTACTCCGGCGACGACGCGATGAACCTCGGCCACTTCGTCAACGGCGCCGTCGGCTTCGTCGGCGTCACCTCCCAGGTCGCGCCCACGGCATACCGCGAGATGGCCGACGCCGTCGTCGAGGGCCGCTGGGACGACGCCCGCGCCGTCCACCGCCGCCTCACCCCGCTCGTGAACGCCGTCATGAACGTGACCCAGGGCGCGATCATGGCCAAGGCCGGTCTCGCCGTGCAGGGCCTCATCGCCTCCCCAGGCGTCCGGCTGCCGCTCGTCGAGGCCGACGACGCCCAGACCGCGCTCGTGCGCGACGCCATCTCGGCGGTCGGATGACCGTCGCCTGACCTCTGCGCGCGGTCGTTGCCGGCCAGGGCGCACCACCCAACGACAGGACACCTGTGAGCCATCCCCACCCCGAGCTGACCACGCCACCCGCCCTCCCCGACAACGGCCTGCGGGTCGTCGCACTCGGTGGGCTGGGCGAGGTCGGCCGCAACATGGCCGTCGTCGAGACGAAGGGCAAGCTGCTCGTCATCGACTGCGGCGTGCTCTTCCCCGAGGACCACCACCCGGGCGTCGACCTCATCCTCCCGGACTTCAGCTACATCGAGGACCGTCTCGACGACATCGAGGCCATCGTCCTCACCCACGGCCACGAGGACCACATCGGCGCGGTCCCGTACCTGCTCCGGCTCAAGGGCGACATCCCGCTCATCGGCTCGACCCTCACGCTCGCCCTCGTCGAGGCGAAGCTCAAGGAGCACCGCATCCGGCCGTACACGATGGCGGTCCGTGAGGGGCAGCGCGAGCGGCTCGGCGTCTTCGACCTCGAGTTCGTCGCGGTCAACCACTCCATCCCCGACGCGCTCGCCGTCTTCGTGCGCACCGAGGCCGGCACGCTGTTGCACACCGGCGACTTCAAGATGGACCAGCTGCCGCTCGACGGGCGCCTGACCGACCTGCGAGCCTTCGCCCGTCTCGGCGAGGAGGGCGTCGACCTCTTCCTCACCGACTCGACCAACGCCGACGTGCCCGGGTTCACCACGCCCGAGCTCGAGATCGCGCCGGCCATCGACAAGGTCTTCCGCCACGCCGAGCGACGCATCATCGTCGCCTGCTTCAGCAGCCACGTGCACCGCGTCCAGCAGGTGCTCGACGCCGCCGAGAAGGCCGGCCGCAAGGTCGCCATGGTCGGCCGCTCCATGGTGCGCAACATGGGCATCGCCTCCGAGCTCGGCTACCTGAAGGTGCCCGACGGCATCCTCATCGACATCAAGAAGATCGACAGCCTGCGCGACGACGAGCTCGTCCTCATCTGCACGGGTTCGCAGGGCGAGCCGATGGCGGCGCTCTCGCGCATGGCCAACCGCGACCACCGCATCGACGTGGGCCCGGGTGACACGGTCCTGCTCGCGAGCAGCCTCATCCCCGGCAACGAGAACGCCGTCTACCGCATCATCAACGGCCTCATGCGCCTGGGCGCGAACGTCGTGCACAAGGGCAACGCGAAGGTGCACGTCTCCGGTCACGCCAGCGCCGGCGAGCTGCTCTACTGCTACAACATCGTCAAGCCGCGCAACGTGCTCCCGGTCCACGGCGAGTGGCGCCACATGTACGCCAACGCCCAGCTCGCCATCCAGTCCGGCGTCCACCCCGACAACGTCGTGCTCGCCGAGGACGGCGTCGTCGTCGACCTCGTCGACGGCCACGCGTCGGTCGCCGGCGTCGTCGAGTGCGGCTACGTCTACGTCGACGGCAGCAGCGTGGGCGGTGCCGACGAGGCGCTGCTGAAGGACCGCCGCATCCTGCGCGACGAGGGCTTCATCACGTGCATCGTCGTGCTCGACGCAGCCACCGGCAAGATCGCGAGCGGCCCCGAGATCACCGCCCGCGGCTTCGTCGAGGACGAGGAGATCTTCCAGCAGGTCATCCCCAAGGTCGAGCGGGCCGTCGAGGAGGCGGTCGCCAACGGGGTGCGCGACGACCAGCAGCTCCAGCAGGTCGTACGCCGGGCCGTTGGTTCCTGGGTCGGTGGCAAGATCCGCCGTCGGCCGATGATCATCCCGGTCGTGCTGCAGGCCTGACGTGACGGTGCAGCAGGTCGGCGGGGCGGCTCCGGCGAGTCGTCCCGACGAGCCCGACGGGCCGGTCGGCGCCGAGCCGTCGAGCCCGTCCCCGCGCCGGCGCCGCCATCGCTGGCTCGACGCCGCCATCGCGCTCGTCCTGCTCGTCCTGGTCGCGGTGGGGGCGCTGCGCTGGCTCGACTCGACGGCATACGTCGTCGTCGTGCTGCAGACCGCCGGGCCCTTCGTGCTGATCGGGCTGGGTCTGCTCCTCGTGGCGACCCTCGTGGGGCGTCGGTGGGTCATGGCGGCCCCCGTCGTCATCGCACTGGCCGTGGCGGTCACCGTGGCGGCTCCGGCGTTCCGGGCGTCGTCGTCACCGAAGGTCGAGCCCGACCTCACCGTCATGTCGGCGAACGTCTGGATCGGCTCCGCCAACGTGAACCAGCTCATGGACGCCGTGCGCTTCCACTCCGTCGACGTGCTGGTGCTCGTCGAGGCGACGCCCGCCCTGATGCAGCGGCTCGACGCCGAGGGTGCCGGCGACTACTTCACGCACCGTGAGGGGGCCGCGCGGCCGAGCACCTCCAGCGGCACGATGGTCCTGTCGCGCTACCCGCTCTCGGTGCGCAGTGCGGGCACCGACCCGGCCGTGGAGGCCACGCAGAGCGTCCAGCCCGAGCTCGACGTCACGACGCCGAAGGGGACCGTGCGCCTCAAGGTCGCCCACCCGACGGCTCCGCTGCGTGGTGACACCGTCGAGTGGCGTGCCGGGCTCCAGGCGCTCCGGTCCTGGAAGGAGCGACTCGACGGCGACGAGCCCGTCGTCATGGCGGGAGACTTCAACGCGTCGTTCGGCCATCCGGCGATGCGTGACGTGGCCGCGGGCCTTGCCGACGCGCAGCGCACCGACGGGCAGGGATGGGTGCGCACGTGGCCCTTCGCGGGCAACCGCCTGCCCGCCTTCGTGCAGCTCGACCACCTGCTGAGCCGAGGGCTCACCGTCGTCTCGGCGGGTCAGGTCGCCGTCAACCGCGCCGACCACGCCGCGGTGTGGGCCGGCTACGCCCTGCCCAAGCGCTGAGCGGCCCTGCAGCCGAACGGCCTACGGCGGCTGACGGGGTCACCAGGGACGCTCGACCTCGACGTCGCGCGGGTCGGTGCCGTCGACGGCCCAGCCCGACTCGGTGAGGGTCCAGTCGGCCGAGGGGCCGTGCGCGACGAGCCCGGCGACGGCCGACACGAGGCGGTCGACGCCCTCGAGCGTCGAGCCGAGGCCGATGCTCGCGCGCACCGCGGTGCCCGCGCGCTCGCCCCACGGGTCCTCGAGCAGCTCGTCGACGAGCAGGTGGGCGCAGAACTTGCCGTCGCGCACGCCGATGCCGTGCTCGACCGAGAGCACCTGCGACACGAGCGACGAGTCCCAGCCGTCGACGGTGAACGCGACGACGCCGACGCGGTCGTGGTCCTCGCCGAAGATCGAGAGCAGCTCGACGCCCGGCACCTCGCCGAGTCCGGTCGTCAGCCGCTCGAGCAGCTGCTCCTCGTGGGCCTCGATGGCGTCGCGGTGACGGCTGATGGTGGCGCACGCGGCGGCCAGGGCGATCGCGCCGATGACGTTGGGGCTGCCGCCCTCGTGCCGAGCGGGACCGGTGGCCCACGTCGTGCCCTCCTCGGTGACCGAGCGCGTCGCGCCGCCTCCGAGCAGGTAGGGGCTGCCGGCATCGAGCCAGTCGGAGCGACCGGCCAGCACGCCTGCGCCGTAGGGGGCGTACGTCTTGTGGCCGGAGAACGCGACGTAGTCGGCGTCCCAGCCGGCGAGGTCGATCCGGCGGTGGGCCGATAGCTGGGCGGCGTCGACGGCGATGCGGGCGCCGTGGTCGTGGGCCAGCGTGGCGAAGCGCTCGATCGGCCACACCTCGCCGGTGACGTTCGAGGCCGCGGTGAGCACGACGAGGCGGTGCCGCGAGGGGTGGTCGTTCAGGGCCTCCTCGAGCAGCGCGTGGGCGTCCTCGACGGTCTGGGGCACAGGCAGCCGCACGGTGCGGAAGCGCCCCCAGGGCAGCAGCGTCGAGTGGTGCTCGGTGCCGAAGACGAAGACGGTCGTGCGGCTCGGCAGCGCCTTGCTCAGCAGCGCCCACGAGTCGGTCGTCGTGCGGGTGAAGACGACCGAGTCGTCCGCGCGAGCCCCGACGAACGAGGCCACCTCGGCGCGAGCCTGCTCGTACCAGGCGCTCGTCAGGCGTGAGGCGAAGCCGGCGCCCCGGTGCACGGATGAGTACGTCTCGAGGGCCCGGTCGACCGCCGCCCTGACCGTCTCGAGCGCGGGGGTCGACGCGGCGTGGTCGAGGTTCGCGTATGCCGTGTCGCCGCTGAGCGTCGGCACCCGCAGTCCTGCGCCGACGACCGCGGGCAGCGAAGCGGCCTCGGGGACGACGTGCAACGCGCGGGTCCGGACGACGGGGGCGGGGGCGCCACCACAGAGGGAGGTGCTGGGAAGGACCGACATGAGAGTGCTCCTGGGGGACCGAGGGACCCACCGGATGCAGGTCCGCGCTTGCCGGCCGCGATCGCACGAGCTGGATCTCTCGAGCTGATCGGGGTCGACCTGGTCGTCACCCGGAGCACCCCACCGCGGAGGAGGGTTGCTGGCCAGCGAGCCGGGGCTTGTCACTGGCACTCATGACCTGGCATCGAAGATAGGGCGGCCCCTCTCGGCCTGTCCACCCTCCGGTCCGCGGATGTCGGCATCTGAGACGGCCTCGACCCGTGATGGCGGGTTCGTGTTCTGACCCATGTGCCTCTGTTGCGCGTGTGACGCGTGAGTTCAGAGGTGCCTTGACGTACGGTGCGACCATGGGGTCTCGTCCGTCCAGCAGCCAACGCTCGAGCACCGCCGCGGCCACACGGGCCAAGGGGGCGACCGGCAGCACCACGTCGCGCCCGCCGGCCGCCCGCTCGTCCCGGCCCGCGCAGCGCAAGCCCGCCGCGCGCAAGCCGCCGGCCAAGCCCGCCCGCAAGACCCGTGACGGCGGGCTGCCCTTCCCGCTCAGCGCGATGCGAAGCACCTGGATGGGCGTCTCCCACATGGCCGGGGGAGCGGTGCGACGCGTCGGCCACAGCGCTGCCGACCTCGAGCCCGAACACCGTCGCGACGGCATCGGTTTCGCCCTCATCGCGCTCGCCGTCGTCGTGGCGGCCCGCGAGTGGTGGGGCGTCGCCGGCACGTTCGGCCAGATCGTGCACGCCATCTTCGCCGGCACCTTCGGGCGCGTCGCGTATGCCGTCCCGCTCGTCCTGCTCGCCCTCGGCCTGCGCATGCTGCGCGCCCCGCAGGACGAGGCGACGACCAACCGCGTCGTCGTCGGCACCATCGCGCTGACCTTCGCGGCCTGCGGTCTGGCGCACCTGGCGGACGGCATCCCCAACCCGCCCGACGGCGCCGACGGCATGCGGGCCGCCGGTGGCATCCTCGGCTTCCTCGCCTCGAGCCCCCTCGCGGCCGCGGTGTCGCCCTACGGCGCGCTCGTCCTGCTCATCCTGCTCGGCATCTTCGGCCTGCTCGTCATCACGGCCACGCCGGTCAACATGATCCCGACGCGCCTGCACCAGCTCAAGGCTCTCGTCATCGACCGTGGCCACCACGACGAGGCGGGCGCCGAGCCGGAGGACGCCCCGACGGCAGCGCTCAAGCGCGCCCGTCGCAAGCCGGTCGACCTCTCCGACCGTGACGGTGACGAGGCCTTCCGCCAGGCCGCGCAGAAGGGCGGCGACGACGAGCCCACGACCCGCCTGCGTCCCGGCGAGAAGCGTCCCACGGCCCCGGGTGTGCTGGCGCCCCGTCCCAGTGGCGAGAAGGCGATCGACGCCACCGACCCCAAGACCCTCGGCGCCCCCGACACCGGCAGGGTCGGCCCGAAGGCCGAGCTCATCCCGCCGCCCATGTCGGAGATGCCGGCACGTGTCGAGCAGCTCAGCCTCGGGGGCGACATCACCTACCAGCTGCCCGACCACTCCATGCTGACGCCGGGTCCCCCTCACAAGACGCGCAGCGACACCAACGACCGCGTCGTCGAGTCGCTGACCAACGTCTTCGACCAGTTCGACATCGACGCCGCCGTCACCGGCTTCACGCGTGGCCCGACGGTCACCCGCTACGAGGTCGAGCTCGGCTCCGGCACCAAGGTCGAGCGGGTCACCGCACTCTCCAAGAACATCGCGTATGCCGTCGCGTCGGCCGACGTGCGCATCCTCAGCCCCATCCCGGGCAAGTCGGCCATCGGCATCGAGATCCCGAACCTCGACCGCGAGAACGTGTCGCTCGGCGACGTGCTGCGCAGCAACACCGCGCGCACCAACGAGCACCCGATGGTCATGGGTGTCGGCAAGGACGTCGAGGGCGCCTACGTCATCGCCAACCTCGCGAAGATGCCGCACCTGCTCGTCGCCGGCGCCACGGGCTCCGGAAAGTCGAGCTTCGTCAACTCGATGATCACCTCGATCCTCATGCGTGCGACGCCGGAGGAGGTGCGCCTCATCCTCGTCGACCCCAAACGGGTCGAGCTCACGGCGTACGAAGGCATCCCGCACCTCATCACGCCGATCATCACCAACCCCAAGAAGGCCGCCGAGGCGCTCGCCTGGGTCGTCAAGGAGATGGACCAGCGCTACGACGACCTCGCGGCGTTCGGGTTCAAGCACGTCGACGACTTCAACAAGGCGGTGCGTGCCGGCAAGGTCAAGCCGCTGCCGGGCTCCGAGCGGCAGATCACGACCTACCCGTACCTGCTCGTCGTCGTCGACGAGCTCGCCGACCTCATGATGGTCGCCCCGCGCGACGTCGAGGAGTCGGTCGTGCGCATCACGCAGCTCGCGCGCGCCGCCGGCATCCACCTCGTGCTCGCGACCCAGCGCCCGTCGGTCGACGTCGTGACGGGTCTCATCAAGGCCAACGTGCCCTCGCGCATGGCGTTCGCGACGTCCTCGCTCGCCGACTCGCGCGTCGTGCTCGACCAGCCCGGCGCCGAGAAGCTCATCGGCCAGGGCGACGCGCTCTTCCTCCCCATGGGCGCGAGCAAGCCGATGCGTGTGCAGGGTGCGTGGGTCAACGAGTCCGAGATCCACGAGGTCGTCAAGTTCGTCACGACGCAGCTCAAGCCGAACTACGTCGAGGACGTCACCGTCGCCGCGCCGAAGAAGCAGATCGACGACGACATCGGCGACGACCTCGACGTGCTGCTCCAGGCGACCGAGCTCGTCGTGACGACCCAGTTCGGGTCGACGTCGATGCTCCAGCGCAAGCTGCGCGTCGGCTTCGCCAAGGCAGGTCGGCTCATGGACCTGCTCGAGTCGCGCGGCGTCGTCGGCCCGAGCGAGGGCTCGAAGGCGCGCGACGTGCTCGTGCGGCCCGACGACCTGCCACAGACCTTGGCGCTGCTGCGTGGCGACGAGGTGCCGCACCCTGTCGCCGACGAGCCCCCGAGCGACGACGGGCCGTTCGCCGCGTCGCCCGCCGACGTCGCCGACGAGCCCGACGACGCCGCGACGGCATACGAGGGCACGGGCGAGACGGAGGACGGCCCGGAGTCGCCCCAGCGCACCGCGTCGCTCGTGGCCGAGCGAGGCGAGCGGCGGGCGTCGGGCGACGACTACGACGGCGACAGCACGCAGACCGTGCCGTCCGCGCGCTGGACGCCCGGCGACATGACGCCCACCGTCGACGAGGACGACGAGGAGTCCGAGGACGCCTGGAACCTCACCGACCGCGGCGGCCGCGAGCGCTACTGACCCACCCCATCTCAACCGTCGAAAGGCCGCGTGGGCCTCTCGACGGTCAGGGGGTGAAGCGGTAGCCGAGGCCGGGCTCGGTGACGAGGTGGCGGGGGTTGGCCGGGTCGGGCTCGAGCTTGCGTCGCAGCTGGTTGGCGTAGACGCGCAGGTAGTTCGACTCGCGCCCGTAGGACGGCCCCCACACGGCGCGGAGCAGGTCCTGCTGCGAGACGAGGTGGCCGGGCTCGCGGCAAAGCGCCTCGAGCAGCCGCCACTCGGTGGGGGTGAGGCGCACGTCGGCGCCGGCGACGGTCGCCCGGCGCTCGGCGAAGTCGAGGCGGAAGTGGTCGGTGGTCATCGGCTCGAGGTGCTGGCCCTGAGGACCCCCACGCCGCAGGGCCGCCCGCACCCGGGCCAGCAGCTCCTCGACGCCGAACGGCTTGGTGACGTAGTCGTCGGCGCCCAGGTCGAGCGCTTCGATCTTGTCGTCGGACTCGTGCCGTGCCGAGAGCACGATGACGGGGACGGCTGACCCGGTGCGGAGGCGACGCAGCACCTCGGTGCCGTCGAGGTCGGGCAGGCCGAGGTCGAGGATGACGACGTCGGGAGCGTCCTCCAGGACGGACTGCACGGCGGTGCGCCCGTCGCCCGCGGTGACCACCTCGTGCCCGTGCGCACGCAGGGCGATGGCGAGGGTCCTCTGCAGGCGTGGATCGTCGTCGACGACGAGCACTCGGGTCATGCGTCCTCCTCGGGGGTGGGCGCCGGGTCCGTCACGGCGACGGGGAGCTCGAGCACCATGGTGAGGCCTCCTCCGGGCGTGTCCTCGGGCGACAGCGTGCCGCCCATGACGGTCATGAGGCCGCGCGCGACGGCGAGACCGAGACCGAGCCCGTCGCCGCGAGGCGCGTCACCCAGGCGCTGGAACGCGGCGAAGATCCGGTCCTTGTCGGTGTCGTCGACGCCCGGTCCGCGGTCGACGACCCGAAGCTGCACCGTGTCGCCGATGCGGCCGGCCGTGAGTCGCACGTCGGCAGATCCACTGTGGCGCAACGCGTTCTCGACGACGTTGGCGAGCACCCGGTCGAGCAGGCCGAGGTCGACGCGGACGAGCGGGAGGTCCGGTTCGAGGTCGATGTCGACACGCGCCGGGGCGCTCGTGGTGCGGACCGTCGACACCACGGCGTCCAGCAGGTCCACCGAGTGGCTGTGCGGGCGCACCATCCCGGTCTCGAGACGCGAGAGGTCGAGCAGGTTGCCGATGAGGGCGTCGAGCCGGTCGGTCGACTCCTCGACCGACTCGAGCAGCTCCGCCTCGTCGTCGGGCGAGAGGGGGAGGCCCGACTGGCGCAGCGTCGAGATCCCGGCCTTGATGCTCGCGAGCGGGGTGCGCAGGTCGTGCGAGACGGCCGCGAGCAGCGTGGCGCGGGCTGCGTTGTCGCGGGCGAGCCCCGCGGCCTCGCGAGCAGCGCGGACGAGCTGCTCCCGCCCGTGCAGGATCGCGGCGTGGGCGGCGTACGCCTCGACGACACGCTGGTCCTCCGCGGCCAGCGGCGGGCCGTCGAGGAGCAGGTGGACGCCGTCGTCGACCGTCACGTCCACGGCCCAGGCCGACCCTTCGGCGAGCCGCGTGCCGGCGACGTGCGCCGGGTCGGTCGACGCGACGACGACCGCAGCCCCGTCGTCACCGCGCTCGGTGAGCAGCGCGGCCCGCATGCCGAGGTCGCCCCTGGCGCGGTCGAGCAGGGCCGGGACGGGGCGTGGCTCGGCGAGGAGGTCACGGCTGAGGGCCGCCAGCGCGGCGGACTCGCGCTCGGCCGCGACGGCCTGCTCGGTGCGGCGCGCGGCGACGTTGACGACCGACGAGACCGCCATGGCGACGAGCACGAAGACGGCGAGTGCCAGCGCGTTGGGCGGGTCGCTGATGGTGAGGGTGCCCCGCGGCTCGGTGAAGAACCAGTTGACGGCGAGCGAGCCGACGACCGCGCAGAAGAGTGCCGGCCAGATGCCGCCGACGAGGGCGCAGGCCACCGTGAGGGCAAGGTAGAGGAGCAGGTCGAGCGACAGCGTGTGCCCCTCGCGCGTGGCCACGAGGACGCCGGTGAGGGCAGCCAGGGCGACCACGGCCAGGACGAGGCCGGCGGCGACTCGCCGGGCGGGGAGCCCTGCGGCACGGGCTCGCCGGTGGCCCACCTTGGAGCCCTCGTGCGACACCAGGTGCACGTCGATGTCGCCCGACCCGTCGGCCACCGCCGACGCCACCCCGGGCCGGAGCAGCTGCTGCCAGCGGCTGCGGCGGCTGACGCCGACGACGATCTGGGTGGCGTTGACGCCGCGCGCGTGGTCGAGGATCGCCTCGGCCACGTCGTTGCCGGCGACGTCGTGGAACTCGGCCCCGAGGTCGCGGGCGAGGCGCCGCAGCCGGGTGATGGCCGCCGGGTCGGCGGGCGCGAGCCCCTCGGCCGACCGCACGTGGCAGGCGATGAGGTCGCCGCCGGCGGCACGGGTGGCGATGCGGGCCCCGCGCCGAAGCAGCGTCTCGCTGCCGGTGCCACCGGTGAGTGCGACGACGACCCGTTCGCGCGTGGGCCACGGGTCACGGATGCCCTGGGCGGCGCGGTAGCGCTCGAGCGCCTCGTCGACCCGGTCGGCGAGCCACAGCAGGGCGATCTCGCGCAACGCCGAGAGGTTGCCGACGCGGAAGTAGTTGGCGAGGGCTGCGTCGACCTTGTCGGCTCCGTAGACGTTGCCGTGCGCCATGCGACGGCGCAGCGCCTCAGGGGACATGTCGACGAGCTGCACCTGCTCGGCCCGGCGCACCACCTCGTCGGGGACGGTCTCCTGCTGCCGCACGCCGGTGATCGAGAAGGCGACGTCGTTGAGCGACTCGAGGTGCTGGATGTTGACCGTGGAGATGACGTCGATGCCCGCATGGAGGATCTCCTCGACGTCCTGCCAGCGCTTGGCATGGGCGGGGGAGTCGGTGCCGTCGCCGGCGTTGCTGTGGGCGAGCTCGTCGACGAGCACCACCTGCGGGCGGCGGGCCAGCACGGCGGCGACGTCGAGCTCGGTCAGCGTCGAACCGCGGTGGGCGACCTGCCGTCGCGGCAGCACCTCGAGGCCGTCGACGAGCGACTCGGTGTGGGGGCGGCGATGGCTCTCGACGTAGCCCACGACGACGTCGGTGCCGCGCTCGCGGCGACGGTGCGCCTCCTCGAGCATGGCGACGGTCTTGCCCACGCCCGGCGCCGCGCCCAGGTAGATCCGCAGAGAGCCGCGCCCCATGCCGTGATCCTCTCAGGTCACCCGCGCCCGATCGCCGTGAGGCGCGCGAGGGCGAGGTTGAGCTCGAGCACGTCGACGTGTGGCTCGCCGAGGAACCCGGCGATCCGGTCCTCGGTGTGGGCCTCCACGAGCTGGCGTACGCGTGTGGCGTCGAGGCCGCGGGCCGCGGCGACGCGCTCGACCTGGGCGACGGCGTACGCGGGGGAGATGTGCGGGTCGAGGCCGCTGGCCGACGCGGTGAGCGCGTCAGCCGGGACAGCACCCACGGTCAGGCCGGCGGCGTCGGCACGCCTCGCGACCTCGTCGCCGAGGGCGCTGCCCGCCAGGTTGGAGCCGCCGCTCGTCTCGCCCGAGTAGCCGCTCGCCGAGGGGCGGCCCTGGAACCACTGGTCGCCCGACCACTGCTGGCCGAGGAGGCTCGACCCGACGACCGACCCGTCGACGCTGACGAGCGAGCCGGCTGCCTGGTCTCGGGCGACGGTCTGGCCGACGACCCACACCGCCGCGGGGTAGAGCAGGCCGAGCAGGACGGTGAGGACGAGCAGCGCCCGGAGGCCGGCGACGGACTGCTTGATCACGTTGGTCACAGGTCTTCCTTCAGAGCGGGAGGTGGCTGACGACGAGGTCGATGAGCTTGATGCCGACGAACGGCGCGACGACGCCGCCGAGTCCGTAGACGAGGAGGTTGCGGCGCAGCAGGGCAGTACTGCCTGACGGCCGATAGCGAACGCCTCTGAGCGACAACGGGATCAGCGCGACGATGATGAGGGCGTTGAAGATGACCGCCGAGAGCATGGCCGACTGCGGCGTCGACAACCGCATGACGTTGAGGGCGTCGAGGCCGGGGAAGAGCACCACGAACATGGCCGGGATGATGGCGAAGTACTTCGCGATGTCGTTGGCGATCGAGAAGGTGGTTAGGGCGCCGCGGGTGATGAGCAGCTGCTTGCCGATCGACACGACGTCGATGAGCTTCGTCGGGTCGGAGTCGAGGTCGACCATGTTGGCCGCCTCCTTCGCCGCCGACGTCCCGGTGTTCATCGCGACGCCGACGTCGGCCTGGGCGAGCGCGGGCGCGTCGTTCGTGCCGTCGCCGGTCATCGCGACGAGCCGGCCGCCCTCCTGCTCCTTGCGGATGAGGGCAATCTTGTCCTCGGGCGTCGCCTCGGCGAGGTAGTCGTCGACCCCGGCCTCGGCGGCGATCGACCGGGCGGTGAGCGGGTTGTCGCCCGTGATCATGACGGTGCGGATGCCCATCGCGCGTAGCTGGGCGAACCGCTCGCTCATGCCGGGTTTGACGACGTCCTTGAGGTGGACGACGCCGAGGACGGCCGGGGTCTCGTCGCCCCGACGGGAGGCGACCACCAGCGGGGTGCCACCGGCCGTCGCGATCGACTCGACGGCCTCGAGGGCCCCCGGTTGCACGACCCCGCCGGCATCGGTGACCCACCGGCACACGGCGTCCGCCGCGCCCTTGCGCACCGCGGTGCCGTCGTAGAGGTCGACGCCGGACATGCGGGTCTCGGCGGTGAACTCGACGAACGCGGCGCCGCGGCGGCGCAGCGTCGCCAGGTCGTCGCAGGCGTTGTCGGCGAGTCCCTCGCCCGCGAGCTCGACGATCGAACGCCCTTCCGGCGTCTCGTCGGCCAGCGACGAGAGGTATGCCGCCCGCGTCAGCTCCGAGCGGTCGTGGCCGCCGTCGACGGGCCCGTCCAGCGGCACGAGCTCGGTCGCGCGCCGGTTGCCGAAGGTGATCGTGCCCGTCTTGTCGAGCAGGAGCGTCGACACGTCACCGGCCGCCTCGACGGCACGCCCGGACATCGCGAGGACGTTGTGCTGCACGAGCCGGTCCATGCCGGCGATGCCGATCGCCGACAGCAGGGCGCCGATGGTCGTGGGGATGAGGCAGACGAGCAGGGCCACGAGCACGACGACGGACTGCTCACGGCCCGAGTAGACGGCGAGCGGCTGGATCGCCATGACGGCGAGCACGAAGACGATCGTCAGCGTGGTGAGCAGGATCGTCAGGGCGACCTCGTTGGGCGTCCTCTGGCGGGCTGCGCCCTCGACCAGGGCGATCATCCGGTCGATGAAGGTCTCGCCGGGCTTCGACGTGATGCGCACCGTGATGCCGTCGGAGAGCACCGTGGTGCCGCCCGTGACCGCGCACCGGTCGCCGCCGGACTCGCGGATGACGGGCGCCGACTCGCCGGTGATGGCCGACTCGTCGACGGTGGCCATGCCCTCGACGACGTCGCCGTCGCCGGGGACCACCTCGCCGGCGCGCACGACGACGACGTCCCCGACGGCCAGGTCCGCCGCGGCGACGGTCTCGAAGCTGCCGTCCGCACACCGTCGTCGGGCCGTCGTGGTGGTGCGGGCCGCACGCAGCGTGGCGGCCTGGGCCTTGCCGCGGCCCTCGGCGACGGCCTCGGCCACGTTCGCGAACAGCACGGTCGCCCAGAGCCACAGCGTGACGGCCCAGGCGAACCACGAGGGGTCGGCCACCGCGACGACCGTCGTGACGAGCGAGCCCACCCAGACGACGAAGACGACCGGGCTGCGCCACACGTGCCGCGGGTCGAGCTTGCGCACGGCCTCGGGGACGCTGGTGACGAGCTGGCGCGCCAGGGCGCGGCCCGAGCCGGCCTCGGGCGACGGACCGGTGACCGCGGTGCCGGGCCGGCGCCCGTGGTCGGCACGGGGTGCCATGGCACCGTCCGCGCCGCGCAGCGTGACCTCGGCCGAGTCCGCTGACGGGTTCGTGACGGTGGTGGAGGTGGGGGTGTGGCTGGGGTTCATGAGAGCGCCTCCGCGAGGGGACCGAGGGCCAGGGCCGGGAAGAAGGTCAGTCCGGTGACGACGACGGCCACGCCGACGAAGAGGCCTGCGAACGTGGGTGTGTGGGTGGGCAGCGAGCCGGACGTGGCCGGGCGGCGGCGCTGTGCGACGAGGGCGCCGGCGAGAGCGAGCACGAGCACGATGGGCACGAAGCGGCCGAGCAGCATGCACAGGGCGAGCGTGAGGTTCGTGTAGGGCGTGTCGGCCGAGAAGCCCGCGAACGCGCTGCCGTTGTTGTTGGCGGCCGAGGCGTACGCGTACATCACCTCGGTGAGCCCGTGCGGACCCGTGGCGAGCATCTGCGACGACACGATCGGCGCGACCATGCCGACTCCCGTGAAGACGAGCACCAGCGCGGGCATGACGAGCAGCGCGAGGGCGGTCAGCGTGATCTCGCGGCGCCCGACCTGCTTGCCGAGCAGCTCGGGAGTGCGCCCGACCATGAGGCCGGAGACGAAGACAGTGAGCAGGGCCAGCAGCAGCGCACCGTAGAGCCCCGAGCCGACGCCACCGGGCGACACCTCGCCGAGCAGCATCGAGAAGAGCACGCCGCCCCCGCCGAGCGGGCTGTAGCTCTCGTGCAGCGAGTTGACCGCGCCGGTCGAGGTCCCGGTGGTGCTCGCGCCGAAGAGGGCCGACGACCAGACGCCGAAGCGCACCTCCTTGCCCTCCATCGCGCCGAGCGGGCCGACGGAGGCCGACACCTCGGCCCAGGTCACCGCCGCCACCATGAGTCCCCACAGCGTCGCCATGAAGCCGAGAACCGCCCAGCCCTGCCGCCGGTCACCGACGAGCAGGCCGTAGGTGCGTGGGAGCGAGAACGGGATGACGAGCATGAGGAAGACCTGCACGAGGTTGGTGACCGCGTTCGGGTTCTCGAACGGGTGGGCCGAGTTCGCGTTGAAGTAGCCGCCGCCGTTGGTGCCGAGCAGCTTGATCGCCTCCTGCGACGCGACGAGGCCGCCCTGGATCACCTGGCTGCCACCCGACACCGTCGTCACGGTGGTCGGCGCGCCGAGGTTCTGGACCACCCCGCCGAGCAGCAGCACGACGGCGCCCACGAGCGCGAGGGGAAGCAGCACCCGCACGCAGCCGCGCACGAGGTCGACCCAGAAGTTGCCGAGCGTCGCGCCGCCCGAGCGAGCGAGCCCGCGCACGAGCGCGACCGCCACGGCGAGCCCGACGGCGGGGGAGACGAAGTTCTGGACCGTCAGGCCGACGGTCTGCACCGGCGGTGACGCTCCCGACTCACCGGCATACGACTGCCAGTTGGTGTTCGTCACGAACGAGACCGCGGTGTTGAGCGCGGTGTCCCAGCCCATCGCGGCGCCCCGCGCGAGGGGCAGCGCCCCCTGGGCGACGACGAGCCCCGAGAGGAGCGCGATGCCCACCACCGAGACGCCGAGGACGGCGACGGCATACGTCGTCCACCGCTGCTCGGACGACGGGTCGACACGGCAGAGGCGGTAGACGAGTCGTTCGACGCGCCAGTGGTGCTCGTCGGTGAAGACGCGGGCCAGCCACGCTCCCAAGGGGAGGTGCGAGGCGGCCAGGGCGGCGACGAGGACGCCGATGGTGAGCAGCCCGCTGACGGTGTCGCTCATCAGAAGCGGTCCGCGTGGAGGAGGACGTACACGAGGTACGCGAGGACGGCGACCCCGACCGCGACCAGGAGGATGGTGGTGAACATGCCTCCTTCGTACGGCGGCTCGGCAGGCCTGCCGCCGCCGTTGACCTGCTGCTGACGCCTCTTGACGCGATCTTGACGGGGCCGCCACTAGAGTCCGAGACGTGAGTGCGTCGCTGGAGCTCTGGCCGTCATCGCCACGCAGGACGGGGCCGCCGTCGCGCCTCGACCGCCTCCGGCGGAAGGTCTCGGAGCTGCCGTGCGCCCTGCTGCTGTTCGTCCAGCTGGCCGCGCTCGTCGCCTACCCGTTCGTCGAGACACGCCAGGGCGACGTGCAGCAGGTGGGTCGGGCGATCTTCGGACTCATCGGCCTCGTCGTGCTGTTCCTCGCGGTCCGCGCGGTACGGGCGACCCCCGCCCTGACGTGGGTGGCGGTGCTCCTCGGTGGCCCGGTCGTCGTCCTCACCGTCGCCGAGGCGGTCTGGAACGACAACCAGACCCTGACCTTCTGGAGCTCGGCGCTGCACGCGCTCTTCTACCTCTACACGGGCTACGGCCTGCTGCGGTACATGTTCGCCGACAACTGGGTGACCCGCGACGAGCTCTACGCGACCGGGGCGACGTTCACGGTCGTCGCGTGGGGGTTCGCCTACGTCTACCTCGCCGTGCAGATCGCCTACCCGAACTCGTTCACGATCTACGGCGAGGCCGACCCGGGCACGCGCACGTGGTTCGAGCTGCTCTACCTCTCGATCACGACGATGACCTCGACGGGCCTGTCCGACATCATCGCTGTGGAGCCGCACGCGCGGGCGTTCGTGCTGCTCCAGCAGATCGCGGGCATGCTCTACGTCGCGCTCGTGGTCGCCCGCCTCGTCGGGCTCACGATCGCCCGCTTCCGCCAGTAGGGCCCCGCGGCCGTGTGCCGCGTGGCCGCCTGCCGGTCAGGAGTCGGCGGTTCGCGCCCCGTCGAGCTCCGCGAAGGTGCGCAGGCTCGGCCCACGGGTCTGCTGGAGGTCACGCGCCACGGCCTCGACGTCACGCATGACCCGCAGCGTGTTGCCGCGCACGAGCTTGGCGACGTCGTCCTCGGACCACGAGCGCTCCAGCAGCGCGGCGACGAGCCGGGGGTAGCCGCTGACGTCCTCCAGCCCGACCGGGAAGGTGTCGGTCCCGTCGTAGTCGCCCCCGATGCCGACGTGGTCGATGCCGGCGACCTCGCGCACGTGCTCGACGTGCGCGACGACGTGCTCGATCGTCGCGTCGGGCTTCGGGTGCTGCTGCTGCCAGCCGGCGGTGAAGCGCCCGAAGGCCTCCCAGTCCTTGGCGTCGACCCCCACCTCGGCCGCGGCCGCGGCGGCCTCGACCCGCCACGCTGCGGTGTCGGGGGAGACGAACTCGGGCACGAAGGTGACCATGCACGTGCCGCCGTTGGCGGGCAGCGCCGCGAGCACGTCGTCGGGCACGTTGCGCGGGGTGTCGCAGAGGGCGAGGGCAGACGAGTGGCTGAAGATGACCGGCGCCTCGGTCGTCCCGAGTGCCGCGCGCATGGTGGTGGGGGCGACGTGGCTGAGGTCGACCATCATCCCGAGGCGGTTCATCTCGCGCACGACCTCGTGCCCGAAGGCGGTGAGACCACCGACCACGGGCGCGTCGGTGGCCGAGTCGGCCCAGGGCGTGTTGTCGTTGTGCGTCAGCGTCATGTAGCGCACGCCGAGCACGTGCAGCAGGCGCAGCGTGGCCAGCGAGCAGCCGATGGAGTGCCCGCCCTCGGCCCCGAGCAGCGAGGCGATGCGGCCGCTGTCGAAGGCGCGGTCGACGTCGTCCGCCGTGCGCGCCAGGGCCAGCCGGTCGGCATACGTCCCGATCATGCGGTGCACGCCGTCGACCTGCTCGAGGGTGGCCGTGACGGCCGAGTCGCCCTGCAGGGTGCTCGGCACGAAGACCGACCAGAACTGGCCGCCGACGCCGCCGTCGGCGAGGCGGGGCAGGTCCGTCTGGGTGGTCGCCACCGGGCCGCCGATGTCGAGCGCGTCGAAGTCGTAGCGGGTCTGCTCGCGTGCCTCCCACGGGAGGTCGTTGTGCCCGTCGACGAGCGGGTGCCGGGCGAGCAGCGCCCGGGCGCGCGCGACGGCGTCGACGGCGTCGGCGGGGTCGGTCTGGCCGGGCTGGGCGGTTCCGAGCATGTCGGCCATTGAACACCCGTCCATCTAGAGTGGGCGCATGACCCCTCCCCACCCGAGCGCCGACAGGAGCGTCGCACTCGTCACCCTCGGGTGCACGCGCAACGAGGTCGACTCCGAGGAGCTGGCAGGCCGCCTCCTCGCCGAGGGGTGGCGTCTCGTCGACGACGCGTCCGAGGCCGACGTCGCCGTCGTCAACACCTGCGGCTTCGTCGAGCAGGCCAAGAAGGACTCCATCGACGCGCTGCTCGAGGCCTCCGACCTCAAGGGCGACGGCGGGCGCACCCAGAAGGTCGTCGCGGTCGGGTGCCTCGCCGAGCGCTACGGCAAGGAGCTCGCCGACCAGCTGCCCGAGGCCGACGCCGTGCTCGGCTTCGACTCCTACCGCGACATGAGCTCGCACCTGCAGACGATCCTCGCAGGCGGCCACGTCGAGAGCCACACGCCGGGCGACCGCCGCACCCTGCTGCCGCTCACGCCCGTCGAGCGCCAGGCCGGTGCGGCCGGGGTCGCGTTGCCCGGCCACGGTGAGACGGCCTCCGAGGGCGCCCCGTCCGACGGCAGCGCGTCCGACGTCGACACGCTCGACGGCGTGCCCGTCCCGGCCACCGGCCCACGGGTCATCCGGGCCCGCCTCGACGGCCGCCCGTGGGCGCCGCTCAAGATCGCCTCCGGCTGCGACCGGCGCTGCTCCTTCTGCGCCATCCCGATGTTCCGGGGCGCGTTCGTGTCGCGGCGCCCGGCCGACATCGTCGCCGAGGGCCGCTGGCTCGCCCAGCAGGGCGTCAAGGAGCTCTTCCTCGTCTCCGAGAACTCCACCTCGTACGGCAAGGACCTCGGCGACCTCGGCCTGCTCGAGAAGCTGCTGCCCGAACTCACAGCGATCGAGGGCATCGAGCGCGTGCGCGTCTCGTACCTCCAGCCCGCCGAGATCCGGCCCGGCCTGCTGCGGGCCATGGCGGACACGCCGGGTGTCGTGCCCTACTACGACATCTCGTTCCAGCACGCGTCGGAGCCGCTGCTGCGTTCCATGCGCCGCTTCGGCTCGCGCGAGGCGTTCCTCGACCTGCTCGCGCGGGTCCGGGCCGACGCGCCCGAGGCCGGTGTCCGGTGCAACGTCATCGTGGGCTTCCCGGGCGAGACCGAGGCCGACCTCGACGAGCTCGAGGCGTTCCTCACCGAGGCGCGCCTCGACGTCGTCGGCGTCTTCGGCTACTCCGACGAGGACGGCACCGAGGCCGAGGGCTACACCGGTCACCTCGCCCCCGAGGTCGTCGCCCAGCGCCTCGACCGCTTCACCCGCCTCGTCGAGGAGCTCAACGCGCAGCGCGCCGAGGAGCGCATCGGCGAGCACGTCGTCGTCCTCGTCGAGGAGATCGACGACGAGGACGGCTCGGCCGTCGGGCGGGCTGCCTTCCAGGGCCCCGACGTCGACGGCGTCACGGTCGTGCACGTGCCCGAGGGCGCCCCGACGCCGCAGGTCGGCGACCTCGTCGAGGCCGTCGTCGTCGCCACCGAGGGGATCGACCTCGTCGCGGAGCCGCGATGACCCCGCAGACCTTCCACCGGGGGGAGGGGCCCGCGCCCCGGCCCACCGACTGGAACCTGCCCAACGCGTTGACCGTCCTGCGCTTCCTGCTCGTCCCGGTCTACGCCGTGCTGCTCTTCCAGGACGGCGGCCACGAGCCGTGGTGGCGCTTCTGGGCGTGGGTGGTCTTCGCACTGGCCGCCGTCACCGACGGCGTCGACGGCAAGCTGGCCCGCCGTCGCGGTGAGATCACGAACTTCGGCAAGGTCGCCGACCCCATCGCCGACAAGGCACTCACCGGCACCGCCTTCATCGGGCTCTCGCTCCTCGGCGTGGTGTGGTGGTGGGTGACGGTCGTCATCCTCGTGCGCGAGGTCGGCATCACCGTGCTGCGCTTCGTCGTCATCCGACACGGCGTCATGCCGGCCGGGCGCGGAGGCAAGCTCAAGACGATGCTCCAGACCCTGTCGCTGGGCTCGCTGACGCTGCCGCTCTGGGTGTGGCCCTTCAGCGGGGTGCTCACGACGGTCGCCTACGTGCTGCTCGGGGCCGCGCTCGTCATGACGGTGGTGAGCGGCGTCGACTACGTCTTCAAGGCGGCCCGGCTGCGCGAGACGAGCGAGCGCACCCGGCTGCGCAGGGCCGCGCGCGCTGCCGAGCGCGAGGCGCGGGCCGCGCAGCGGGCCCAGCGGGGCGCTCGCGACGACTCCGACGCGTCGACGCCTGCGCGCGGGACCGCCCCGACCGGAGCTGCCCCGACCGGAGCTGCCCCGACGTCGAGCAGCGGCGTCGGGCCCGTCCCGCCCGAGAAGACGCCGAACCGCGACTGACGTGGCACGGACGTGGCACCCACCGACGACCCCCTGACCGCGAGCCCCCCGGAGAGCCCGGGAGCGCGTCTCGTCGCGCGCCTGACCGAGGGCCGGGAGACGCTTGCCTGCGCGGAGTCGCTCACAGCCGGCCTCGTGGCCGCGACGGTCGCCGACACACCCGGCGCGTCCGCGGTGCTGCTCGGTGGTGTCGTCGCGTACGCGGCCGAGGTGAAGACCGCCCTCCTGGACGTCCCCGCCGAGCTGATCGACCGCGTCGGCACCGTCGACCCCGACGTCGCCGTCGCCATGGCCGAGGGTGTACGCCGTCGGCTCGGTGCGACGTGGGGCCTGTCCACGACCGGCGTCGCCGGCCCCGGACCGTCCGAGGGGAAGCCGGTCGGCACCGTCCACGTCGCCGTCGCCGGGCCCTCGGGAACAGTGACGCGGGCTCTGCAGTTGAACGGGACCAGAGCCCAGATCCGGGCGGCCACCGTCGCCGCGGTGCTCGGGCTCGCGGACGAGGAGACTGGCGCCACGCGCCGAACACTGGCACCGGCGGGGGACCCTCGGGGTACGGTAGGCGTGTCGGGTCACCCGCACGGTCCACCGGAACCGCACGACCCCGCACCAGCGACCTGAAGGAGGACGGCATGACGACACTCTTGCGACGCGAGCTCGGTGACGTCCTCCGCGAGCGTCGGCGCGCGCAGGGCCGGACCCTCCGTGAGGTGTCGGCCACCGCGTCGGTGTCGCTCGGCTACCTCAGCGAAGTCGAGCGTGGTGAGAAGGAGGCCAGCTCCGAGCTGCTCGCCTCGATCTGCGGCGCCCTCGACCTGCCCCTCTCGCGGGTCCTGATCGACGTCTCCAACCGCATGGCCGAGAGCGAGGGCCTCGCGCCCACCGTGCCGCTGCTCGTCCCCTCGGGCGACGTGGTGTCGGCCTCCGCCGCCTGATCGTCTACATTCTCGAGGGTGCCGACGCCTTTCTCGCAGATCGACGCCCGTCTCGACCAGGTCACCACGGCAGCTGACGCCACGGTCTCGGTCTGGCTCGGCGGCATCGACGGTCGCGAGCGATGGTCGCACGACGCGCACGCTGCGCACTACGCCGCGTCGACGATGAAGCTCCCGCTCGTCATCGCCGCCTTCCGTCGCGTGGCGCGGGGTGAGCTGGACCTCGCGCAGCCGGTGGCCGTGACGTCCACGTTCGCGTCGGTGCTCGACGGGTCGCCGTTCTCCCTCGACGCCGACGACGACCAGGACCCCGAGACGTGGGCCGTCATCGGCGGCACCTGCACGCTCGGTGAGCTGGCCGACCGCGCCATCACCCGGTCCAGCAACATCGCCACCAACCTGCTCGTCGACGTCGTCGGCCTCACGGAGGTCGCCGAGGTGCTGCGCCTGACCGGGTGCTCGGCCACCACGGTCGTCGGTCGCGGCATCGAGGACGCCCGCGCCCGCGAAGCCGGCATCACCAACACGGTCGCGGCCGCCGACCTCGGCCTGCTCATGGCAGCCGTCGCGCGGCGCGAGCCCGCGCTCGGCGGCGAGCCGGTGCTCGGTCCGGTCGAGGAGCTGCTCTCGCGCCAGCTCCACGTCGACCAGGTGCCTGCCGGGCTGCCCGAAGGCATCCCGACGGCGAGCAAGTCCGGGTGGATCCCGGGCGTCTCGCACGACGTCGCCCTCGTGCGCCCGCCCGGTGAGGAGCCGTTCGTGCTCGTCGTCTGCACCACCATCGCGCTCGGCGAGACGGAGGCCGCGGCCTTCGTCGCCGGCATCGCGCGCGACGTGTGGCGGGCCGAGCACCCAGAGCACCCCGAGCACCCTGAGAATCCCGAGCCGCATGCCGCCCAGGCCGGTCCCGACGCGCAGGCCACGTCCACCTCGGTGGCCGGCCGATGACGACGGTCGAGCGGGTCGTCACCACCGTCTCGTCCGTGCCGCTCCACACGCCGTTCGTCACGGCGCTGCGGCGCACCGAGACCACCGACACGGTCATCGTGAGAGTCACCGACAGCGACGGCCGCACCGGGTGGGGCGAGGCCCCGCAGGTGTGGCAGGTGACGGGGGAGTCCCTGGCGAGTGCCACGGCGTGCATCGAGCAGATGCTGGCGCCCGCGGTCGTCGGTCGGCCCCTCGACGACCGCGACGACCTCTCCGCGGCCGCCGCGGCCGTGCAGCGCGCGGTCGCCCGCAACTTCGGGGCCAAGGCGGCCGTCGACGCGGCGCTCCACGACCTCGTCGCCCAGGCGGAGGGCACGTCGGTGGCCACCCTGCTCGGGTCGGGGGCGGACGGCATACGTGACGTGCTCACGACCGACGTGACCCTCTCGGCCGGCGCTGCCGACGCCCTCGCCGACACGGCCCGGGCACGGGTCTCGGACGGGTTCCGCACCCTCAAGATGAAGGTCGGCACCGACGCCAGCACCGACGTGCAGCGCGTGGCGTCGGTGCGCGACGCCGTCGGACCGGACGTCGCGCTTCGCCTCGACGCGAACCAGGGCTGGACCCGTGAGGAGGCGGTGCAGGTCATCCGCGCCCTCGAGGTGGCCGACCTCGGCGTCGAGCTCGTCGAGCAGCCGGTCGTCGCCGACGACGTGGAGGGGCTCGCCTGGGTGCGGGAGCGCGTCGGGCTGCCGGTCATGGCCGACGAGTCCTGCTACGGCCCGTACGACCTCGAGCGCATCATCCGGCTCGGCGCGGCCGACCTCGTCAACGTCAAGCTCGCCAAGTGCGGCTCGCTCACCGTCGGGCGCGACATGCTCCGCCGTGCGCACGACGCCGGGCTCGGCACCATCGTCGGCTCGATGATGGAGAGCCACGTGGGTGTGGGGGCGGCGGCTGCCGTCGTCGCAGCCGAGCCGACGACCGCCGTCAGCGATCTCGACGCCGCGTGGTGGTCCGTCGCCTCACCGGTCGTCGGTGGAATCTCTTACTCCGGCAACGAGGTCCGCGTGCCTGCGGCTGCCGGTTTCGGCATCTCGGCCTTCGCGCAGCACACCTGAGAGCCGGCACGCAGACGACGAAGGGCCCCGCCTGACGCGGGGCCCTTCGTGTTGCGCGTGCTGTCTGGTGCCCCTCAGTTGCCGAGGACGCGGAGGGTGAACGTGCCCTCCCCGTTGCCGGTGGTGCTGGCGTTGACGCCGACGGCGCGGAGCGACTCGAGGAACGTCTTCTGGTTGCCCTTGACCTCGCCGAGGTAGAGCTTCTCCAGCTTGTCGAGGTCGACGAACACGGCGCTGTTGGACGACGTGACGTCGCCGACCGCCAGCTTGAAGGCGTCGGAGTCACCGAGCTTGCCGCCGGACTTGAGGTCGTCGGCGTAGTCGGGGGTCGTGGCGACGTAGACCCTGTCTCCCTCGACCTTGTGCGTCAGGACGCCGCTGTCGGCGCCCGAGGCCTGCATCAGCCGGTCGATGATCTCGTCCGCGCGCTTGGCGTCGCTCGAGACGACCTTGGCGCCGACCGTCAAGGAGTCGCCCTTGAGGTCCTGGTCGGGCATGGCGACCGTGAACGACCGGCCCAGGAGCACCTTGAGGTCGTCGGGCAGCGTGACGTCGAGCTGGTCCTCGACCATGGCGATGACGTCGTCCTGGCCGTCGGCGGCGGCAAGGTCGTTGATCTGCTTCTCGAGCTGCGGCCACGTCGAGCCGAGCATCTGGTCGGCGCCCGCCACGTGCACGGCAGCCATGGTGTTGGCGGGGAGGTTGGCCAGCTCGCTGCCGTTCCCCTTGACGGACGTCCTCGCGTCGGCGCCGCGGACGATGCCGGCCAGCTCGACGTAGTCGGCGTCGAAGCGCAGCGCCGCTGCGAAACGGCCCTTGGCACTCGCCAGCCCGGCGGTGTCCATGCCGTTGCCGTCGCCGCCCAGCTTGGGCAGCTCCTTGAGGCCGGTCGTCATGTCGAACCAGGCGGAGACGATGCCCTGCTCGCCGAGGGCGCCCATGTCGCCCGTGAAGTTCGCGTTGGCCGACAGCGCGCCCTTGTCGACGGCGGCGAGGGTCGCGTCACCGGTGCCGCCGGGCGTGACGATGGCGTAGCCGTCCTTGGTGCGCACGTCGGTCTTGGAGCCCTTGTCGCAGGCGAAGAGCCTGGTGAGGGCGTCCTTGGCGACGGTCTCGTCCTTGACCTGGATCGCGATGGCGAGGTTGGGCTGGTCCTTGGTGCCGCCGGGGCGGATCGCGGCGCCGACGCGGTCGCCGAGCCACGGCTCGACGTCCTTGTCGTAGGCGAACTTCTTGATGCAGTCGTCGCCGGCGTTCTTGGCGGCCATCTCCCACAGCTTCTTGCGGGGGTCGTCGCTGCCGAGGGTGTCCTTGACGGCGTCGAGCTTGCCGAGGAAGCGGACGGCAGCGACCTTCTGGCCTGCTGACGGGTCGATGTCGACGCGGAGGTACGCGTACGCGTCGCCGGGCAGCACGTCGGACGGCTGAGCGCCGCTGCCGCTCAGGGTCTGCACGGCGAGGACGCCGGCGCCGCCGAGGGCGAGGACGCCGGCGAGGGCGCCGACCAACAGGCCGGTGCGCTTGCGCCCGGGCTGGGCGGGGGAGGCCGGCTCGTCGGCGAGGTCGACCCCGACAGCGCCCGCGGCGCCCGCCTGCTCGGTCGCGGACGGGACCGGGTGGCTGCCCGAGGGCACCGGGTAGGTGTACTGCGGGACGGACGCAGTCGCGTCGCCCGCGTGGTCGGTCGGCCCGGTGGGCAGGGCGGAATCCTTCGGCTCGGTCATGGTTGCTCCCCTGAAGTGTCGAGGTCCCTGCTCGGCGCGGGACGAGAGGACGATACCGGTCGTGCGGCGACCGCGCGGGCGGTTGAGATAACGCTCCGACGACGGTTTCGGCGCAACGGGTTCCGCGGCTACGGGTGGCAGACTGCTGGGGTGCGGATCAGCCACTTCTGGACCTTGATGGACGACGAGTTCGGGCCGGCGTATGCCGGGTCGCTGGCGCGTGACCACGTCATCGGCGCGCTCGGCAACCGCACCGTCGTCCAGGCGCTCGACGACGGAGAGGCGCCCCGGGCGGTCTGGGAGGCGCTCTGCGTCGACATGGACGTGCCGCCCGAGCGGAGGCTGGGCCGTGACGTGCGGGTGGCGCGCGGCGCCCAGGGAGGCCAGGTCGGCAGGTGACCGGCGTGTCGTCGCGACTTCGAACACGTGTTCGGTAATGTTCTCCACAGGTCCTGTGCCATCACCCGCATCGTCCACAAGCCGTCTGGTGGTCCCACCCGATGTCGGCGCCGGCACCTAACGTCTGACCTGACAGCGGATCTCCCAGTGCGATCCGTGCCCGGGTCGTAGGTAGACGACCGCAGCGCAGACGGCAGACTAGGAGCCCGACATGGCAGCCCCCCAGGCGAAGGCGATGGACAAGGACAAGGCGCTCACCTCGGTGATGGGCCAGATCGAGAAGAACTACGGCAAGGGCGCGGTGATGCGCCTCGGCGACGACGTCCGTCCGCCGATCGAGGTCATCCCGACCGGCTCGATCGCCCTCGACGTGGCCCTCGGCATCGGCGGCCTGCCCCGCGGACGCATCATCGAGGTCTACGGCCCCGAGTCCTCGGGCAAGACGACGGTCGCGCTCCACGCCGTGGCCAACGCCCAGCGGGCCGGGGGCATCGCGGCCTTCATCGACGCCGAGCACGCGCTCGACCCGGACTACGCCAAGAAGCTCGGTGTCGACACCGACGCCCTCCTCGTGTCCCAGCCCGACACCGGTGAGCAGGCGCTCGAGATCGCCGACATGCTGATCCGCTCCGGCGCCCTCGACATCATCGTCATCGACTCCGTCGCCGCGCTCGTGCCGCGCGCCGAGATCGAGGGCGAGATGGGCGACAGCCACGTGGGTCTGCAGGCCCGCCTCATGAGCCAGGCGCTGCGCAAGCTCACCGGCGCCCTCAACAACACCGGCACGACGGCGATCTTCATCAACCAGCTCCGCGAGAAGATCGGTGTCATGTTCGGCTCGCCCGAGACGACCACCGGTGGCAAGGCGCTCAAGTTCTACGCCTCGGTCCGCCTCGACGTGCGTCGCATCGAGACCCTCAAGGACGGCACCGAGCCCGTCGGCAACCGCACCCGCGTCAAGGTCGTCAAGAACAAGGTGTCGCCGCCGTTCAAGCAGGCGGAGTTCGACATCCTCTACGGCCATGGCATCTCGCGCGAAGGCGGCCTCATCGACATGGGCGTCGAGCACGGCTTCGTCCGCAAGGCCGGTGCCTGGTACACCTACGAGGGCGACCAGCTCGGTCAGGGCAAGGAGAATGCCCGCAACTTCCTCAAGGACAACCCCGACCTCGCCGACGAGATCGAGAAGAAGGTCAAGGAGAAGCTCGGCGTCGGGCCGCGCGTCGACATGCCCGCCGAGGTCGCGGACGTGCCCGTCGACTTCTGATCGTGCCGGCACACGAGTCACCGCAGGAACGTCTGGCCCGCGCCGCGGCCGCCCTCGCCGAGGCGCAGGGTGTCGTCGAGGCGCGGGCCGCCGCGTCCGACGACCCTCCTCCGTCGCGCAAGCGCACGGGAGGGGCGGCCCGGGCCGGGCGGCGACCTGCTCGCGCTGAACCACGGCGCGGCGGCGCCGCGCGCCGCACCGGGTGGGCTGCGGCCGACTCCGCGGAGCGGCCCGACTGGGCCGTGCCCGTGGACGAGGCGCCCGTCGACACCGCGCCGACTGGGGAGCGGCGCCCCTGGACGCCGCCGCCCGACGACGTCGAGGTCGAGGTCCCCGAAGCCGACGCGGAGTCGGTGGCCCGGGCCATCGTGCTGCGCCAGCTGAGCATGGCGCCGCGCAGCCGGGCCCAGCTCGAGCGCAAGCTGCGTCAGCGGGGCTGCGACGACACGGTCGCCGCCAAGGTCCTCGACCGCATGACCGAGGTGGGGCTCGTCGACGACGAGGCCTACGCCCAGATACTGGTGCGGTCGCGTCAGGCCGGCAAGGGTCTCGCGCGTCGGGCGCTGGCGCACGAGCTGCGCAAGCAGGGCATCGACCAGGAGGTCGCCGACGAGGCGCTCGGCCAGGTCGGGGCGAACGACGAGCGCCTGCGTGCCGAGCAGCTCGTCGCCAAGAAGCTGCGCTCGATGCGCGGCCTGCCCCCGGAGGTCCAGGCCCGCCGCCTGGCCGGCATGCTCGCGCGCAAGGGTTACTCCGGTGAGGTGGCCTGGCCGGTCATCCGGGACGGCGTCGACGGCCTGCCCGAGCACCGGCGCGACTGAGACTTCTGGCGCGACTCGCTGCGGGGTCGTGTGGCCGCTGCACGGTCTGCGGGTCCCGGGAGAGCACAAGGGGGTGAGGACCTTTCGGTCCCCACCCCCTTCGGGTGTGGTGCTGGAGGCTCAGGCCTGCGCGGGCACGACGGCGATCGCCGAGATGTCGAACTCGAGCTTGACCTTCTCGCTCACGAGGACGCCGCCGGTCTCGAGGGCGGCGTTGAAGGAGAGGTTCCAGTCGGTGCGGTCGATGGTGGTCTCACCCTCGAAGCCGACGCGGGTGTTGCCGAACGGGTCCTTGGCCGAGCCGGTCTCCTCGAAGGGCACCGTGATCGACTTGGTGACGCCGTTGATCGTCAGGTCGCCGGTGATGGCCCACTCGGAGCCGTCGCGCTCGACGTTCGTCGAGACGAAGGTGATCTGCGGGTAGTTGGCGACGTCGAAGAAGTCGGGGGTCTTGAGGTGACCGTCGCGCTGCTCGTTGTGCGTCGTGACGGAGGCGGCCTCGATGACGACCTTGACCGAGGAGTTGGCCGGGTTCGCGGTGTCGACCGTGGCCGAGCCCTCGAACTGCTCGAAGTTGCCGCGGACCTTGGTCACCATCGCGTGACGGGCCGAGAAGCCGATACGGGTGTGGCTCGGGTCGAGCGTGTAGTCACCGGAGATGTCGGAGACGGCGACGGAGGCGACGGCAGCAGGCTCGACGGCCTCGTTGGAGTCGGACTTGGTGCGGTTGAAGAGACCCATGGGGAGCGTCCTTTGACGTAGGTGGTTAAATGTTCAATCACTATGATGCCGAAGTTTGGTTGAACTGTCAAGCACCTGGGTCAACTGGCTCGGCCCGTGGGGTATTCCCGGTGCCGCCGCATCTCGGCTGATGCGCCGCGGCCGGCCGTCGTCTCCCGGCGCACGCCGTACCCTTGTCGGTGCCATGACTATGCAGACCTCCGCGCAACAGCCCGTCACCTCCGAGAGCCGCACGGGCAGGACGTACGACGTGCGCACCCACGGGTGCCAGATGAACGTCCACGACAGCGAGCGCCTTGCCGGGCTCCTCGAGACCGCCGGCTACGTCGACCTCGCGAGCCTCCCTGCCGAGGAGCGGCCCGCGGTCGCCGACGTCGTCGTCTTCAACACGTGTGCCGTGCGCGAGAACGCCGACAACAAGCTCTACGGCAACCTCGGCCAGCTGCGTCCGGCCAAGCTCGCGAACCCCGACATGCAGATCGCCGTCGGCGGCTGCATGGCGCAGAAGGACCGCGGCACGATCGTCAAGCGTGCGCCGTGGGTCGACGTCGTCTTCGGCACCCACAACATCGGCTCGCTGCCCGCGCTGCTCGACCGTGCGGCGCACAACAAGCGTGCCGAGGTCGAGATCCTCGAAAGCCTCGAGGTCTTCCCCTCGACGCTGCCCACGCGTCGTGACTCGGCCTACAGCGCCTGGGTGTCGATCTCGGTCGGCTGCAACAACACGTGCACGTTCTGCATCGTGCCGAGCCTGCGCGGCAAGGAGCAGGACCGCCGCCCCGGCGAGATCCTCGCCGAGATCGAGGCGCTCGTGGCGCAGGGCGTGGTCGAGGTGACCCTCCTCGGGCAGAACGTCAACACCTACGGCGTCGAGTTCGGCGACCGCCTCGCGTTCGGCAAGCTGCTGCGCGCCTGCGGCGAGATCGAGGGCCTGGAGCGGGTCCGGTTCACCAGCCCGCACCCGGCCGCCTTCACCGAGGACGTCATCCTCGCCATGGCCGAGACGCCCAACGTCATGCCGAGCCTGCACATGCCGCTGCAGTCCGGCTCCGACAAGGTGCTGAAGGACATGCGCCGCTCGTACCGCAGCACGAAGTTCCTCGGCATCATCGAGAACGTCCGGCGCCACATCCCCGACGCCGCCATCACGACCGACCTCATCGTCGGCTTCCCCGGTGAGACCGAGGAGGACTTTCAGGGCACCCTCGACGTCGTGCGCGAGTCCCGCTTCTCGAGCGCCTTCACCTTCCAGTACTCCATCCGTCCGGGCACGCCCGCCGCGACGATGGAGCACCAGGTGCCGAAGCCGGTGGTGCAGGAGCGCTTCGACCGCCTCATCGCGCTCCAGGAAGAGGTCAGCTGGGCCGAGAACCGCACCCTCGAGGGCCGTGGGGTCGAGGTGCTGGTCGCTCCCTCCGAGGGCCGCAAGGACTCCGAGACCAAGCGTCTGTCGGGTCGCGCACGAGACAACCGGCTCGTGCACTTCGCGGTGCCGGCGGGCGCGGAGGTGCCGCGCCCCGGCGACATGGTCACCGTGGCCGTGACGTACGGTGCGCCGCACCACCTCGTCGCCGACTCCGGCATCGAGGGGGGCACGTATGCCGTCCGGCGCACTCCCGGGGGCGACGCGTGGGCGGCGCTCCAGGACGCCCCGCAGGGCTCGGGCAAGCCGGCGGTCAGCCTCGGTATGCCGTCGATCGGCCGTCCGGCGGCCGCGCCGGTCACGCCTGGGTGCTCGATCGCCTGAGCCGGTTCGGGACCTCTCGCCCCCTCGTGCTTGACTTGGCGCATGACTGTGCGACCCATCGTCATCACGGGTGAGCCCGTCCTGCACCGTTCGGCCGCCCTCGTGACCGAGTTCGACGAGGACCTCAGGACCCTCGTCGAGGACATGTACGAGACGAACGTCGCCGCCAACGGTGTCGGGCTCGCCGCGCCGCAGGTGGGGGTCGGGCTCCGGGTCTTCATCTGGAAGATGGCCAACGAGGACGGCGTGCCCGAGCAGGGCCACGTCATCAACCCGACCGTCACGACGTCGAAGATCCCGCAGGAGCGCCCCAACCCCGACGAGGAGACCGAGGGGTGCCTCTCGGTGCCGGGCGAGGCGTTCCCGCTCAAGCGCGCCGACCGTGCGCACGTCGTCGGCCTCGACCTCGACGGCAACCGTGTCGAGTTCGACGCGACCGGCTGGTTCGCGCGCTGCATGCAGCACGAGTACGACCACCTCAACGGCACGCTCTACGTCGATCGGCTCGACGAGCGCCAGTCGAAGAAGGCACGCAAGGCCGTCAAGCGCAACGGGTGGGGCAAGCCCGGCCAGTCGTGGCACCCCGGTGTCGACCGCGACCCCTTCGGGCACGACGACGAGCAGAGCGACGAGCACGCCGACGAGCTCATCGGCTGAGTGCCCTCGGTGGTCCACCGTCTGACGCCCGCCGTCCTGCGAGGCCCCAGGTGAGCACTGCGCCCCTCGCCGACCCGGCCGCACCCATCGTGGCGGTCGTCGGGGCGACCGCCACTGGCAAGTCCGACCTCGCTCTCGACCTGGCCGAGCGCCTCGGCGGCGAGGTCGTCAACGCCGACGCCATGCAGTTCTACCGGGGCATGGACATCGGCACCGCCAAGCTGGCCGTCGCCGAGAGGCGCGGCATCGCCCACCACGAGCTCGACGTCCTCGACGTCACCGAGGACGCCAGCGTCGCGGCCTACCAGGAGGCTGCCCGTCGTGACTTCGCGGCCATCACGGCACGCGGCCACCGACCCGTGCTCGTCGGCGGCTCCGGCCTCTACGTCAGGGCCGCGCTCGACCGGCTCGAGATCCCGCCGACCGACCCCGGGGTGCGGTCCCGGCTCGAGGCCGAGGCGGAGGCGTTGGGCGGTGACGTCCTGCATGCACGTCTCAAGGCCGCCGACCCGCAGGCAGCCGCCACGATCCTCCCCGGCAACGTGCGACGTGTCGTGCGCGCGCTCGAGGTCATCGAGCTGACCGGTCGCGCGTTCAGCGCCTCGATGCCGAAGCGCGAGCTGCTTTCTCCCGCGGTCCTCCTCGGTCTGCGCGTCGACCGGCAGGTCCTCGACGAACGCATCTCCCACCGCGTGGACCGCATGTGGGAGCAGGGCCTGCGCGACGAGACCGAGATGCTCCTGGGCCGCGGGCTCAGGAGCGGGGTCACCGCGAGCCGGGCCATCGGCTACAGCCAGGCGATCGCCGTCATCGACGGTCGGCTCGACGAGGTCGGGGCCCGGCTCGACACCGCGCAGGCCACCCGACGCTATGCCCGTCGGCAGGAGTCGTGGTTCCGCCCCGACCCGCGCATCGTGTGGCTCGACGCGCTCGCCGACGACCTGCTCGACCAGGCTCTGGGCGCGATCAGCGCGGCGGGTGCGGAGGCGTCGCACGCCATGCCGGAGAATGGCTGACATGACACGCTTCGCCAAGGGCCACGGCACCGAGAACGACTTCGTCCTCGTCCCCGACCTCGAGGGATCGCTCGAGCTCACGCCGGCCCAGGTGCAGCGGATCGCCGACCGCCACGCCGGACTCGGCGCCGACGGCGTCATCCGCGTGGTGCGCACCGCGCACGCCACCGACGAGGCCGTCCGCGCCCAGGCGGCCGAGGCGGAGTGGTTCATGGACTACCGCAACGCGGACGGCTCCCTGGCCGAGATGTGCGGCAACGGCACCCGGGTCTTCGCCGAGTTCCTCCGTCGCGAGGGGCTGGCCTTCGGGTCGAGCTTCTCCATCGCCACCCGAGCCGGCGTCAAGACGGTGCGCGTCGTCGAGCAGGGGTATGCCGTCGACCTCGGCCCGTGGCGCCTCGCCGACGAGGAGGGTGCGCGCCGCGACGGCTTCGACATCATGGTGCGTCCACGCCACGGCAAGCCCGTGCCGGCCCTGTCGCTCGACCTCGGCAACCCGCACGCGGTGGTCATGCTGCCCGAGGGGATCGCCCTCGAGAACCTCGACCTCTCCGAGGCGCCGCAGCTTCACCCCGAGCCGGCCGGCGGCGCGAACGTCGAGTTCGTCCGCGCGGTCGGGCCGGGCCACATCGAGATGCGCGTCCACGAGCGCGGCGTCGGCGAGACCCGGTCCTGCGGCACCGGGGCCGCGGCCGCGGCTCTCGCGACGCGCTTCTGGTCCGGGGTCGAGGACCTCAGCCCATGGACGGTCGACGTGCCCGGCGGTCGTCTGACCGTGACGCCCCTGCCGGGTCAGCGGGTCGAGCTGGCCGGCCCAGCCGCTCTCGTCGCCGACGGCGACTTCCCCCTCTGACCCTCGGGACCCCAGACCGGCGTTGGGTCGACGGCTCGTCGGAGCGGCGGGTCACCGCGACCCGGCGGCGTCCGCCTCGTCCGTCGCCTCTGCGGGCTGCGCAGGGTCCCGGGCTCCGGGATCGGTGCCGACCAGCCGGTGACCCTCGAAGAGCGGGCCTCCATGGCGAGCCAGCACCTCGTCGGCGAACGCGAGCAGGAGCGACACGTCACCCGCCGCCGCCGTGACGAGCGCCTGCTCGTGGCGGGCCGCCCAGCCGGTGTTCCTGTGGTCCCCGGTGCCGCCGCCTCCTGCGGCGTCCTCGGTGCGGTCGAGGTCGGCCAGCTCGCGGGCGACCCACTTGCCCCGACCCCACCAGTGGCCCGAGCCGTGCAGCAGCAGCCGCGCACTCTCGTCGGCGAGGAGAGTCGCGCTGACCAGGCGCTCGTGGCCGTCGTGCGCGTGGGTGACGTCGTCGAGGAGGTCGGTGACGGCATACCGCAGGGTCGCGAGGTCGTCCCCGGAGAGCCGGGACGGGCCCTCGGCCAGGAGGGCGCGGGCCGTGGTCTGCCACTGGGCGCCGCTGCCGTCGGTGTCGCGCAGCAGCACGGAGCGCCCGACGAGGCGCGGCATCGTCGGACGGCCCGCGCGCACGTCCTGCCGCAGGTAGTGCCCGAGCGAGGTGTCCGTGTGCACGAAGAGCTCGACGGGCCAGCCCCGGAACCGTCGCGAGTCGCGGTAGGGCGCCGGCGGCCCGCCGAGGAGCACCGTGACGTCGAGGTCCGAGCCGGGCGTCGCCGACCCGAGCACGACGCTGCCGCCGAGCCAGGCAGCCCGGGCATCGGGGAACCACAGCTCGACGAGCGCCTTGGCGTCGTCGACGGCCGCCGTGGGCTCAGGCACGGCGGACCTCGAGGATGCGGAAGGCCTTCGCCGACGACAGGCGCGTGCAGACCAGGCCCCAGTCGTGCGCGTTGAGCCACTTCTGCAGGGAGTCGGAGCCGAGGTGCTTCTGCACGACGAGGTACGCGACACCGTCGTCCGAGAGACGGGGCAGCCATCGCTCGAGCAGGGCGTGCAGGGCGGCCTTGCCGACGTGGATGGGCGGGTTCGACCAGATCGTGGCGAAGCGCAGGTCGTCCGGCACCTCGTCAGGCTCGCAGAAGGTGATCGAGTCGGCGCCGGCGGCCGCCGCGTTCGCGCGGGCCAGGTCGAGCGCGCGGCGGTTGACGTCGACGCCCCAGACACGCGCACCGGGGGAGCGCAGCGCCAGGGAGATGGAGATGGGCCCCCAGCCGCAGCCGATGTCGAGCAGGTCTCCGGTGGGGCTCGGGTCCGGCACCCCTGCGAGCAGGACCGTCGTTCCCGGGTCGAGGCGGTCGGGGCTGTAGACGCCGCGCGCCGTCGTCAGCGTGAGACGGCGGCCCTCGAGGGTCACCTCGATGCTGCGCCGCTCCTCCGGCGTAGCCGGCTCGGCGCTGAAGTAGTGGTCGGTCGGCTCGCTCATCACGGCCACCGTATCGGCGTGGGTGCGCTCGCGCCCCACCTGCTCCGGTGGGCGGCGGTCAGCTCCGTCGCCGGGCGGCGAGCGCCGCCCACGACCTCGTCCAGCGGCTCGGCGCCATCAGGACCCCCGCGACCAGTGCGCCCCACCAGAGCGCCTCGGCGCCCCAGCTCACCGCGCCGCCGATGTCCACGCCGAGGAGCACGAGGGCGACGACTCCCGACACCGCGAGGGTCACGTCGAGGCGTCCGGGCCGGCGGCGCAACAGCGACCGGAGGGAGGCCGCCCCGAAGGACAGCCCCATGACTCCGCCCCACAGCCCGACCATGACCGTGGTGGATCCGTAGGACAGCGTGTCGACCCGCTTCGCCCCGACCATGAACGCCACCGGGTCCTTCCCCCAGTAGAGCGCTGTCGTGGGCTCGCCGCCGAGCAGACGCGCAAGGTCCGGCGGCCACCGGGAGGTGTCGTAGGGGTTGTCATCGGCGAAACGCACGTACGCGTCCGGGCGACCGGCATCGGGGGTGAAGCGCCACTCGCCGCGGCTGAACCGTCCGGTCACGCGGCCGGGCACCGGCACGAAGCACGCGTCCGTGCGGGCTGCCCCCACCTGCTCCGTCGTGCACGTGCGCGCGCCGAGCATCGCGTCGCCGCGCTGCCACGCGTACGGCGTGTACGCCAGGCCGGGGTCGGCCATCGCCGCCACCGTACCCGGCGCGGGAGGCGTTCTCGTGCGAGGTGCGGGCACAAACGAGTGGCCCGTGGCGTTGGACCTTTGGGACCATAGGGAGAACATGACGAGCAACCACAGCAACCACACCAGCGACTCCGCTCGCGGCACCGACCGCGAGCGCCACCTGTTCGGCACCCGCGCCACCGCGCTGGCTGCTGACGACCTCGAGACCGACGGGGCCCAGTTCCCCCTCTACGACGGTGACCAGCTCGAGCGCGAGGAGCGTGCGGCGCTCCGGCGGGTCCAGGGCCTCTCGACCGAGCTCGAGGACATCACCGAGGTCGAGTACCGCCAGCTGCGCCTCGAGCGTGTCGTGCTGGCCGGTGTCTGGACCGAGGGCAGCGCCGAGGACGCCGAGAACTCGATACGCGAGCTCGCGGCGCTCGCCGAGACCGCGGGTTCGACCGTGCTCGAGGGTGTCATCCAGCGGCGCCAGCGCCCCGACCCCGCCACGTGGCTCGGCAAGGGCAAGGCCGTCGAGCTGCGCGACATCGTCGTCGCCGAGGGTGCCGACACCGTGATCTGCGACGGTGAGCTGGCGCCCAGCCAGCGGCGCGCGCTCGAGGACGTCGTCAAGGTCAAGGTCATCGACCGCACTGCGCTGATCCTCGACATCTTCGCCCAGCACGCCAAGAGCCGCGAGGGCCGCGCCCAGGTGGAGCTGGCCCAGCTGCAGTACCTGCTGCCGCGCCTGCGTGGCTGGGGTGAGTCGATGTCCCGACAGGCCGGTGGCCGCGTCGCCGGCGGTGAGGGCATCGGTTCCCGTGGCCCCGGCGAGACGAAGATCGAGCTCGACCGGCGCCGCATCAACACCAAGATCGCCAAGCTCCGCCGTGACATCAAGGGCATGAAGACCAGCCGCGACACGAGGCGCCAGTCACGCCGCGTCGGTGGCGTCCCGTCGGTCGCGATCGCCGGCTACACCAACGCCGGCAAGAGCTCGCTGCTCAACCGGCTCACCGGGGCCGGCGTGCTCGTCGAGAACCAGCTGTTCGCGACCCTCGACCCGACGGTGCGCCGCACCGAGACCGAGGACGGCCGCGTCTACACGCTGGCCGACACCGTCGGCTTCGTGCGCAGCCTGCCGCACCAGCTCGTCGAGGCGTTCAGGTCGACGCTCGAGGAGGTCGGCGACTCCGACCTGCTCCTGCACGTCGTCGACGGCTCGCACCCCGACCCGGAGGGGCAGATCACGGCCGTCCGGGGCGTGCTCGCCGAGGTCGGTGGCGACCAGATCAAGGAGATCATCGTCGTCAACAAGGCCGACATCGCCGACCCTGAGGTGCTCGACCGACTGCGCCGCCACGAGAAGCACTGCGTGACCGTGTCGGCGCGCACCGGCGAGGGTCTGGCCGAGCTGCGGGCGCTCATCGCCGACGAGCTGCCCAAGCCCGACATCGAGGTCGAGGTGCTCGTGCCCTACGACCGCGGCGACCTCGTCTCGCGCCTGCACGACGAGGCCGAGATCCTCGAGAGCGAGCACGTCGCCGACGGCACCCGGGTGCGCGCGAAGGTCACGCCGGAGATCGAGGCCGACCTCACGGCGTACGTCGTCGTCGCGAGCTGAGCGGCCCGCCGACGCACCACGGCCCTTCTCGACACGACGCCCGGCGGGTCACCCGCCGGGCGTCGGTGCTGTCGGAAAGGATGGGTTCATGGCTCTCGAGATCCCCTGCCCCTACTGCGGCACGCAGATGTACGCCGAGCAGGCGCACAACCGCTGTCCCGCGTGCCTCTACATCGAGCCGTGCTGCGACGGCGCCCCCCTGGCCGTCTGCGAGACGCGGGCGCCCGAGCGCCGGTCGCAGTGACCGCGACGGGGGACCCACCGGGAGCGTGGGTCACGACCGAGCGGGTCGTCCTGCGGCGGCCGCAGGCCGACGACCTCGACGACTACGTGCGGCTGCACACCGACCCCCGCACCTACGCGCACGCCCCGGCGACCATGCCGAGCTCCGAGCGGTGCCGCGACCGTCTCGCGGCCGACCTGGCCGACTGGGAGACCGCCGAGCTGGGGTATGCCGCTGTCGTCGACCGCGCGACCGGCGAGGTGATCGGGTGGGCGGGCCTGCGCCACAAGGACTCCGACGGCAGCGCCCTCAACCTCTACTACCGGCTCGCGCACGACCGGCTGGGTTCGGGCCTCGGGACGGAGATCTCCCGCGCTCTCGTCGCGTGGGGTGTCGAGCACCGTCCTGACACCGTCGTGACCGCGATGGTCGACACCGCCAACACGGCCTCGCTGCGCACGGCCACGCGCGCGGGGCTCGTGCAGGTGGGCACTCGTTCGTCCAGGGACGACGTTGACGGAGAGCCGATGGCATACCTCGAGGCCCCCAGGGTGCGGGTGCTGCCGGCAGCGGCGGTCGACGACGTCCGCGGCGACGTCGTGGACCTGTGGGTGCGCGTCAACGACGCCGGCGGCTCCGTCGGGTTCCTGCCGGGCGCCCCGGCCACCGAGGTCGCCGCCGCGCTCGACCGGCACCTCGACGAGGTGAGGGCCGGGCGCTCGCTGCTCTGCGTGCTCGTCGACCCCGGCTCCGGGAGCCTGCGCGGGCTCGGGTTCTGGGAGCACTCGCGCGGCTTCCCGTACGCCCACGTGGCCGGCCTGAAGCGGCTCATGGTCGACCCGTCGGCGCAGGGCAGGAACCTCGGCCGCATCCTGCTCGGCGGCATGGTCGGCGTCGCGCGCCGCGAGCTGCCGTGGGTCGAGCTGCTCCGGCTCGACTACCGCGACGGGCTCGGCCTCGGCGCCTTCTACGCGAAGGCCGGCTGGGCCGAGGTCGGGCGCGTCCCGAGGGGCCTGCGGCTGAGCGCCACCGACTACCGCGACGACGTCGCCATGGCCCGTCGCGTCGACGGGGGCCCGCTCCGCTGAGCGGCGTGGCGACCGCCGGCCCGTCGTCAGGACAGCGCGTCGTCAGCACAGCGCGTCGTCAGGACAGCCCCGTCGTCGAACCGTCCTCGCGGATGTCGATCCGCTCGGCGTTCGGCGACTTCGGCAGACCGGGCATGGTCCGCATGTCGCCGCAGATCGCGTAGACGTAGCCGGCGCCCACGGCGGCCCGCACCTCGCGCACGGGCAGCCGCCAGCCCGTCGGCGCCCCCTTGAGCGTCGGGTCCGACGAGATGGACAGGTGCGTCTTGGCGATGACGACCGGGAGGTTGCCGAAGCCGAGTCGCTCGTACTCCTTGAGGGCCTTGGCGGCCGCGGGGCTGACATCGATGCCGTCGGCGCCGTAGATCTCGGTGGCGATCGCCTCGATCTTCTCGGCGAGCGGGAGCTCGAGCGGGTAGAGGAACCGGAAGTCCGAGGGCTCGTGGGCTGCGTCGACGACGGCCCGCGCCAGCTCACGCGCGCCGGCCCCGCCGTCGGCGACGTGGGTGGTCACCGCGCAGCGGACACCCAGCTCGTCGCACAGTGCGCGCACCACGTCGTGCTCCGAGTCGTGGTCGGTCGGGAAGGCGTTGATGGCGACGACGGGCCGGATGCCGAAGCGCTGGATGATCTCGATGTGCTTGCGCAGGTTCGGCAGGCCCGCCGTGACCTCCTGCGGGTCCTCGTCGAGCAGGCCCTCGGGCAGCGGCCGGCCCGGCTTGATGGTCCAGTGGCCGGAGTGGGCCTTGAGCGCGCGCACCGTGGCCACCAGAACCGCCGCGTCGGGCACGAGGCCGCTGACCCGGCACTTGACGTCGAAGAAGCGCTCGGCGCCCATGTCGGCCCCGAAGCCGGCCTCGGTGATGACGTAGTCGCTGCCGCGCACCCCGACGAGGTCGGCGATGACGGACGACGTGCCGGTGGCGATGTTGCCGAACGGACCGCAGTGCACGATCGCCGGTCCGCCTTCGAGCGTCTGGAGCAGGTTCGGCTTGAGGGCGTCGCGGAGGATCACCGCCATGGCTCCCGCCGCGCCGAGGTCGTCGGCGGTGACGCTCTTGCCCTCCACCGTGTAGGCGACCACGATGCGTCCGAGCCGCAGCCGCAGGTCCTCGAGCGAGGTGGCCAGCGTCAGCAGCACCATGACCTCGCTGGCGGCGGTGATGTCGAAGCCGGTCTGGCGCACGAGCCCGTCGTCGCGCGAGCCGATGCCCACGATGACGGTGCGCAGCGCGCGGTCGTTGACGTCGAGCACGCGTCGCCAGGTGATGTTGCGCACGTCGATGCCGAGCTTGTTGCCCTGGTGCAGGTGGTTGTCGACCATCGCCGCCAGCAGGTTGTGCGCGGCCGTCACCGCGTGGAAGTCGCCCGTGAGGTGCAGGTTGAGGCGTTCCATCGGGACGACCTGGCTGTAGCCGCCCCCGGCGGCGCCGCCCTTGATGCCGAAGGTGGGGCCCATCGAGGGCTGGCGCAGGCACACCACGGCCCGGCTGCCCGTGCTCGCCAGCGCCTGCGCCAGCCCGACCGACGTCGTGGTCTTGCCCTCCCCGAGCGGCGTCGGGGTGATCGCCGTGACCACGACGTACTTCGCGCGGTTCTGCTCGCCCGGCCGGTGCTGCGCGGGCGACGTGTCCTGCCGGGCCGATCGGTCGAGGACGCCGAGGTCGATCTTGGCGACGTCGCGGCCCCAGGGCTCCAGGTGTTCCTCGCTCACGCCGAGGTCGGCGGCCACCTCGACGAGCGGCCGCAGGGTCGCCGCGGCGGCGATGTCGAGGTCTCTGGGCATCTTTGCGCTCATACCTCGATGGAACTCCCGGGCGGCCGCTCGTGGGGCGCAATCGGGGGATGCGCGGCCGTGATGTCGGTCCCACCGCCGGTGCGCGCCAGTGAGGAGCCGAGTGCCGGTTCCCGACCGCGGGGGGTGGTCGGGAACCGGCACCGTTCTCCGGCACTTCACCGGGGGGAGTGAGCCAGGGGGGAGGGCTCGAGCAGTGCCGGGGAGGTCCGAGCTCCGAGGGGCCGAGCTCGCACGTCGAGCGTCAGGGACGGGGAGGCCTGCACGACCTGTGGGGGAGCGGTTCGGGAGCAACGCGGGAGTGACCTGGTTCGCGTCGAGCCGGCTGCATGACTCGGCGGAGGGCGTCTGTCGGTGACGTGGCCATCGCGTGTCTCCCTCGAGGTCGAGCGGAGCATCAGGATCACTGACACCTTCAGGGTAGGCCCGTGGGGGCGCTCCCAGTCACTGTCTCTTGGTACTAGTACCGGCTCGCCCCGGCCCCTCCGGACGGGCGCGAGACGGACCGGGTCGACCTCCGCGCACGACTCACGGGGGACACCGCGCACGAGGGCCCGGCTCGGCGGCATACGCTTTCCCGATGGCCCAGCGACCCGCGCTCGACGAACTCCTCCACGCCGCGGTGTCGGGGGTCGGCGGCGCGGAGCGTCCCGGTCAGGTCGAGATGGCGCAGGCCGTGTGGAAGGCCGTCGAGAGCGGAGAGCACCTGCTCGTGCAGGCCGGCACCGGCACCGGCAAGTCCCTGGCCTACCTCGTGCCGGCGGTGGCGCACGCTTTCGAGGCCGGCAAGCCGGCCGTGGTCGCGACCGCCACGCTCGCCCTGCAGGGGCAGATCGTCGACCGCGACATGCCGCGGGTCGCCGACGCCCTCGCACCCGTGCTCGGCCGGCGTCCCACCTACGCCCTGGTCAAGGGACGGCGCAACTACGTGTGCCTCAACAAGCTCGAGGGCGGTTTTCCCGACGAGGAGGACGGCCTGCTCTCGGTCGGGCAGGTCGACGCCGGCGTCGGCCGTCTCGGCCAGGAGGTGGTGCGGCTGCGCGAGTGGGCCTCGACCACCGACTCCGGCGACCGTGACGAGCTCGTGCCCGGCGTCTCGGAGCGGGCCTGGCGCCAGGTGTCCGTGTCGGCCCACGAGTGCATGGGCGGCAAGTGCCCGCTCGTCGCCGAGTGCTTCGTCGAGCGTGCCCGGGCCGCCGCGCAGGACGTCGACGTCGTCGTGACCAACCACTCCTTCATGGCGATCGACTCGTTCGAGGGTCGCCAGATGCTGCCCGAGCACGACGTGCTCGTCGTCGACGAGGCCCACGAGCTCGTCGACCGGGTGACCGCCACCATCACCGACGAGCTCACCGGCACCATGGTCATGACCGCGGCGAAGAAGGCCGGGCGCATGTCCGACAACACGGCGGCTCTCGACGAGGCGGGCGAGCTGCTCGCGCAGGCGCTCGAGCCCCTCGAGGAGGGGCGCATGCTCGGCGTCCCCGACTCCGTGGGTCTGGCGCTCGCGCGGGTGCGCGACACGGCCCGCGTGGTGCAGAGTGACCTCAAGCCGCCGCCGGGGCAGGAGTCCGACGGTGCGCGCCAGGTCGCGCGCGCCGCCGTCGACGAGGTGCACGAGAACGCCGAGCGCATCCTGGAGGAGCGCGAGCTCGACGTCGTGTGGCTGAACCGCGACCAGCGCCGCGGGCCGGTTCTGCGGGTTGCCCCGATGAGCGTCGCGATGCTGGTGCGCGACAAGGTGTTCGACGCGCGCACCGTCGTGCTCACGTCGGCGACCCTCGAGCTCGGTGGCACCTTCGACGCGGTCGCCGGCACGATCGGCCTCCGGGGTGAGGGGGCGCCGAAGTGGCAGGGGCTCGACGTCGGCAGCCCGTTCGACTACCCCAAGCAGGCCATCGCCTACGTCGCGGCCCACCTGCCGCCGCCGGGCCGCGACGGCGCCGGCGACGACACCCTCGACGAGATCGAGCAGCTGGTCCGCGCGGCCGGTGGGCGCACCCTCGGGCTGTTCTCGTCGATGCGTGCCGCCCAGACCGCTGCCGAGGTCATGCGGGCGCGTTTCGGTGACGACATCCCCGTCCTGTGCCAGGGCGAGGACCAGATCACGACGCTGGTGCGCCAGTTCGCCCGCGACCCGCGCACCTGCCTCTTCGGCACGCTGACGCTCTGGCAGGGCGTCGACGTGCCGGGCTCGTCGTGCCAGCTCGTCATCATCGACCGCATCCCGTTCCCGCGCCCCGACGACCCACTCGCGTCGGCACGCTCGCAGGCCATCGCCCGCATGGGCGGCAACGGCTTCATGGCCGTGTCGGCGACCCACGCCGCGCTGCGTCTCGCCCAGGGCGCCGGGCGGCTCGTGCGCCGCGCCGACGACCGCGGCGTCGTCGCGTTCCTCGACTCGCGGATGATGACGGCGAGGTATGCCGGCTTCCTCCAGCGCTCGCTGCCGCCCTTCTACCCGACCACCGACAAGAAGATGGTGCTGGCCGCGCTCGAGCGGCTCGACGCGATGGCCCCCCCTCCGGTCCCGGTGGAGGAGCCGGCGCTGCGGTCGCTCACGGGTGCTCGCGCCGACGCCGACGGCACCGAGCACCCGAGACCGGTGGCCGGTCCGCCGCCCGTCGCCCCGTCGACGCGCAACGCCGTGACGTCGGGCCACGCATGGACCGACGAGCAGGACGAGGAGCTGCGCGACGCCGCGGAGTCGGGCATGCAGCTCGACGAGCTCGTGGACCACTTCGAGCTGCCCGAGGAGACCATCCGGGCGAGGGTCGAGCAGCTCGGCCTGACCCTCGCCTCGGGCGCCCTCTTCGACTGAGGCCTGCTACTGGCTCTTGGTGGACGATCCCGGGACGGCCGGGAGCTGGAGCAGGTTCTGCGTGCCCTGCGGGACGACGATGAGCGAGTCGCCGTGCTCCTTGAGCATGTCGATGTACTTGCTCATGAGGACCTGCTCGTTGAGGCGGTTCTGGCACTTGTCCGAGGTGACCGGCACGACCTTGACGGCCGTGACCTCCTTGCCGTTGATGACCTCCTTGACCTGGGTCGAGGTGGCACCGCAGCGGATGATCTGGTCGGCGTCGGAGGTCGCCTGCGCCTCGGTCTTCGTGATCTCGGCCTTGGCGAGCGCGGTCTGCAGGTCGGCCTTGGCCGCCTCGGCGTTGGCGAGCGAGCTCTGCACCTTGTCGTAGTTGGCCTGCACGTTCTGGTCGAGGGTGATCGCGCGCGGGTCGACCTGCTCGACGGTCACGCCGACCTCGCCGAGGCGCTTCTCGAGACCCTCGGTGATGCGCTGGGCGAGCTGTCCACGGGACTGGCGCACCGCGGCGGCGGCGAACGTCGTCGGGGCGTCGCGCGTGACCGACGAGACGCCCGGAAGCACCGCACGGGCGATGAAGGTCTCCTGGTCGGGGTACTGCCGGATGATCTCGGGCAGCTTGCCCGGGTTGAGGGAGTAGCGGATCGTGACGTCGTAGGCGACGGTCGCGTTGTCGCTCGTCACGGTCGAGACCCGGCCGCCGTCCTCGTCGAGCGAGATGGTCTGGTTGCGGATGTCGAACCTGATGAGGTCCTGCCACGGGGCCTTGAGGTGGATGCCGGTGGCGCTGATGGCCTCGTCGCCTACCGTTCCGAACGTCTTGGTCACGGCGGCCTCGCCGGCGTCGAGCCGGTAGTACGAGGCGCTCGCCACGAGGAAGAGTGCGATCCCGAAGGGGATCACGGCGTAGCGGCTCAGCTTCTTCGGATGGTCCTTGAGGCGGAGCAGGACGAGACCGACGGCGGCGAGCACGAGGGCGAGGACGAGGGCGAACATGACCTTCACTTCCACGGGGACGGGCGGCCCAGCTGTCGGGACCGCATGGCACAGTTGACGCCATGACCGACCCGGCCGTTCCGCCCTTCGTGCTCGTGACCGGACCGGAGGGAGTTCTCGTCGAGCGCGCCGTCGCATCGGTGCTGCACGCGGCCCGCGAGGCCGACGCCGAGGTCATCCGCATCGACCCCGCAACCTACGAGTCCGGGGCGCTGCAGATGCACGCCAGCCCGTCCCTCTTCGGCGGCGCCAAGACCATCGTCGTGCGTGACCTGCACGAGTCACCCGACGAGCTGCAGCTCGACCTGCTCTCGCTCCTCGCAGCGCCCGACCCCGACGTGGGGCTCGTCGTCGCCCACGGCGGCGGCATGAAGGGCAAGAAGGTCCTCGACACGATGAGGAAGGCGGGGGCGCGCGTCATCGACTGCCCCGCCGTCAAGACCGACCGCGACAAGACCGACTTCGTCCTGAAGGAGTTCGCGGCAGCCCGGCGCAAGATCACGAGCGAGGGGGTGCGCGCGCTCATCGAGGCGGTCGGCAAGGACGTCCGCGAGCTCGCGGCCGCCTGCTCCCAGCTCGTGTCCGACACCGAGGGCACCGTCGACGACGCCGTCGTCGACACCTACCACGGAGGCAAGGTCGAGGCCACGGGCTTCCGGGTCGCCGACGCCACGATCGCCGGGCACTCCGGCGAGGCGCTGCGCCTGCTGCGGCACGCCATCGCCACCGGCGTCGACCCCGTGCCGATCGTCGCCGTGATCGCCTCGCAGCTGCGCCAGCTGATCAAGGTCGGCGCAGCCGGTCGGGGCAGCTCGGGCCAGCTCGCCAAGAGCCTGGGCATGGCGCCCTGGCAGGTCGACAAGGCCCGACGCGCCGTGGGTCACTGGAGCGCCGACGGCCTGGCGGTCGCCGTCCAGGCCGTGGCGGCGGCCGACTTCGAGGTCAAGGGCGGTGGCCGCGACCCCGTGTATGCCGTCGAGCGGGCCATCCTCACGATCGCGCGGGCCCGTGCCGCCCGCTGAGCGGGGTCGTCGGCCCCGGACCCGACGGCAGGCGGCCGGTTTGGTCGCGCACGGCCGCCGCTGGTAACTTTGGGCGTCGCGTGCGCGCTCAGGTCGTGCGCGCACGTCTGCAGCACCCAGAGCTGCTCACGCAGGGTGTCCCCACGCCCAGTCCCGAGCAGCTTTGCCGCCCTCTAACGGCAACCATCCGACCGAACGAAAGAACACACGTGGCAAACATCAAGTCGCAGCTCAAGCGCATCAAGACGAACCGCACGCGCACCGAGCGCAACAAGGCCGTCAAGAGCGAGCTCCGCACCTGGGTCCGCAAGGTCCGCGAGGCTACTGCCTCCGGCGACAAGGACGCCGCTGCCGAGGCCCTCAAGACCGCCTCGAAGAAGCTCGACAAGGCTGTCTCCAAGGGTGTCATCCACCAGAACCAGGCCGCCAACAAGAAGTCGGCGCTGGCGAAGAAGGTCGCGTCGCTCTGACACGGCCGCCCACAGCGTGATCGGGCCCGTCACCTCACGGTGACGGGCCCGATCTGCGTCTCGGGGACGGAGGGCGGGCTCGACCGCGTCCGGCGCTCAGCCCCGGTGGTGCGCTCGGACGGCGGAGACGACCTCGTCGTAGCGGTCGCGGGGGAGCACCGCACCCTCGCGGCGGACACCGTCGGGGTCGACCCGCACGAGCCGGTTGACACGCACCTCGCTGGGCCGGCCCTGCCGGTCCCACGCACCGGAGCCGATGTCGACCCACTCGCGGCCCGAGCGCCGCTCCTGCTGCTCGTCGCGGTCGTGGTCCTTGCTCGTCAGAGGTAGGCCCACGAGCCACTCGCCGTCGCGGCCGACGATGAGGACGGGCCGGTCCTTGCCCTGGGAGTGGTCCTCCTCGTAGGGCACCCACGTCCACACGATCTCGCCGGGGTCGGGGCGACCGTCGGGCTTCGGCGCGTAGGCCGCGTCGGGCAGCCGTGTGGCGTCACCCGGGTAGCCGGCCTCCGACGGCCGACCTGCGCGGACCCTCGCGTCCTGGCGTCTGGCAGGGGCTGTCGACGTGCCGCGCACGAGGCCGCGCAGCCGGCCGAGGAGGCGCTCGAAGGTCGTGGGCATGGGAATCACCGTAGCCGCGACGCCGTTACCGTTGGGGCCGACACCGGGTCGACGGCGATCCGAGACACCAACCGCCAGGCGCCGTCGCGCGCCGCTGGACGCCGACCTGCCGAGACCCCGGAGACCATCTGTGAGCCCCGCCGCCCGCCGCACCACCCTCGCCATCCTCGCCCTCGCCGTCGGGGGCTTTGCGATCGGGACCACCGAGTTCGTGACGATGGGCCTGCTGCCGCAGATCGCCGACGGCACCGGCGTCGACATCGCGACGTCGGGACACTACGTCTCGGCGTACGCGCTCGGCGTGGTCGTCGGGGCTCCGCTCATCGCCGTCGTCTTCGCGAAGGTGCCGCGCAAGGGCCTGCTCATGGGCCTCATGGCGTTCTTCGCCGTCGCGCACCTGGCGATCGCGGCGGCCGACACGTACCCCACCGTGATGGCCGCGCGCTTCCTCGCCGGTGTGCCGCACGGCGCGTTCTTCGGCATCGGCTCCGTCGTCGCAGCCTCGCTCGTGTCGCACCAGCGGCGCACCGCCGCCGTCGCCGCGATCCTCGGGGGTCTCGGCGTCGCGAACGTCGTGGGCGTGCCGGTGGCCACCCTTCTCGGGCAGCGCTTCTCGTGGCACCTGCCCTACCTGCTCGTGGGCCTCGTCGCCGCGGTCACGGTGGGCGCGATCGCGATCTGGCTGCCCCACCAGCCGCCGAGCGGCGAGGAGTCGATGCGCACCGAGATGCGGGCCCTGCGCCGGCTCCAGGTCTGGCTGGCCCTGCTGGTCGGTGTCGTCGGCTTCGGCGGCATGTTCGCGATGTACTCCTTCATCACGCCGACGATGACCGAGCTCGCCGGCCTGGAGGAGAGCCACATCCCGTGGGTGCTCGCGGCCTACGGCGTCGGCATGGTCGTCGGCATGGTGCTGAGCGGTCGCGTGGCGAACCGCGTCGGCGTGCTCAACGGCATCATCGGGGCGCTCGGGCTCATCGCGCTCCTGCTGGGTGTCTTCGGGTTCGCGGCCCGCACGCTCTGGCTCGCGGTCGCCCTCGTCTTCGTGCTGGGGTTGCTGCCCTCGATCGTCGTGCCCCTGCTGCAGACGCGCCTCATGGACGTGGCGCACGAGGGCCAGTCGCTCGCGGCGGCACTCAACCATTCGACGCTCAACACGGCCAACGCGCTCGGCGCCTGGCTGGGATCTCTCGTGCTGGCCGCCGGCTGGGGCTACGGCGCGCCGAGCCTCGTCGGGGCCGGTCTCGCGGTGCTCGGCGTCGGGGTGGCCGTCGCCTCGGCACTGGTGGAGCGGCGCGGCAGCGCCGCGGTCGCCCCGGTGGCACCCGCTCAGCGGGCCGCCGTCACTCCAGCCACTCGGTGACGAAGCGCTCGTTCGCGTGGATGTGCACTGCCTCGTAGCCCCCCGAGCCGGTGCGGAAGCGGTGCGGGGTGTCGGCAGGGACGACGAGCACCTGCCCGGCCCTGCCGACGACCTCGCGCGCGTCCTCGCCGGCGCCGACGGTGAAGGTGGCCGAGCCGCGTCTGATGATGAACGTCTCGGCATACGGGTGCTGGTGCAGACGCGGGCCGACGCCCGCCTGCGTCGTGGACTCGAGGATGATGCTGATGCCGGCGCCGCCGGGCAGCTCCTCGTAGTTCTCGGTCCAGTCCTCGCCGTCCTCGCGCCCGTCGGCGCGGCTGATCAGGGTCTCCACCGGTCGTCCTCTCTCGTGGGGTCGGTCGGGAGCGGGTCGCCCGCCCCGTCCTCACGTCGAACCGACGCGTCGTGGTTCGACACGGCATGACCGAGGGGCGGTGCTGAGCCGTCCACGGGAGACGTGTGGTCGACGACCGGTGAGCCGACGGCCCCCGCGTAGGCGTAGCCGCCGGTCACCGCCTGCCGCGCGGTAGCGGGGAGGGCCGTGGGCGTGAAGCCGACCATCGCGGGCAGCGCGTACGTGCCGGGAGTGGCCGGCTCGCCCCACAGCCACGGCTCTCGGGGGCGCCAGAGCAGGCGGCCCGGACGGCGCCGGTCACGCAGGGCGTGCATGCGCCAGAGCAGCACCGGGTGGCTGGCGGCGGCGTTGGTGACCCACACGAAGAAGCCGGGCTCGGTGACGGCCCGGTCGGCCATCGCGTCGACGTCGACGGACCGGCCGAGGTACTTGCCGCCGGCGAGCGTCGCCATGGCCGAGCGCGCGCCGTGCGGCACGAGCGCGTGGCCGTAGTTGTCGGCGGTGTACTCCTGGGCCCGGCTCAGGGTCGCACCGACGAGCGGGATCCACTGCGACGCGAAGGTGCCGAGGATGCGCCAGTAGCTCGTGTGACCGGCGGCGATGTGGCCCACCTCGTGCGCGATGACGAACCGCAGGGCGTCGGGCTCGCGCGCCGCGCCCCCGACCTCCAGCAGGTCGCTGTTGACCATGACGAAGCGACGGAAGCCGTGGCCCGAGGCGGCCGCGTTGATGACCCCGTTGCCGAGCACGACGTACGCGTCGGGCACGTACGAGAGGCCCGCGCGGGCCGCCGCGTCGAGCAGCATCGCGTACGCCTCGGGGAACTGCTCGGGCGTCAGCCGGATGCCGTTCAGGCGCTGCATGGCCCACAGCTGGCCACGGGCGAACCACACGAGCAGCGGCGCGAAGATCAGGGCGAGGGCGTAGACGTCGGGCGTGCGGTCCTCGTCGAAGGCGAGGAGCACCTCGCCGAAGGCCGCGACGAGCAGCAGCAGCGACGTGATGATCGCGATGACCAGCGTGAGGATCTCGCGCGGGTGGCGCACGTGACGCCGCAGCGGCAGGTGCGATCCGGGCGCCACGGGCAGGACCTGCATGGGTTGGGCACGCATGCGCGCCATTGTCCGTCACCGCGACGCGAGGGGTGTGAGCGGTGCACCCGCAAAGCATGGGAGACTGTGCTGATCTCGGCGGCGCGTCGCCAAAGCGACGGCGCGCTCGGTCCCCACCCGACCGGCACCACCGATCCGCCTGACCTGTCCACTGACTCTGCGAGGTTCGTCCCACGTGTCGCCCATGGCCCGCTCCGCGTTGGCACCCAACGCAACGCCGCCGGACCTGATCCGCAACTTCTGCATCATCGCGCACATCGACCACGGCAAGTCGACGCTGGCCGACCGCATGCTGCAGCTCACCGGCGTCGTCGACTCGCGCGCCATGCGCGCGCAGTACCTCGACCGCATGGACATCGAGCGCGAGCGCGGCATCACCATCAAGAGCCAGGCGGTGCGCATGCCGTGGGAGCTCGAGAGCACCACGTACGCGCTCAACATGATCGACACCCCCGGGCACGTGGACTTCACCTACGAGGTGTCGCGTTCGCTGGCCGCCTGCGAGGGCGCGATCCTGCTCGTCGACGCCGCCCAGGGCATCGAGGCCCAGACCCTCGCGAACCTCTACCTCGCGATGGAGAACGACCTCACGATCATCCCGGTGCTCAACAAGATCGACCTACCGGCCGCCCAGCCGGAGAAGTACGCCGAGGAGCTCGCCAAGCTCATCGGCGGCGAGCCCGAGGACTGCCTCAAGGTGTCGGGCAAGACCGGCGAGGGCGTCGAGCCGCTGCTCGACACGATCGTGCGCCAGCTCCCGGCCCCGACGGGCGACGCGAACGCCCCGGCCCGCGCGATGATCTTCGACTCGGTCTACGACACCTACCGTGGCGTCGTCACCTACGTGCGCGTCGTCGACGGCAACCTCAACCCGCGCGAGCGCATCGTCATGATGTCGACGAGGGCGACGCACGAGCTCCTCGAGATCGGCGTCATCAGCCCCGAGCCGGTGCCCTCCAAGGGGCTCGGCGTCGGCGAGGTCGGCTACCTCATCACCGGGGTGAAGGACGTGCGCCAGTCGCGCGTCGGCGACACCGTCACGAACGCGAGCAAGCCGGCCAGCAAGGACCTCGGCGGCTACCGCGACCCGAAGCCGATGGTCTTCTCCGGCCTCTATCCCATCGACGGCTCCGACTACCCCGACCTGCGCGAGGCGCTCGACAAGCTCAAGCTCAACGACGCCGCGCTCGTCTACGAGCCCGAGACGTCTGCCGCGCTCGGCTTCGGCTTCCGGTGCGGCTTCCTCGGCCTGCTCCACCTCGAGATCGTGCGTGAGCGGCTCGAGCGCGAGTTCAACCTCGACCTCATCTCGACCCAGCCGAACGTCGTCTACGACGTGACGATGGACGACGGCAAGCAGATCCACGTCACCAACCCGAGCGAGTTCCCCGAGGGCAAGGTCTCCGAGGTGAGCGAGCCGGTCGTGCGGGCCACGGTCCTCGCGCCGAGCGAGTTCGTCGGCGCCATCATGGAGCTCTGCCAGCAGAAGCGCGGCAACCTGCGCGGCATGGACTACCTCTCCGAGGACCGCGTCGAGATGCGCTACACGCTGCCGCTCGCCGAGATCGTCTTCGACTTCTTCGACCAGCTGAAGTCGCGCACGCGTGGCTACGCCTCGCTCGACTACGAGCCCGACGGCGACCAGGTCGCCGACCTCGTCAAGGTGCAGATCCTGCTCCAGGGTGAGTCGGTCGACGCGTTCAGCGCCATCGTCCACAAGGACAAGGCCTACGCGTACGGCGTCATGATGGCCGGCAAGCTCAAGGACCTCATCCCGCGCCAGCAGTTCGAGGTGCCGATCCAGGCCGCCATCGGCTCGCGCATCATCGCCCGAGAGAACATCCGCGCGATCCGCAAGGACGTGCTCGCCAAGTGCTACGGCGGCGACATCAGCCGCAAGCGCAAGCTGCTCGAGAAGCAGAAGGAGGGCAAGAAGCGGATGAAGATGGTCGGCCGGGTCGAGGTGCCGCAGGAGGCCTTCGTCGCTGCCCTCTCGAGCGACGGCGACGCGGGCAAGACGAAGAAGTAGCGCGCACAAGGGCGCTCACGGTCGTACCGTGGATACCACGGCCGGAGTGTGGGTGCGTCGTACGCGTGGCCGTCTGGGCGGCGATCCGACCGCCGCCCGGACGGCTGCGTGGCGCGCGAGCCTACCCGTCGGTAACCTTGCGCCATGGTCGACGCCTACGCGCTGTATCGCCGTCTCGAGCACGTGCCACTGGGCAAGCGGGTGTTTGCGCTCGCGTTCAGCGCGGCGGCGCCCTACTTCCGGTCCGTGCGGCCCCGGGTCGTCGAGGTCGGGCCCAACCGGGCCGTCGTCGTCGTGCCGAAGCGGCGCCGGGTGCAGAACCACATCGGCACCGTGCATGCGATCGCCGCGTGCAACGGGCTGGAGGCGGCCATGGGCCTGCTCGCCGAGGCGAGCATCGCCCCCACCCACCGCTGGATCCCGAGGGGGATGGACGTGCGCTACCTCGCGAAGTCGACCAGCGACCTGACCTGCACGGCCGTGACCGATCCCGCGGCGTGGGCGCCTGCCGAGGGCGCCTCGTCCGAGGTGCCGGTCACCGTGACGGCGACGCGTGCCGACGGGGTGGTCACGGTCGAGGGGACGATCCACCTCTACGTGAGCCCGCGCTCCTGAGGGTCGTCAGGTCGAGAGCAGCTTGCGCCGCATCCGCTCGGTGTCGGCCGCGGTCCAGCCGTGGGCGCTCAGCCAGCCGAGCGGACCGTCGTAGCGCTCGTCGAGCGTCGCGAGCAGCATCCGCATCGTCTCGGTGGTCGGTGACTGCTGCGCCACCGTCTTGTCCTTGAGGTTGTCGGCGTAGGCAGGCTTGGCCCGCAGGCGGTCCATGATCGCGGCGACCCGTTCCGCGGAGGCGGCGAAGTCGGCGATGACGAGCTCGTCGGGCACCCCGACCACCTTGAGCGCGAGACCCACGACGGTGCCGGTGCGGTCCTTTCCGGCGGCGCAGTGGACCACCGCGGCGCCACGGCTCGAGGCGATCGCGTGGAGGGCGGCCAGGACCGAGTCCGGGCGCTGGGCGAGGTAGCCGAGGTAGTGCTCCGACCAGAACTGCTCGTGGCTGCGCCGGTGCTCGGCCTCCGCCTCTGCGGCTGCGGCCGCTGCGGCGGCCTCGCGTCGCTCGTCGGTCTCCCACGGCAGGGCGCGCTCGGCGGCGGGGATGCCCGACTCGGCGGTGTCCTCGCGGTAGAGCGTGTGGTGGTGGTGCGTCACACCGTCGACGGCGAGCAGCGGACCCTCGCCCTCCTTCGCGACCTCGACGTGGGTGCGCAGGTCGACGATGTCGGAGACCTCGTAGGTCCGCACGAGCGCGTCGACCGCCTGCGGCGTCAGGTCCTGGAGGTTGTCCGAACGCAGCAACCGGTGCGGGCGCACCTCGTCGCCGCTGCTGGTCACCATCCCGCCGAGGTCTCGCATGTTGACGACGCCGTCGAGCTCGATCCAGTTGGGGCGGTACACCCTTGCACCCTAGGCGACGGTGCTGAGGGTCTGGCAGCCGCCACCGGGCATGACCTGACAGAGCCGCGTGGCGCAGGTGACGCAGGCCGTCGCAGCTCAGCTCAGCGCTGCGCGACGCGGACGGCGTGGACGCTGATGGACTGGAACGGCGGTCCGTCCGGTCGCGTGTCCTCGCCGGCCTTGCCCGCGACGTGCTGGACGACGTCCTGTCCGGCCGTGACGTGTCCGATCACCGAGTAGAGGACGCCCCCGGGTGGCACGGTGAAGGTGCGGTGCACGACGAAGAACTCACCGGCCGTCCCGGCCGTGTCGTCGCCGCGGGCCAGGCCCACGTCGCCGACGCGGTAGGTCCGGTCGGCGGGCACGTGCTCGAGCGGCAGGTCGTAGCCGGGGTCGGCGGTGCCGTGACCGGAGGGGTCGCCGCACTGGAGGAAGGCCGTGGGTGCCTGGCGCGACGTGAGCCGGTGGCAGACGCTGTCGGTCCAGTAGCCCGAGCGCGCGAGCGTGACGAACGAGGCGACGCTCCGCGGAGCAGCCCGTCCGTCGAGGGCAAGGTGGAGCTCCCCGCACGTCGTCACGACGGTGACGTCCCACGTCGCGTCCGCCGCGACCCCCGCGGGTGGGGCGCTCGAGAAGGTCGGGACGGCGGTGGGGGTCGGCGGGGGAGGCGCGCACGTGATCGCAGCGGCGGGGCTCGACGGGACGGTCGCGCCCGCACCGGCGCGGCTGCCGGCCGTCCGTGCATCGCGGCTCGAGCCGTCGCACGCCGCGAGGCCCAGGGCCGTCGCGAGGCCCACGACGAGCGGGATCACCGTCGAGCCGACCGCTCCGGTCCGCCCGGCGCGCAGGTGAGCAGCCACCATGAGCGCAGCGTACGTCTGCGGGGGTGACGAGCCACCCCGTTCCGGCTGGGACAATGGGCGTATGCCGCCCTCCGCCCTTCCCGACGGCGACCCCGCCCCCAGCACGGGAGAGCTCCCACCGTCGGCGCTCGCCGACGTGGCGAGCACCGACCTCGGCATCTACGTGCACGTCCCGTTCTGCACGGTCCGCTGCGGCTACTGCGACTTCAACACCTACACGCTGACCGAGCTCGGCGGTCCGGGCGCGAGCATCGGCGTCGACAGCTACGCGGACGCAGCCCTGCTCGAGCTCGACCTCGCGCGCGGCGTCCTGGGCCCCGCGGCGCCTCCGGTCTCGACCGTGTTCGTCGGTGGCGGCACCCCGACGATGCTGAGGTCACGCGACCTCGTGACGGTGCTCGACGGCATACGGCAGCGGTTCGGTCTGGCACCCGACGCAGAGGTCACGACCGAGGCGAACCCCGACTCGGTGACTCCCGAGTCGCTGCGCGAGCTCGCCGACGGCGGCTTCACGCGCGTCTCGGTCGGCATGCAGTCGGCCGTGCCGCACGTGCTGCACACGCTCGAGCGCACCCACGACCCCGAGAACGTGGCGCGCGCCGTCGCGGCGACGAAGGCCGCGGGCATGCAGGTGAGCGTCGACCTCATCTACGGCACGCCTGGGGAGTCGCTCGCCGACTGGCGGCGCAGCCTCGAGGCCGCCGTCGCCCTCGAGCCCGACCACGTGTCGGCGTACGCGCTCGTCGTCGAGGAGGGGACGAAGCTGGCTGCCCAGGTGCGGCGCGGGGTCGTCCCGGCGCCCGAGGACGACGACGAGGCCGACAAGTACGAGCTGGCCGACGAGCTGCTCTCCGCGGCCGGCTACGGGTGGTACGAGGTGAGCAACTGGGCCCGCTCGCAGCGGGCCCGGTGCCGCCACAACGTCGCCTACTGGGCGGGCACGAACTGGTGGGGCGTCGGCCCGGGTGCGCACAGCCACGTCGGCGGGATGCGCTGGTGGAACGTCAAGCACCCGAGTGCGTATGCCGCCCGGCTCGGGGCGGGGGAGTCGCCGGCGCACGCGCGCGAGGGGCTCACCGACGAGCAGCGCTACGACGAGCGTGTGCTGCTCGGCACACGCCTCGCGGACGGCCTGCCGGTGGCGGATCTGCGAGGATCGGGGCGCACCGCCGTGGCGGGTCTGATCGCCGACGGCCTCGTCGACGGCCCGGCCGCCTTGCGGGACTCCCGGCTCGTCCTGACCCTCCGTGGACGTCTCCTCGCCGACACGGTGGTGCACCGGCTCCTCGCGTCCTGAGGGGCACGGCAGAAGGGGCCCGGAAGGCAGATGAGCGAGAGCATGTCGACGATGACGAGTGGCGCCGAGAGCACCGAGGCGACCGCGAACACCCCGGTTCCGGTCGTCGAGGGATCGTCCGGTGCACGTCCGGCCGAGCCCCGCGAGGCCGTGGCGACGGCGCGGCGGGCGTTCGAGACGGGGCGCACCAAGGCGCGGGCCTGGCGGGTGGCACAGCTCAAGGCCCTACGCGTGCTCCTCGTCGACCACGAGGCCGAGATCGCGGCAGCCCTGCACGCCGACCTCGGCAAGAGCGCCACCGAGGCGTGGGTGACCGAGACCGGCTTCCTCGTCCGCGAGATCGACCACACACTGCGCCACCTGCGGGCCTGGACGGCGCCCCGCCGGGTCCCGGTGCCGCTGTCGCTGGCGCCCGGGCGGGCGAGGGTGGTGCGCGAGCCGCTCGGCGTCGTGCTCGTCATCGCGCCCTGGAACTACCCCCTCCAGCTGTGCCTGGCCCCGCTCGTCGGGGCGCTGGCGGCCGGCAACGCCGTCGTGCTCAAGCCGAGCGAGCTGGCGCCAGCGACGTCGGCCCTGATCGCCCGTCTCGTGCCCGAGCACCTCGACCCGGAGGCGGTCCACGTCGTCGAGGGCGCGGTGCCCGAGACCACCGCGCTCCTCGCCGAGCGTTTCGACCACATCTTCTACACGGGCAACGGGACGGTCGGGCGGATCGTGCTCGAGGCGGCCGCGGCGCACCTCACGCCCGTGACGCTGGAGCTCGGCGGCAAGTCCCCGGCCTACGTCGCCGACGACGCCGACCTGCCCGTCACGGCCCGGCGCCTCGTCTGGGGCAAGTTCACCAACGCGGGGCAGACCTGCGTCGCGCCCGACTACGTCGTGGCCACTCCGGAGACCCTCGCGAAGCTGAAGCCGCTTCTCGTGGAAGCGATCCGCGAGGCCTTCGGCGACGACCCGGCGTCGTCGCCCGACTACGGCCGGATCGTCGACGGGAGGCACTTCGAGCGGCTCACCGGGCTGCTCGACGGCGGCCGGGTCGTGGCGGGGGGCCGGTCCGACGCGGCCACGCGCTACCTGGAGCCCACCCTCGTGGAGGTGGCCGACCCCGATGACCCCGAGGAGGCCGTCATGCGTGACGAGATCTTCGGGCCCGTGCTGCCGCTCGTCCCGGTCGCCGACCTCGACGCCGCCATCGCCCTCGTCAACGGCCGCGACAAGCCGCTCGCCCTCTACGTGTTCACCCCCTCCGCCGTCGTGCGCGAGCGCTTCGTGCGTGAGACCTCCTCGGGAGCCATCGGCTTCAACATCCCGCTGGCGCACCTCGCGGTGCCGGAGCTGCCGTTCGGGGGAGTCGGGGCCAGCGGGATGGGCGCCTACCACGGGGAGCGGTCCGTCGAGCTCTTCTCGCACGCCAAGGCCGTGCTGACGATGCCGACGCGCCCCGACACGACGGCGTGGATCCGCCCGCCGTTCACCCGGTTCAAGGAGCAGGTCATCGACCGGGTGGTGTCACCCGGGCGCCGTCGCCGCTGAGGGCCGAGGCGGCGCGACGGGCTTGCGAATGACAGCGCTGTCATTAGCACAGTCGGTGACTGATGGGGCGCAGATCCACCCGCGTGTCGCGAGGGATTTCTGCGAAACCAGTGATCGCGTGGCTCGAATGTCCTAGATTTCCCGGAGCAGCCTCGGCGAGCACGGGAGACCCACATGCGACTGGCGCGCCACTCCGACGAGCAGACCGGTCGCCCCGCGACGCCAGGCGGCCGCGTCCGGTCCAGGGCCGTGGCACTGCTCGTGACCGTTCTCTCGCTGCTCGCCGGCTCCGTGGGCCTCGCAGCCCCGGCCAGCTCGGCCGAGTGGATCGTCCTCTGCACCGGCTACGACCCGTGCCAGACCGCCGGCTACCCCCAGGCGGGCTACAAGACCAACGCGACGACGAGCTGGTGGCGCCAGTCGACCGGGCACAACTGCACCAACTACGTCGCCTACCGCCTCGTCCAGAACGGCCTGCCGAACGTCAAGCCGTCGACGCTGTCGGGCAACGCCTACAACTGGGGCCCGGCCTTCGCCGACCGCACCAACGACGACCCCGCGGTCGGCTCCGTCGCCTGGTGGAACACCTCGTTCTCGGCCACCGGTCACGTCGCCTACGTCGAGCGCGTGTACTCCGCCGACGAGATCCTCGTCTCCGAGGACAACTGGGGCGGCGAGTTCAGGTGGCGCAAGGTCACTCGCACCGGTGGCAAGTGGCCCAACGGCTTCATCCACCTCAAGGACCAGGGCGTCACCGTCGTCGACCCCGACGTCTACCGGCCTGTCGCGCCCACCCGCGTGCTCGACACCCGGACCGGACTCGGCGCCCCGGCGGCCAAGGTCGCGGCCGGGACGTCGGTCGCGGTCCAGGTGAGCGGCCGGGCGGGCATCCCGGCGGGCGGGGTCGGCACGGCCGTGCTCAACGTCACGGTCACCGGGCCGGCGGCCGCCGGCTACCTCACGTCCTACCCCTCCGGTGCAGCGCGCCCCGGCTCACGCAGCGTGTCTTTCGGCGCCGCGGCCACCGTCAGCGAGCTCGTGCCTGCGCGGCTGGGCACCGACGGCAAGGTGCGCCTCTACGCCTCGGCCACGACGCACCTGCTGGCCGAGGTCGTGGGGTGGTACCCGACGACGGGTCACCTCGTGCCAGTGACCCCGACCCGCGTGCTCGACACGCGCAGCGGTCTGGGCGCCCCCAAGGTGCGCGTCCCGGCCGGGGGGACGGTCGACCTCCCGGTCGCCGGTGCGGGTGTCGTGCCCGCGACCGGCGCGTCCGCGGTGGCCCTCGACGTCTCGGCCGCCGCACCCTCCGCGGCCGGCTGGCTCACGGCATACCCGACGGGGTCGGCCCGGCCGGTGACCGCGCACGTCGGCTACGACGCGACCGCCTCGATGACGGGGATGGTGGTCACGCGGCTCGGGACCGGCGGCAAGGTGACGATCCACTCGACCGCCCAGACCGACCTGCTCGTCGACGTCGTGGGCTGGTTCAGGACCGGCGCGGACCACGTGGCGCTCGCTCCGGCCCGCATCGTCGACACCCGCACCGGCGTGGGTGCACCCGCCGCGAAGGTGGCGGCCGGGTCGACGACGACCGTCGCAGTGCTCGGTCGCGGTGGGGTGCCGACGGTCGGCGTCGGCGCCGTCTCGGTGACCCTCACGGCCGTCGGCCCGACCACCACGACGGCCCTCACCGCCTACCCGACGGGCGCGGCCCGGCCCACGTCACCCAGCCTCACCGTGCCGACGGCGCGGACGAGGACCAACTGGGTCATCGTCCCCGTGGCGGCGGACGGCACCATCACGGTGCACTCGACCGCCCAGACGAACGTCGTCGTCGACGTGCAGGGCTACGTGAAGAAGTAGGGGTCAGACGCCCGGCTCGGTGACGAAGTCGATGAGCTCCTCGACGCTCGCGAGCAGGGTGGGCTCGAGGTCGGCGTAGGTGCGCACGGTGCCGAGGATGCGCTTCCACGCGTTCGCGATGTCGGCCTGGCTCGTGTGCGCCCAGCCGAGCTCGGCGCAGATGCCGTGCTTCCACGACGTGCCGCGCGGGATGACCGGCCACTGCTGCCACCCGAGCCGCTCGGGGCGCACCGACTGCCACACGTCGACGTACGGGTGGCCGAGGATCTTCACGTGCTGCGCGAGGCCGGGCAGCGACCTCGCCTGCTCGACGATGCGGGCCTCCTTCGTGCCGGGCACGAGGTGGTCGACGAGCACCCCGAGGCGCCGGCCGGGGCCGGGCTGGAACTCCGCGATGATGCCCGCCAGGTCGTCGACGCCGTCCATGAGCTCGACGACGACGCCCTCGACGCGCAGGTCGTCGCCCCACACCTTCTCGACCAGCTCTGCGTCGTGGCGGCCCTCGACGTAGATGCGCGACCCGCTCGCCACCTTCGCCCGAGCCCCGGCCACGGCCACCGAGCCGCTCGCGGTGCGCGAGGCGGCCCGGCGCGCCTCGGCCAACGCCGCACCGGCGGCGGCCACGGGCGGTGTCAGGGTGACGGGCGAACCGTCGACGAGGAAGCCGGGACCCAGCGGGAACGCCTTCGTGCGGCCCCGCCGGTCCTCGAGGTGCACGAGGTGCATGCCGCCCGCCTTCTCGACGCGCACGACGGCACCGACCCAGCCCGTCTCGACCTCCTCGACCACGAGGTCGGGCTCGGCAGGGGTCGGCGTCGACCGGCCGCGCCGCGGGGCACGCCAGTCACCGCTCAGCACGTCGGATCCGTAACGGTCGTTGGGGGACACGACAAGCGAGCGTATGCCGCCGGGTCGGCCACCGCCGGGCGCCACGCGGGCGGTCGACGGGTCCCCGGCGGCATACGGTTGGATGAAATCGGAGATCGGCGCGTCTCGTCGTAGACTTGGCACTCGCTGACCGAGAGTGCCAGTCGAGGTGCCGCTGCAGCGTGCCGCGGCCGGCCCCGTGGCACACCGGCCCGCCGACACGTCCGCGCCGGTGGCCGAACCGTGAAGGAGGTACGTGATGAGCGAGGACCGCAGGCTGATGGTGCTGCGCGCCATCGTGCAGGACTACGTGCACACCTCCGAGCCCGTCGGCAGCAAGGCGCTCGTCGAGCGCCACCACCTCGGTGTCAGCGCGGCGACCGTGCGCAACGACATGGCCCTGCTCGAGGAGGAGGGTCTCATCCACGCGCCGCACACGTCGGCCGGGCGGGTTCCGACCGACGCGGGCTACCGCGTCTTCGTCGACCGGCTCAGCGCCGTCAAGCCCCTCTCGTCCGGCGAGCGGCGCGCGATCAGCCAGTTCCTCGAGGGCGCCGTCGACCTCGACGACGTCGTCGACCGCACGGTGCGGCTGCTCGCCAGCCTGACCCGTCAGGTCGCCGTCGTGCAGTACCCGTCGCTGACCCGGTCGACGGTGCGGCACATCGAGCTCGTGCCGATGGGCTCCTCGCACCTCATGATCGTCCTCATCGTCAACACCGGGCGCGTCGAGCAGCGCGTGGTCGACACCGGCCGCGTCCTGTCCGACGCCGACGGCGAGGCACTGGTCTCCTCGCTGCGCACCCGCATCAACGACGTCGCGGCGGGCGTCCCGTTCACCGTGGCGGCCACGCAGCTGCGGCGCCTCGTCGACGAGACCGACGAGGCCGACCGCGCCGCCATGAAGGCGGTCGTCTCGGCCCTCGGTGACGCCCTCGTCGAGGAGCGCGAGGAGCGCGTCGTGCTCGCCGGCCAGGCCAACCTCGCCCGGGCCGGTGCGGACTTCCCGCGCACCATCGGGCCGATCCTCGAGGCGCTCGAGGAGCACGTGACGCTGCTGCGCCTGCTCGGTCAGCTCGGCGACGACCCCGACCTCGTCTCGGTGCGCATCGGCTCCGAGAACCCGGTGACCGGCCTGCAGAGCACCTCTCTCGTGTCGATGGGCTACGGGTCCGGTTCCGAGCGGGTCGCCAGCCTCGGCGTGCTCGGCCCGACCCGCATGGACTACCCCACGACGATGGCGTCGGTCCGTGCCGTCGCCCGCTACGTCTCTGAGATCCTCGACGACAACGCGGGCACCTGACCCGACCGACCCGACCACCAGACCGCACACGCCGGTGCACTGCTGCGCCGTCCCGAAAACACCACGCACCGAAGGAATCCCAGCTTGAACGACTACTACGCCGTCCTCGGTGTCTCGCGCGACGCGAGCCAGGAGGAGATCAAGAAGGCCTACCGTCGACTCGCCCGCAAGCTGCACCCCGACGTCAACCCCGGCCCGGAGGCCGAGGAGGAGTTCAAGCGGGTGTCGCAGGCCTACGACGTGCTGTCGGACCCGCAGAAGCGCCAGTCCTTCGACATGGGCGCCGACCCGTTCGCCAGCGGCGGCGGCGCCGGCTTCGGCGCGGGTGCCGGCTTCTCGTTCAGCGACGTCATGGACGCCTTCTTCGGAGCCGGGGCGGCCGCCGGAACGCGAGGCCCGCGCCAGCGCATGCAGCGCGGGCAGGACGCCCTCGTGCGCCTCGACATCGACCTCGCCAAGGCCGTCTTCGGGTCGGAGGAGGAGCTCACCCTCGACACCGCCGTCGGGTGCAACCGCTGCGGCGGCGACGGTGCCGAGCCGGGCACCGGCCGGCAGACCTGCCCGATCTGCAAGGGCGCCGGCGAGGTGCAGCAGGTCCAGCGCAGCTTCCTCGGCCAGGTCATGACCTCGCGTCCGTGCGTCAACTGCCAGGGCTACGGCTCGACCCTCACCGACCCCTGCCACGACTGCTCCGGCGACGGACGCGTGCGCACCCGCCGGTCGCTCAAGCTCAAGGTGCCCGCCGGCGTCGACACGGGGACGCGCATCCAGCTCACCGGCGAGGGCGAGGTCGGCCCGGGCAACGGTCCCGCCGCCGACCTCTACGTCGAGATCCGGGTGGTCAACCACGAGACCTACACCCGCCGCGGCGACGACCTGCACTGCAGCGTCGAGCTGCCGATGGCGGCTGCCGCGCTCGGCACGAGCTTCAAGCTCTCGACCTTCGACGGCATGCAGGACCTCGAGATCAAGCCCGGCACCCAGAGCGGTGACGTCCTCACGCTGCGCGGTCTCGGGGTCACGCACCTGCGCCACGGTGGGCGCGGCGACCTGCTCGTGCACGCGAACGTGCTGACGCCCACGCGCCTCACCGACGAGCAGCAGGAGCTGCTGCGCCAGTTCGCCGCGCTGCGCGGCGAGGAGCGTCCCGAGGGGCGCCTCGCCCCCGCCAACAAGGGCCTCTTCGGCAAGCTGCGCGACGCCTTCAAGGAGAAGTGACCCGCGCGATGGGTGCCCGGTGACGCACCAGCTCTTCCTCGGTGAGCCGTCCTCGGTCGCGGCAGCGGTCGAGGGCGCCTCGCTGCTGCTCGACGGCGACGAGGGCCGGCACGCGGGGGCCGTGGTGCGCCTGCGGGTGGGGGAGCGCTACTTCGTCGCCGACGGGGCCGGACGCCGCGTGCTGCTCGAGGCCACCGACGTCGACCGTTCGTCGGTGCGCGGCACGGTGCTGGAGGTCGTCGACGAGCCCGCGCCGGCGACCCGCTTCGTCCTCGTCCAGGCGCTGGCAAAGGGCGACCGCGACGAGCAGGCGATCGAGGCGGCGACCGAGCTCGGAGTCGACGAGATCGTCCCCTGGCAGGCCGAACGCTCCGTCGTGGTGTGGCGTGGCGAACGCGCCGCCAAGTCGCTCGCGAAGTGGGCGGCCGTGGTCACCCGGGCGACCAAGCAGTCCCGCCGCTCACGTATGCCGCTCACGTCGCCCGCGGTCGGGCTCGCACCGCTCGTGGCCCGGGTGGGCGAGTCGGCCCTGACGCTCGTGCTCCACGAGGACGCCACGGAGCCGCTCGCCACGGTCGAGCTGCCGGATGAGGGCGACGTGCTCCTCGTCGTCGGCCCCGAGGGCGGTATCAGCGAACGCGAGGTCGAGGCCCTTCGTGGGGCCGGGGCGCGGCCCGTGCGCCTCGGCTCGACGATCCTGCGGGCGTCCTCCGCCGGTCCTGCGGGCCTCGCGGTGCTCAGCGCCAGGGCCCGCTGGCGCTGACCCCCTCCCACACCGAGAACGCCGTCCGTCCGGACGGACTGCCCTCTCGGTGGGGTCTCAGCGGGCGGTGAAGGGGATGCGCTGCTCTGCGGCGAGCGAGCCGTCCTTGGCGCTGCTCTCGAAGACGCGCAGCACGTAGGAGCCGGCCGTGAGCGGCTTCTTCGTCGTGAACCGGTAGGTGCCGCGGGCCGGGGCGCCGGCGGACGCCGTGGTGAAGCCCTTCTCGAAGGAGACACCGTCGCGGAGCACCTCCCACTCCACGGTGGCCTCGAAGGTGCTCGCCACGCCGGTGGCCGTCAGGGGCGCGCCGGCCTTGACGACACCGTTGCGGGCGGGCGCGTCGACCCAGACGGGCGCGACCTGCTCGAGCACGGCCATCTGGTCGGTCGGCCGGTTGTACGCAGCCGAGACCGGGTGCCCCGGCGAGACCACGGCGCCGCCGTCGGCGAGCTCGAAGCGCACCGGGAGCGACTTGCCGAGGGCGGCCTGCACCGTCCAGACGAGCTGCTCCGTGGCGAGCCCGGCCGCGTCGCTGCCCGACGAGAGACGCACCCGGATGGAGTCGGCCGCCACGGTCACCGACTGCGGGGTCACGCCGGCCCACGCCGACTGGTACTGCGATCCCTTCGGAGGAGCGCCCATCGCGAGACGCAGCGCGGCGACGGCCTTGCCCTCCGGGGTGGCGGGCGTGGCGACCGGAGCCGAGACGAACTCGCGGAAGAGCCGCACCTGGGCGCTGCCCTCGCGCACCGGGCCGAGGTAGTACACCGGGACCGACGTCGCGGCCGTCACCGGCGGGGCGCTGGTCGGGGGCGTGGTGGCCGGTGTGGTCGGGCCGGTGGCGGTCTGGGTGGGCACGCTCGACGGCGCCGTCGACGGTGCGCCGCTGGAAGCGCTCGGGGACGGCGTGCCGGAGGTGCTCGAGGTCGCAGCGACGGGCGGCGTCGAGCCCGACGGGCGGTTGACCGCCCACACCGTGCCGGCGAGCAGCACCGCGGCGGCTGCGGCGGCTGACGGCAGCAACCACCGGTGGCGGCGGGAGCCGCTGCCCGCGTCGGCCGCGTGCGCCTCGGTGAGGATGGCGCCGAGCCGGTCGCCCGGTGTGATCGACCGCGCCTCCGAGTCGAGGGCGTGCCGCAGCCGGTCCTCGACAGGTCGCAGGCCCGCGCCGATGACGACCGGCTCGTCGTCGGGCGGCTGTCCGCCCGCTCGCCTCGGGTCGGTGTTCATGACAGCTCCAGGGGGTCGATGGTGTGACGCAGGGCGGTGAGCCCGCGGTGGGCATGCGTCTTGACGGCGCCCGGTGAGATCTCGAGCGACTGGGCGATCTGGGCCTCGGACAGGCCGCCGTAGTAGCGCAGCACGAGCACCTCGCGCTGGCGCGTTGGAAGGGTGCGCAGCGCGTCGAGGACGGAGTCCCGTTCGGCGCCGCGAAGCACCTGGGTCTCGGCGCTGCCCAGCGTGCCGCGGCCCGGTGCGTCGGCGGCCGCGGCGTCGCGGGCGTTCTGCCGGTCGACCACGACGTTGTGCCGCTGCACCGAGCGGCAGCCGTTGACGACCGCCGTCTGCAGGTACCCGACCACGCGTCCACCGTCGCGGATGGACGCCCAGCTGCGATGGGTCGCCACGAAGGCGTCCTGGACCACGTCCTCGGCCGCGAGCTGGTCGCGCAGCAGGAGCCAGGCCAGGCGCACGAGCCGGTGCCAGTGCGCGTGGTAGAGCTCGCTGATGGCGACGTCGGGATCGCTCGGGAGGTCCAGGGCGGCATACGCCCCCGGGGACGCGGCAGAGCCCGCTCCGCCCGCGGAACCCCTGGACCTCGGCTCGCTCACCTCGCCTGTGGGCATACCCAACGCTCTCACGGACGAATGACGCGCACGTGCACGTGGGGGTTGACATGCCTAGGGTGCAGACATGACCTCGCAGACCTCCAGTGACTGCCTCTTCTGCAAGATCGTCGCCGGCGAGATCCCGGGCGACCGCGTGGCCGAGTCCGAGCGGTCCATCGCCTTCCGCGACATCAAGCCCGCAGCGCCGGTCCACGTGCTCGTCGTTCCCCGACGGCACGAGCCGACGATCGGGGCGCTGGCCGCCGCGTCCGACGAGGACCTCGCCGACGTGTTCCGGCTCGCTGCCCAGGTGGCCGACCAGGAGGGCGTGCCCGACGCGTACCGGATGATCGTCAACACCGGCAGCGCCGCCGGCCAGACGGTCTTCCACGCGCACGTCCACGTGCTGGCGGGGGCTGCGTTCAGCGAAGGGCGGATGGTGTGAGCGACGAGACTGCGGCGACGCCAGCAGCGCCCGCACCGCCCGTCGAGACCGACGAAGGGCCGAGCGCGCCCGCCGACGCGAAGGCGTCCACACCGGTGAAGGTCGACAAGCCCGATCCCGTCGACGACCTCGTCACGACCCACCACGTGCTCAAGGTGGGCCGCCGCCGGCTCGCCTACACGGCGACCACGGGCCGGGTCGTGCTGCGCGAGGAGGAGCACAAGGACGGCACCTTCGGCGGCCACAAGGCCCGCGCCGAGCTGTCGATGACGAGCTACGTGCTCGACGACGCCGACGCGCGCACCCGGCCGGTCACGTTCGCCTTCAACGGCGGTCCGGGCAGCTCGAGCGTCTGGCTGCACCTCGGCCTCCTCGGCCCGCGGCGCGTCGTGAGCGGCGACGTCGGCGCCCTCGAACCGCCGCCGTACGCCCTCGTCGACAACCCCGAGTCCCTCCTCGCCGTGAGCGACCTCGTCTTCATCGACCCGATGTCGACGGGCTACTCGCGGGCCGTGGAGGGCGGCAAGCCGGGGGACTACCACGGCTACCAGAAGGACATCGAGTCCGTCGGCGAGCTGATCCGCCTCTGGACCTCGCGCAACGGGCGGTGGATGTCGCCGAAGTTCGTCGCCGGCGAGTCGTACGGCACGCTGCGCGGTGCGGCGCTCGCCGAGCACCTCCAGTCGCGCTACGGCATGTACCTCAACGGGCTCGTCCTCATCTCGAGCGTGCTCGACCTCAGCTCGGTCGACTTCGAGAACCAGCGCAACGACCGAGCGCACGCGCTCTACCTGCCGACGTATGCCGCCGTGGCCCACTACCACGGCAAGCACGGCCGGAGGTCGCTGCGGACCGTCCTCGAGGAGGCCGAGGCATATGCCGCCCGCGACTACCCGTGGGTGCTCTCGCGTGGCAACCGACTCACCGAGGGCGAGCGCGCCGAGGCGGTCACGACCCTGGCCCGGCTCTCGGGCCTCACCGAGGACTACGTCGACCGCGTCGACCTGCGCATCGAGCACTGGCGCTACTTCACCGAGCTGCTGCGCGACCAGCGCCTGTCCGTGGGCCGGCTCGACTCCCGGTTCACCGGCCCGGCAGCCGCCGCCTTCGCCGAGAACATGGACGCCGACCCGTCGCACGACGCCATCACCGGCCCGTATGCCGCCGCCTGGAACCACTACGTGCGCGACGAGCTCGGCTACGGCAGCGACCTGCACTACGAGCAGATCTCGCGCCTCGTGCACCCCTGGTCGTTCAAGGACTTCGAGGGACGGCCGATCGACGTGTCGCCGAAGCTCGAGCGCGCGATGCGGCAGAACCCCCACCTCAAGGTCCACATCGCCTACGGCTACTACGACGGTGCCACCCCGCACTTCGCCGCCGAGGACGTCGTCGCGCACCTCCAGCTGCCCGAGGCGCTCCTCGCCAACATCGAGCACGCCTACTACGAGGCCGGACACATGATGTACGTCCACGAGCCGTCCCGCGTGCAGCAGAGCAAGGACCTCGCGGAATTCGTGGTGAGGAGCTCGCGTCGCGACACGTAGACTCGACAGCACGATGAATGACGCGCAACCCCGACCATCCGAGTCCGACGGCCCCGCCACCTCCGAACGGCCCGAGCGCTCCCGCGGAGCCCGCTCCGCCGAGGACGCGCCGGTCCTGACCCGGCAGATCCCGCCCCCGATCGAGATGGTCACGCTCCTCGGTCCGCGCGACGAGCTGCTGCGCACGATGGAACGGCAGTTCCCGCTCGTCGACACGCACGTGCGCGGCAACGAGATGACCTTCGCCGGCCCGGCGGGCGAGCTCGAGATCATCGACTCGCTCATCGACGAGCTGCTCGTCATCGTCGAGACCGGGCAGCCGCTCAACCGCGACGCCGTCGAGCGCTCCATCTCCATGCTGCGCAGCCAGACCATCGAGCGGCCCGCCGACGTGCTGACGATGAACATCGTCAGCAACCGCGGGCGCACCATCCGCCCGAAGACGCTCAACCAGAAGCGCTACGTCGACGCCATCGACCAGCACACGATCGTCTTCGGCATCGGCCCGGCAGGCACGGGCAAGACCTACCTCGCCATGGCGAAGGCCGTCGCCGCGCTGCAGGCCAAGCAGGTCAACCGCATCATCCTCACCCGTCCTGCCGTGGAGGCGGGCGAGCGCCTCGGCTTCCTGCCCGGCACGCTCAACGACAAGATCGACCCCTACCTGCGGCCGCTCTACGACGCGCTGCACGACATGGTGTCGCCCGAGACGATCCCCAAGCTCATGGCCGCCGGCACGATCGAGGTGGCGCCGCTGGCGTACATGCGCGGCCGCTCGCTCAACGACGCGTTCATCATCCTCGACGAGGCCCAGAACACCTCGAGCGAGCAGATGAAGATGTTCCTCACCCGCCTCGGCTTCGGCTCGAAGATGGTGGTGACGGGCGACATCACCCAGGTCGACCTGCCGGGCGGCACCCGCTCGGGCCTCAAGATCGTGCGCGACATCCTCGGCGACGTCGACGACATCCACTTCGCCGAGCTGACCTCGCACGACGTCGTGCGCCACCGTCTCGTGAGCGCCATCGTCGACGCCTACGACCGCGACGACCACCGGGCCCAGCGCCGCGCTCGCAGCGCGGCCGGCAAGGACTCGGGCGCGGGGCCCACGCGGTCGCCCAGGTCGGCCACACGGCATACGCCCTCGGTGGACTCGACCGTGGCACAGGAGGACCCGGCGTGAGCATCGACGTCCTCAACGAGACCGACCACGACGTCGACGAGCTCGAGCTGCTCGCCTGCGCCGCCTACGTCATGGAGCAGATGCGGGTCCATCCGCAGGCCGACCTGTGCATCAAGCTCGTCGACGAGGCGGCGATGGAGGTGCTCCACGTGCAGTGGATGGACCTGCCCGGGCCGACCGACGTCATGAGCTTCCCGATGGACGAGCTGCGCCCCGGTCGCGAGGGCCAGGAGCCCGAGGAGGGCACCCTCGGCGACATCGTGCTGTGCCCGTCCGTCGCGACGAAGCAGGCGCTCGAGGCCGGGCACGCGCCGATCGAGGAGATGCTGCTGCTGACGACGCACGGCATCCTGCACCTGCTCGGCTACGACCACGCGGAGCCCGACGAGGAACGCGAGATGTTCGAGCTGCAACGACAGCTCCTGCTCACCTTCCTCGCCACCCGCAACCGACCCAGCGCCTGAGCGAGGGCGAGAGACCGAGATGTTCCCGCAGTTCGCCCTCCCGGCCCTCGTCAGCATCGTCGTCGCGTTCCTGCTCTCGGCCGCCGAGGCGGCCATCTTCCGCATGTCACGGGTGCGCGCCCAGGAGCTCTTCGACGAGGGGCGGTCCGGCGCCAAGTCGCTGACGACCGTCGTCGGCGACTCACCCGCCTACCTGTCGGTGATCGCGTTCCTGCGCGTCGTCGCCGAGGCCACGGCCGCGGTGCTCGTGACGCTGGCCGTCGCCGGCCAGGTCGAGTCGACGTGGAGCCGAGCCCTCATCAGCATCGCGATCATGGCGGTCGTCTCGTTCGTCGTCGTCGGCGTGTCACCGCGCACGCTCGGGCGGCAGAACTACGACACGGTCGCGCTGTGGAGCGCCCCGTTCGCGGTCGGCCTGCGCCGGGTCCTCGGGCCCGTCGCCAAGCTGCTCGTCGTGCTCGGCAACGCCGTCACGCCCGGCAAGGGCTACACCGACGGACCGTTCCAGACCGAGTCCGAGCTGCGTGACCTCGTCGACATGGCCGGCGAGTCCGACGTCATCGAGGCCGACGAGCGCGAGATGATCCACTCCGTCTTCGAGCTCGGCGACACCGTGGCGCGAGCCGTGATGGTGCCGCGCACCGACATGGTCGTCCTCGACGCCGACAAGACGCTGCGCAGCGCGATGTCGCTGTTCCTGCGCTCGGGCTTCTCCCGCATCCCGGTCGTCGGCGAGGACAGCGACGACGTGCGCGGCCTGCTCTACTTCAAGGACGTCGCTCGGCGGCTCAACGCCGCCCCGGAGGACGGGCGCCACCCGGCCACCGAGGTGATGCGGCCGATGCACTTCGTGCCCGAGAGCAAGCCGGTGGACGACCTGCTGCGGGAGATGCAGCGCGACCAGACCCACTTCGCCATCGTCGTCGACGAGTACGGCGGCACCGCGGGGCTCATCACCATCGAGGACATCATCGAGGAGATCGTCGGCGAGATCGCCGACGAGCACGACCGTGAGGGTCCCGGCGTCGAGCAGCTCGAGGACGGCACGCTGAGGGTCCCGGCGACGATGGACATCGACGACCTCGCCGAGCTCTTCGACGTGACCATCGACGAGGAGGACGTCGACACGGTCGGCGGTCTCCTGACGAAGGTCATCGGCCGGGTGCCCATCGTCGGTTCGTCCGGTACCGTCGCTGGACTGGAGCTGACGGCCGAGCGGATGGCCGGACGCCGGCACCGCGTCGCGTCCGTCATCGTGCACCGCGCCGCAGAACCAGAACCCGCTCCACAGCACACCGAGACGGAGGACGCCCATGGGCACCCAGGACGCTGACCCGGGTCGACCCGACGGGGCGGAGACAGCCGGCGCGAGTGCTGCCGGTGACGACTACCGCGCCGGGTTCGTCTGTCTCGTGGGCCGGCCCAACGCCGGCAAGTCGACCCTCACCAACGCCCTCGTGGGGCAGAAGGTGGCGATCACGAGCTCGAAGCCGCAGACCACCCGGCACACGATCCGGGGCGTGGCGACCACGCCCACGGCACAGGTGATCCTCGTCGACACCCCGGGGCTGCACAAGCCCCGCACCCTGCTCGGCGAGCGGCTCAACGACCTCGTGCGCGAGACGCTCCTCGAGGTCGACGTCATCGGGTTCTGCCTGCCGTCCGACCAGCGCATCGGCCCTGGTGACACCTTCATCGCCAACGAGCTCACCGAGCTGCGGTCGGTTCGTCGTCGGCCCGTCGTGGCCATCGCGACCAAGGCCGACGCGGTCGACCGGGAACGCCTCGCCGAGCACCTCATCGCCATCGACCAGCTCGGCTCCTGGGACGCCATCATCCCGTGCTCCGCCGTCTCCGGCGAGCAGGTCGAGCAGGTGCGCGACGTGCTCGCGTCGTTCCTGCCACGGTCGCCGCAGCTCTACCCCGACGGCGTGCTCACCGACGAGCCCGAGATGGTGATGATCGCCGAGCTCGTGCGCGAGGCCGCCCTCGAGGGCGTGCGCGACGAGCTGCCGCACTCGCTCGCCGTCGTGGTCGAGGAGATGGTGCCGCGCGAGGGTCGCCCGGAGGACCGGCCCCTGCTCGACGTTCGCGTCAACGTCTTCGTGGAGCGCTCGAGCCAGAAGGCGATCGTCATCGGCCGTGGCGGGTCGCGCCTGCGCGAGGTCGGCACGAATGCGCGGCGAGGCATCGAGGCGCTCCTGGGCCAGAAGGTCTTCCTCGACCTCCACGTCAAGGTCGCCAAGGACTGGCAGCGCGACCCGAAGCAGCTCCAGCGCCTGGGCTTCTGAGCGGCCCGCGTCCGGTCCTAGACTCGGGTCGAGGAGGCCCTGATGTCCGAGACTGCGGCACACGACCACGAGTTCGAGGTTCTCGAGGACGACCAGACGGTTCCACCGCGCCCCGAGGAGGAGATCGCCGACGCCTCGACGCGCACTGATGCGCCCGAGGCCACAACCGCTGCTGCCGACCCCGCCGGTACGCCGTCGGCCTGACCCACCGCCCGGTGGGCGGTGGGCGACACCCCCGGGGGTTTGACATACCCCCACGGGGCCCTTTGTGTCACTACGCAATTCGGACGACATTCTGCGCGCATCCGGACAATCGTGACGCGCTGAGCGCCCACTTTTCGGGAACCCCAGAAGACCCCTAGGTCTGGGGTTCATCGTTGTGCGCGGGGAGGTTCCACCGCACGACCAGGTAAGAGGGGATCTGTGTCATGGACACGCAAACAACTGCAGAACCAGGGGGACTGGGGCGCCGGACGTTGCTGAGGATGGGGGCGGCCGGGGGGCTGACAGCGGCGGTGGTCGGGGCCAAGGTCTTCGCCGTCCCGGGGCTCGAGAAGGGTGGGCTGCTCAACGCCGACGGCGCATTCGCCGGCACGTCGACAGCGCTCAGCGACCTGCTGTTCTACATCGAGACCTATCCGACGAGCCCGCTCATCATGTCACCGTTCAAGGACGCGCTGATCGTGCCGCAGGCACTTCGCCCGATCCCGGTGACCGAGTTCAGCGGGTGGGCATCACCGCCGGGACCAGGCGTGGGACAGCAGAACTCGCTGAGCAACGAGCAGCACCAGATCTGGTCGAAGACCATCAACTGCCCGGACCCGATCGTCTACCGGATCGAGCTGCAGGTGCGGCCTCACTCGTTCACGACGTCGAAGGTGCTGCCCATCGACGCCGGCGGCAAGCCGACGGTCTCGTTCGACTCGACCGGCAAGACGTACGCCGCGGGGACGATCCGCGACCTGCCGCCCAGCACGATCTACGGCTTCAACGGGACGTTCCCGGGCCCGATGATCAACGCCGAGTACGGCAAGCCCGCGCTCGTGCGGTTCATCAACAGGCTCGACGAGAACGAGCTGGGCCTGGACCGGCAGGACTTCGGTGCTCCGGACTGGTCGTTCCTGACCCACCTGCACAACGGTCACACCGCGCCCGAGAGCGACGGCAACCCGCACTACACGATGAACTACGGGCCGAAGACCCACGGGTACCTCCCGCAGACGTGGTGCGACAACCTCTACCTCAACTGGCCGGCGGGCAACGACGACCGCGAGAAGCAGAGCTTCTTCTGGTTCCACGACCACCGCATGGACCACACCGGCGCCAACGTCTACAAGGGCATGGTCGGCCTCTACCCGATCTACGACCCGAAGAACAACCTCGACATGGGCGACGAGCGCTACGGCCTGCGCCTGCCCGGTGTCCGTCGCAACCACGACGACGGCTCGTTCGACGTGGACTACGACATCCCGCTGGCGTTCTACGACACGCGTCTCGACGACGGCGTGACGACCCACAAGGACGTGCACGACGGCCTCGGGGAGTTCCCGGCGGCCAACAACCCGAAGACGCATCCCGAGTGGTGGGGCAAGACGTTCTTCAAGCACTTCCCGTCGCACGGCTTCGTCGGTGACATCTTCACCGTCAACGGCACGGCGTACCCGGTGCTCAACGTCAAGCGCCGTAAGTACCGGTTCCGGTTCCTCGACGCCTCGGTGTCGCGCATCTACGAGTTCAAGCTCATGAGCTCGACCAAGGGGCCGAAGTCCTCTGTGTCGCTGGGCTACTCGGGTGACGAGCTGCAGGGGCAGTACCGCATCCCGGACGGCCAGGAGTGCATGAAGTTCGTGCAGATCGCCTCCGACGGCGGCCTCCTGCCCTTCCCGATCACGCGGAGCTCGTTCGAGCTGTGGCCGGCCAAGCGTCGCGAGGTCATCATCGACTTCACAAAGTACGCGGACGGCACGCCCACGACGAAGGGTGACGTCATCTACCTGACGAACGTCATGAAGATGCCCGACGGCCGCAAGTGGGCGAGCTCCTCGCGGTTCTCGTCCGACCCCAACTACAAGGTGCCGATGCTGAAGTTCGTCATCGGTGACACCGTGCCCGACAACAGCATCATGCCGCCGCCGAACCGGCTCATGCGGGCCCTGCCGCCGCTGCCGAGCAACTGGCAGTCGATGATGGACAACCGTCTGATCTTCGAGGTCCAGCGGGGCAGCGCCGGCGCGGACGTCGAATGGCTCATCAACGGCAAGCCGTTCGAGCCGGGCACCGTCGCCACCAGCCTGAAGAACCCGGCCGGCAAGACGTCCCTGGCGTCGCAGAAGATGAACAGCTTCAACCTGTGGGAGATCCGCAACGGCGGAGGCGGCTGGGTGCACCCCTTCCACCTGCACATGGAGGAGCACCGCACCGTCATGCGAAACGGCAAGGACGTGTCGCTCAAGGCCGACACGGGACACCCGGAGGACGTGTCGCGAGAGGACCTCGTGGCGCTCGACCCGAGCGAGTCCGTGATCGTCTACCGCGGCTTCCGCGACTTCCACGGGCCGTACGTGGCGCACTGCCACAACCTCGCCCACGAGGACCACGCCATGATGTTCGGCTGGGAGATCACGTAGCCCGGACCACCGACCGCGGGTGGTCGCCCTTCGGGGCGGCCACCCCGATCGCCGTGAAGCCCTTACCTTTTCACTGCAGACTCGAGGCTGGTCCCGATGGCGACTCGTTCCGTTCAACCCATCCACCCCTTCCGGGCGCACTCCGGCGGCGCGGGCACGCGCCCGACTCCGGTGCCGTCGACGTCGACCGGTGCGGCGTCCGCACGGCCGGCGGCTCCTTCGCCCGAGCCGTCGTCCGCCGTCCCGTGGTTCACCGTCGTCTCGCTCGCCGTCGTGCTCGCCTTCGCCGACGGGTTCTGGGTCATCTCCGTGCGCGGAGCGGTCGGCGCGATCGAGCGCACCGGAGAGCCGTTCGCGACGTGGCTGCGCGAGTCGGCCGTCATGACACCGCTCTACGTCGTGGGGGTGCTCGCCGCCCTCACCGTGGCCAAGCGCCGCTTCGGGCCGGTGCTGCGCGGCGCACGCGCGGTCGTCGCGTCCGCCTGGCTCGTCACGCTGGCCGCCTCGCTCGTCGGTGCGGCCCACCTGTTCGTCAGCGCCGCGGTGGACTTCCGACTCCAGTCCGGCCTCATCGAGCACATGGGCTCGATGAGCACCACGTGCGGTGTCGACTGCATCGCCCGCCTGCAGTCCGACAGCTTCTGGCTGCAGGCCCACGCCGTGGGCTACGGCGCGGGCCTCGTGCTCCTGACCAACGTGCTCGTCGTGGGCTGGATGGTCGCCATGCGTGGTGGGCGCCTCCGCGTCACCTCACCGAGGGCAGTCAGGGCCTGGCGCGCGGACGACCGGGTCCTCGGGCTGGTGGGAGCGCTCGTCGGCGCCGCGGCCATCCACGTGGCGGTCGTGCCCGAGCACCTCACCGAGTGGGCGGCCGCCGGCCTGTTCTTCATCGCCCTCGCCGCGGCCCAGCTCCTCGTCGGGGTCGCCGTGCTCGTGCGGCCGACGGGCGCGGTGCGCGCCGCGGCCGTCGTGGCCGCGGCCGGGCCGATCGCCCTCTGGGTCGTGAGCAGGACGGTGGGCCTGCCGCTGGGGCCCGAGCCGGGCGTGCCCGAGGCACTGGGCATGAGCGACCTCGCGTGCGCCGCGCTGGAGGCGGCAGCGGTCGCCTTCGCGCTGGCGCTCCGTTCCACCGAGAGCACCGAAGGGGACGGCGAGGGCGCCCAGGACGACCAGGACGACCAGGACGCCGTGCGGATCCGGACGGTGAGCGCCCACCGCACCGGCCTCGTGATCGCGGCGATGGTGGCCGTGACGCTCGTCGGGGTGGCTGCCGACGGCATGCTGCTCCTCGGGGGCGACGCGCACGGCTCCGGCACGTCGCAGAGTGCCGAGACGGCCGACGGACAGGGCTGACGCGAACCGGCCGCGCCGCCACCGCAGCAGGGCCGCCCGGACCCGGTCTCAGGATCCGGGCGTCCCGGCCCAGCCTGTGGACGGGAGCGATCCCGGCGGCATACGGTGATGCCGTGCGTGCGGCGAGCCTCCTCCTTCTCTGCCGCGACGAGGCCTGATCCCGGCCCTCCTCGTCGCGGAGTTTCCCGTGTCCGGCCGGACACCGAGCGAAACGCAGATGAGAGAGAGTGCACGATGATCCACCCGCAGCAGACGTCGGGAATGCCGTTCCAGAAGTACGTGCCGTTCCACGAGCAGATCCCCTTCGACCTGCCCGACCGCACGTGGCCGACCAAGCGCATCGAGCGTGCGCCGCGCTGGTGCGCCGTCGACCTGCGTGACGGCAACCAGGCCCTCATCGACCCGATGAACTCCGAGCGCAAGCTGCGCATGTTCCAACTGCTCGTCAAGATGGGCTACAAGGAGATCGAGATCGGGTTCCCGTCGGCCAGCCAGACCGACTTCGACTTCTGCCGCGAGCTCATCGACGGGGGCCACATCCCCGACGACGTGACGATCCAGGTGCTGACCCAGTGCCGCGACCACCTCATCGAGCGCACCTTCGACGCCATCCGGGGCGCGAAGGAGGCGATCGTCCACTTCTACAACTCGACCTCGATCCTGCAGCGCCGCGTCGTCTTCGGCCTCGACCAGGACGGCATCATCGACATCGCAGTCCAGGGCGCACGGCTCATCAAGAAGCTCGAGGAGACGATCCCCGACACGACGATCTACTACGAGTACTCGCCCGAGTCCTACACCGGCACCGAGCTCGACTTCGCGATGCGCATCTGCAACGCGGTCATCGACGTCATCGACCCGACGCCCGACCACAAGATGATCGTCAACCTGCCCGCGACCGTCGAGATGATCACGCCGAACGTCTACGCCGACTCGATCGAGTGGATGGTGCGCCACCTCGACCGGCGCGAGTCCCTCGTCGTGAGCCTGCACCCGCACAACGACCGGGGCACCGGCGTCGCCGCCGCCGAGCTCGGCTACCTCGCCGGCGCCGACCGCATCGAGGGGTGCCTCTTCGGCAACGGCGAGCGCACCGGCAACGTCGACCTCGTCACCCTCGGCATGAACCTCTTCAGCCAGGGCATCGACCCGCAGATCGACTTCAGCGACATCGACGAGATCCGCCGCACCGTCGAGTACTGCAACCAGCTGCCCGTCGGAGAGCGCCACCCCTACGGCGGCGACCTCGTCTTCACCGCCTTCAGCGGCTCGCACCAGGACGCCATCAAGAAGGGCTTCGAGGCGATGGAGGTCGAGGCCAAGGACAAGGGGACGAGCGTCGACGACCTCGTCTGGGGCGTGCCCTACCTGCCCGTCGACCCGCACGACCTGGGCCGCTCCTACGAGGCCGTCGTCCGCGTGAACAGCCAGTCGGGCAAGGGCGGCGTCTCCTACATCATGAAGTCCGAGCACCAGATGGACCTGCCGCGCCGGCTCCAGATCGAGTTCTCCGGGGTCGTGCAGCGCGGCGTCGACCAGGACGGCGGCGAGGTGGCCCCGTCCGAGCTGTGGTCGCGTTTCCAGGACGAGTACCTGCCCGACCCGGCGAAGCCGTGGGGTCGCTTCGAGCTCGTCAACGTCGTCACCGACTCGACCGTCGACGGCGACTCCACGATCGAGGCGACGATCACCGACAACGGCGAGCCGGTCACCATCACCGGCCGCGGGAACGGCCCGATCGCGGCCTTCCTCGACGCCTTCATGACGATCGAGGGCGCCCCCGACATGCGCGTCCTCGACTACGCCGAGCACGCGCTGTCGGCCGGCGGCGACGCCCGCGCCGCGGCCTACGTCGAGTGCGCCATCGGCCCCCGGGTGCTCTGGGGCGTCGGGGTCGACTCGTCCATCGTCACGGCCTCGCTCAAGGCCGTCGTGTCGGCGTGCAACCGTGCCTACCGCGACCGCGTCGCCGACGAGGCGGCTGCCGCCGACACGAACCGCTGAGGTAGCGTCACGCCCCATGGACACCCCGGTCGGCCGAGCCCTGCTCAGGCTGACCGGGGTGTCGCTCGTCGCCGTCGCGATCGTGGGCGTGGTGGCCCCACGCGCGGTCAACGTGGCGCACCGTCCGCTCGTCGTCGTCCCGGCCACCCTGGGCCTGCTGGCGCTCGCAGTGCTCGCCCGCGTGCCCGGGTGGGCGAAGAGCCGGTGGTTGCCGGCGGCAACGGCCGTCGGCGGGGCGGTGGTGGCAGGTGCCGTGGGGATGATGACGGGCTACCGCTACGGCTGGGACGCCCGCGTCGTGATGGACATGGCGAGGGCGTTGCAGGCCGGGCGCCCGCTGACCACCGACGACTACGACTACCTCTCGCTGTACCCCAACAACGTCCCCCTCCTTGCCATTGACCGCGTGGGCGTCGCTGTGGGACAAGCCTTCTCACTGTCACCTGATGCCATCCTCGTTCCGCTCAACGCCGCTTGCGTCGGCGTCACCCTGTATGCCGTCCACCTGGTCGTCGTGCGCGTGGCCGGTCGGGGCCCGGCCTTCGCGGCCCAGCTCACGACGCTCGTCCTCGTCGGCACGAGCCCGTGGCTGGCCGTGCCCTACACCGACTTCTACGCCATGCCCTTCGTGGCCGGTGGGGTGGCCCTGGCCGTGAAGGCACTCGCTCCCGGCCCGCGGGTGTCCCGCATCGTGCTGTGGTCCCTGTCGGTCGTCTGTGTGGCGGTCGCGTACGCGATCAAGACGACGCCGGTGGTCGTCGCCATCGCCGGCGTCCTGACGGCAGTGGTCGCGATCTTCGACCACGACCTGCTGCCCGGCCGACGGGCGGGTGTCATCGCGGCGTGTGCCGTCTCGATGGCCGCCTTCGCGGGGGTCGGTCTGGGCCTGTCGGCCGCCGCCACGACGGTCTCGGGGGTCGACTCGTCGCGCATCGACGCCACCGCGACACCGCCGATCCTCTGGTGGGTCGCCCTCGGCGCCGACGGGCAGCGCACTCCCGGCGGGGTCGTGAACTACGGCGCCTACTCCCGACAGATGGTCGACGCCGTGACCCACAGCGACCAGGAGCAGATGAGGGCGTATGCGGCGGGCTTCCTCGGCGACCGCTGGGCCGAGCGCGGTCTCGGTGGCACGCTCGCCTTCTACGGCAACAAGGCGGCCTGGAACTGGGGCGACGGGATGTTCTGGGCGTGGGGCGAGGGGCCGGACTCCCTGCCGGGAGCCCTGGCGCCGGCGACCGGCCTCACGGGAGCCGTCCACGAGCTCAACGGTTTCCACGGATCTGGGTATCCGTTGCGGGTAGACCTCACGCAGGCCTTGTGGCTGGCGGTGCTGCTCGTGGCAGGTGTCGGGCTGCTGCGCGCCCCCTACCGGCGCGAGACCCTCCTCCTCGCCGTCTCGGTGCTCGGGATCGCAGCCTTCACCCTCGTGCTGCAGGGGCGGTCGCGCTACCTCTTCGCGTTCGTGCCGCTCGTCGTGGCGCTCGCGGGGACCGTCCACTCGTCGCTGCCGCGGCCCGGCCGCCGACCGCGGACCTGATGACCCCCCCCGGTCGAGTGCCCACTTCCCGACGCGCACCCCTCTTGGCTTCAGATCGTCTGCGCAACACGAATTGCGTGGAGGCAGGCATGGGCGGAATCCCGGGGACGTACTCGTTGGCTCAGCGGGAGCAGGCGTTGGCGCTGCTGGGGGCGGGGCTGGCG